>NZ_FXTB01000005.1 GCF_900182605.1 Saccharicrinis carchari
ATTCCGAACAGAGAAGTTAAGCCCGTTAGCGCCGATGGTACTGCAGAAATGTGGGAGAGTAGGTCGCCGCCCATCTTTAAAAAGAGCAATCGAAAACTCATTTCGGTTGCTCTTTTTTTGTTTGAACGCCTTTGTATATCCTTCAAAAAGGGAAGGTATGGAGTTGTACGGGTAAAGCTTATGTAGTTTCAGGTATCCGGATATTTTAAAAGCTCATTTTAAAACAATTTCCATTTTGGGTATCGGGTAAAACTATATCTTTGTGCAGTAAATGGATTACCTAAATTATCCCGGGCCTAGTTTTAACGTTAAATTCAACTATATTGTCGTTTATTAAAGATCACTCCAAAGCTATAAAACTGTTGGCCAAAATAGTTTTATCCGTAAGTGCATTGTATTATGTATTCTCAAAAATTGATGTTGGACAAACTTTTAATGCCATGCGAAGTATCAATGTATGGCTTTTATTCCTTTCAATTTTTATTTATGCGCTCTCGCAAGTGGTTTCAGCTTTCAGGTTAAATGTATTTTATAAATATGTTCCGGTAAAAATAAGTTCAGTCGTCAACCTTAAACTATATTGGTTGGGGATGTTTTATAATTTGTTTCTGCCCGGGGGAGTGGGAGGCGATGGGTATAAGGTTTTTTTGATACGTAAATACTATAACGCATCATTAAAGCGACTGGTTGGCACCGTATTGGCCGATAGGTTGAGTGGATTGGCTATTATTCTGGTGTATCTGTGTGCATTGGTGTATTTTATTGATTACGATTTAGGCAAAAATGCAGTTCCGGAAGATGGGATTAAGTGGGTTCACGATATGTTGGTTTGGATCAATCCATACCTAAATTACTTCATTATTTTAATACCCTTTATTGCATTGGGGTATTATTTATATCTATGGACTTTTAGTCGTCATTTAACCGCATCTGCATGGCGGGTTTTATTACTTTCTATAATAATACAGGGTTTGCAAATGGTTTCGGCAATTATGATATTAAAATCAATGGGCACCGAATTGGCAGGTAGACAGAATGACTATTTATTTTTGTTTTTATTGTCGAGTATAATGTCTGCCATTCCTATTTCGTTGGGAGGGTTGGGATTAAGGGAGGTTACCTTTATGTTTGGTTCTCAATATTTGGGTTTAAACCAGGATCATGCGATTGCATTAAGTATATTATTTTATTTTATATCGTTATTGGTATCGGCATTTGGGGCTTATTATGCCTATCGCACAAGTAGTATATTTCAAAAAAAATCAGTTGTGTAAGCTAAAGTTTTGATCTTTATTGTCAGTTGAGGGCGTTTTGTTGATTTAGAATTATCATTACTCCTACAAAAACATCTTGTGATACCGTACTAACGCGCAATAAAGCATACGAAAGGAACAATAGTTACTGGATTAAATAAAAAGTTATGGGTTCTATTCTCTCTTTATTTTTTATGAACCTTAAAAGGCGACTAAGCAGACCGGAGTAATAATACTTCGCGATTAGCTACATTCAAATAGCAGGCATTGAAGCACTTTATTAATAGTTGCTTATACTTGGTTAAAGTAGGTATTACCCTATCATTGAAAGCATCGAAAATAGACATTGAAAATTAAAGCAGCTCGTTTATGGATAAGCTGTTATATTTTATTTTACTTTGCAATATGGCTGCTACATTAACACAAACCGAAGCTTATTTTATTTTAACACGATGGATTTAAAACAAAGTATAAAGCAACTAACCAAAAAATATTACCCCGAGATAATTGAAGTACGTCGTCATATACATGAAAACCCGGAACTCTCGTTTCAGGAGTTTAATACCTCAAAATACATCTGTGCTAAGTTAGATGAATATGGTATTCCGTATAAAGGGGGCTATGTAAAAACGGGTATTGTAGGGGTGATAAAAGGTAAAAATCCGGACAAAAAAGTAATTGCGCTACGTGCCGACATGGATGCCCTGCCCATTAATGAAAGTGAGGATAATCAGGTAAGATCGCGCAATAAAGGCGTGATGCACGCCTGTGGTCACGATGCGCATTCAGCATCTTTATTAGGCACGGCCAGGATACTGAATGAGCTAAAAGAACAATGGGAAGGGACGGTGCTGCTAATATTTCAGCCGGGTGAGGAATCTTTTCCCGGCGGTGCCAAGCTAATGATGGAAGAGGGAGCCCTGGATAATCCGAAACCGGATATTATTATCGGTCAGCATGTGCTGCCTGATATGGCAACAGGCCACGTTGGCTTTAAGGAAGGCATGTATATGGCATCAGGCGACGAGGTTTATCTTACCGTCAGTGGCAAGGGAGGACACGCTGCAATGCCCCACACCTTAACCGACACTGTGCTAATTGCCTCGCATATTATTGTTGCCTTACAGCAGGTGGTTAGCCGCATTGTTCCGGCCAATATTCCTACGGTTTTATCCTTTGGAAAAGTAATTGCAAACGGTGCCACCAATATTATCCCCGAAAAGGTGGAGATAGCAGGTACCTTGCGCACTATGAATGAAGAATGGCGGGGTAAATTGAAAGTGCAAATACAAAAAATAGCTGCCGAGGTGGCGGCAAGTATGGGTGCCACCTGCAAGGTAATGATCAACGATGGCTATCCGGTGGTAACCAATGAGGCAAAAGTAACGGCAAGAGCTTTTGAAGCAGCTCAGAAGTATTTGGGGCAGGAGCGTGTGCATAAAATGGATATACGCATGACGGCCGAAGATTTTGGTTATTATACGCAGACCTACCCATGTACTTTTTATCGCTTTGGCGTTAAGCAGCCGGAGGATGTACATACGGGAGGCTTGCACACGCCGGGTTTCAACCTTAACGAATCGTCGTTGGAAACATCGGTGGGATTAATGGCCTATATTGCATTGATCTTGTTGGAAGGCAGTAATGAATAGGGTGTTGTAGAACCATAGAAATTATTAAAAGGGGAGCTATGATAAAGCAGTAAATCAATGGGGTTCCTCTATTTTATAATAAAATGCTTTTCTGCTTCGCCTTGTGGTCAATAGAAAGTAGGATGCCTATTTACTTATTACAATATGCAGGGGACTAGACAGATACTTCCGGTCTTATTTAAAAACGTTTCAAATAAACTGAATTTGTTGTTTTTTGTTTTTATATAGAAAAAAAGAAAATACTTTTGCATGTAAATTATTAATATAAACATTACGAAGATGGCTTACGTTATAAACGAAGATTGTATTGCATGCGGAACATGCATTGATGAGTGTCCTGTTGATGCTATTTCTGAGGGTGATATTTATGTAATTGATGCGGAAACTTGTACCGATTGTGGTAGTTGTGCCGATGTCTGTCCCACAGAAGCGATTCATCCGGCATAATTATTATTTCAATAAAAAATAAAGCTCTATCTATTCCGAGGTAGGGCTTTTTTATTTGCCCGCAATAACAATTTTGTCTAAAATAAAATCGTGCGCTTCGCAGGGGATCTCTTTGAGCAGTTGCAAATCAAAACCAACACCTACTATGTATGCATTTGTTAATTTGGGCAATACTTTATCGTAATAACCACCACCACGCCCCAGTCGATGCCCATTATTCGTAAAAGCTATTCCCGGCACAATGGCAAAGTCTATCAAATCTAAATTAGTCAGCACATTGCTCACCGGTTCCATGATGCCAAAATTACCCGCTTGCATGGAGCTGGCACCAATGAATTTATGGATGGTTAAATGCCTGCCCTTTACTTTGGGCAGGTAAATGTTTTTGTGAATATGGTTTCGTAAAATAAACTCATGGGTTATTATTTCGTAGGGAAGCGACCAGTAACAAAGTATATTTTTGGCTGCCTTAAATTGGGGCAATTGCTCCAATTGTAGCCTAACATTATCCGACTGCTTTGCAATTGCTGTGGCGGTCAATTGCAGCTTAGCTTGAATAATCCGGGCACGAATATTTTTTTTTTGGTTTAAAATACCCATACTTAATTTGCTTCTTCAGTAATAATAAATGTAAGATATACCTTGTTAACTTACTTAATGTAAATCAATTGCTGCATAGAATATAGCTACACACCTTTTTTTTAAGGCCGATATTTGGATGCCGCCAGTATTTTACGCCCATCCGTTTCTTCCATCAGTTCTTTTAGCGAAATGTGTTTGTTGTTTTTTATGTACGCTTTCACAATCTTGTAGCCAATAAACTCACCGGCTCTGGGTGCAGAGTTATTCCCAAAATTAGCTGTAAATGGTGCATCGCCTGTATATTTTTGAATCGTCATTCTGTCTTCTTCAAAAAGATGTTTCCATTCAACCAGCGATGCCCACATATCCGCTTCGTGTTCCTGGCACCAGTGCATTTGCTGGGGGGTGTAATCAAACAATAAGGTGTCCTGAATATCAGGAAACATGCGATGCACAAAATAACGTACCTTGCCCTTAAATATCATATTGTTTATCAGGTCATCCACCTGCTTGTTATAGGTAAAATTTGTTAAAGCGATGGCTCTTAGAACGTCGGGTGCCATTTTTTCCTTCGTCATGCCCCTACGCAGGTATTTGGGTATATTTAACCATTCGTAAAACTCGCAATCTTCACCTAAATATTTTTCAATACTCACACCTACCCATGCCGAATCTACCGCAATGGACTGGCTGAAACCTGAAATCATCAAGTAGATATTCGGTATGCTTACTTCCGGGAAATAATATTTATAATGCCTGAAGCCCGATTCCAGTTCCCGCCTAAAGTCTTTAAAATCAGGAAATATTTCATTGGACTTGGCGTAGATATCCTTATTGGCGGGATAGGTGATGAAATCGTACATGCGTTCGGGGAAATCGGGTGCTTGCGGATTACCCAAATTAATCATTTTAAAGGCGTAGGCCCTCATAAAATCTTTATGACGATTAACGATGGGTGAAATTTCGGAATCAATTTTTAAGGTGTCCACCCCATGAATTTCCTGATAAATAGGAAAAAGCTCAAAATTTACCTGTATGTCACTTACATCGGGGTGCATGGTTTTATCTCTGCACGAAAAAACGATGACGGTCAATAATAGACATGCAATCCACGATAGTTTATTGGATAATATATTCATTTTTACATCTTTAAATTTCACTTTTCAAAATTATATATTTTAACACAAAATACCTATCCAATAAGGCGAAGGTCAATCATTGACTTTAATATAGACGATATAAATACATTTGCTACTTTTGTTATCAAACTTAAACGGATGCTTAAAAAAATTGATGGCTTTATAGTTGGGCTGCTCTGTATGATTGCATTGGCGTATTGGTTTCCGGCTATGGATGATAATTGGAGCACAATAAACCTTGAAACTCTTACCACTGTGGGTATTTCGCTAATCTTCTTTTTTTATGGTTTAAAGCTCAGTCCTCAAAGTATGAAACAAGGCTTGTTAAACTACAAACTTCATTTATTGGTTCAACTGACTACTTTTTTCCTCTTTCCACTCCTTGTGATCTGTTTACGTCCTCTGGTACACTCCGAAGATACCGAGCTGTTGTGGCTGGCACTGTTTTTTATGGCAGCACTACCCTCAACGGTTTCGTCGTCCGTAGTAATGGTATCCATTGCCAAAGGAAATATACCGGGTGCTATTTTTAATGCCAGTATATCCGGATTGATTGGTATTGTGCTTACCCCCATATGGATGGGTGTTTTTATGGGTTCGGCAGATGCAGGATTTGATTTTTGGGAAAGTGTGATAAGTTTGATAGTGAAGATATTGCTTCCTGTTATAGCAGGTCTTTCCCTTAATAAATTTTTTGGCGGTACAGCCCGAAAATATCGTCGCTATCTCACCACGTTCGATAAGTCTATTATCCTTTTGATCGTGTACAACAGCTTCGGGAAATCTTTTAAAGCAAATATTTTCGACGATATCAGCCTATTACATCTTGGCATTACGGCTGTACTTATCGGTTTTACTTTTGTTATTATTTACGGCATAGTATATTATGTGGCAGTAAAGCTCAGTTTTTCAAGAGAAGACAGGATTACAGCTTTGTTTTGTGGATCAAAAAAATCCTTGGTACATGGTTCGGTCATGGCCAATGTGTTATTTAAAAATATGGCTTCACAGGGTATATTTATCATTCCCATAATGGTGTATCACTCTTTGCAATTAATTGCGGTCAGTTTTATTGCACAAAGGTACGCCAGGCAGCGGCCGACATAAAGCATTAAGCTATGGTGGCATCGCTAGGGTGGAGCATTAAACGCGGTTTTTTGAGGGTAAGAGATAAGGTAGAAAGCTCCAACCAAAACGCCAATTGTTATGCACCACGCACAAAAAATCTATTTTTTATACTTAGCGGTTTGTTTTTGCGTTTTTTATTAAGTTTGTTGCTTAGTAAAGTATTCACAACAATTGTAAGATAAAACCGACATAACCTGTACAGATAATAATGTAATGGAGTGGCAATACTGTATCAAGAGAAATTAAATTTTGTACGGGATCTAAGCGCTTCACTAAAACGTAAGCATATGATACAGGCCAGATAGAAAGGGGCAAGCGATAAGAAAAGCTGCTTACATAATCTGTACCGTCGGGTGGGAGGATAGTGATTATATTTTGGCTTGTTACCGCGATGAGAAACCGGGACCGGCTATATCATAATTGAAAGAAAATATAGAGTATATGAAAAAAGTTATTTCAACAGTTATACTGACATTATTGATTGCATGGACGGCAATGGCCCAATCAAGATCGGGAAGAGAATCGGATTACAGGTTTGCCTTTGTATTAAACCCGCAAATAAGCTGGTTAAAATCGGATCATGGGGCTGCCGATGTAAACGGTAACTTAATGGGCTATAATTTTGGTGTAGTAATGGATAAGTTTTTTGCTAAAAACTACGCCATTTCAACCGGACTAACCATTAATACCACGGGAGGTAAGTTAAGATACAATGATAATAATGAGCCAATTGACTTTACTGTTGGTGGAGAAATTGTAGCACTGCCTCCAAACTCGACCTTTGAATATCGCTTAAAGTACCTGGAAGTGCCTTTTAGTCTGAAGCTGCAGACCAACGATTTTCAACGCGCCAGTTACTACGGTATATTTGGTTTGTCAGGTCAGGTAAATATTAAAACCAACGATGGCGCAGGAAAAAATATAAACGACGAAGTGCGTAAATTTAACTTTGGATATCAGTTTGGTGGTGGTATGCAATATTCTATCGGGGGCGATGCTTATTTAATGTTTGGGCTTACCTATAACCAAGGTCTTAGCGACGTTACAAGTAACAAAACAATTGACGATAAGGCCAACCTGAACAGGTTAGTTTTTAATTTTGGGGTTATTTTTTAGAGGTAATTATTAGAGAAAATACAATGAAGATAGCACTTGCCCAATTAAATTTTCATGTTGGAAACTTTGCAGCGAATACCCAAAAAATAATTACGAGCATTGAAAAAGCCCAAGCAGACCTTTGCGAATTAATCGTGTTTTCGGAACTGGCAGTATGCGGATATCCCCCGCTGGATTTACTGGAGCGAGAGGCCTTTGTGCAGCAGTGTTTACAGCAAATAGATGTAATTGCTTCCAGGTGCCAGGATATTACTGCTGTTGTGGGGTGTCCGAGCATCAATGACCAAGCCAGTGGTAAAAAGCTTTTTAACTCAGCTTTTGTGCTAAGTGCAGGTAAAATTCAATCGGTACATCATAAAACTTTACTCCCTAATTACGATGTTTTCGACGAGTACCGCTACTTTGAACCCAACAGGCATTTTAGTTTGGTTGAAGTTAATGGAAAAAAAATGGCTCTTACCATTTGCGAGGATTTATGGGATGAGCAACCAGTGGCTAACTCATTTGCCAAAGATAAGTTGTACACCAACTCTCCTATGCAGGAGTTAAAAAAGCTCAATCCGGATTTTGTGGTCAATATAGCGGCTTCTCCTTTTTCCTATAATCAGGGTCACATCAGGCATCAGATAATCAGTCAAAAGGCTATTAAAAATAAGCTTCCATTTGTATATGTTAATCAGGTCGGGGCCAACACCGAGCTGGTTTTCGATGGAAGCTCGTTGGTAGTAAATAGCAAGGGTCAGATTGTAAATCAGCTTAATTCCTTTAAGGAGGACATTCAATATTGCTACCTTCAGGATGTTGAGCAAGATAATGTTTTAACCAAAGTGCAAGCCGGCAAGATGCAGTTAATATGCGATGCCTTAGTGCTGGGGGTGAGGGATTATTTTAGTAAGACAGGATTTACTAAAGCCACGCTTGGTCTTTCCGGGGGGCTCGATTCGGCAGTTACCCTTGTTATTGCGGAGCAAGCTTTGGGAGCGCAAAACCTCCGGGTTCTGTTGTTGCCATCGAAGTACTCATCGGAGCACTCTATTAAAGATGCCGAAGAGTTGGCAAACAACCTGAATGTGGCGTACGATATACTGCCCATTGGGGATATAGTAGATAGTTATGAACATACCCTGAATCCCTTGTTTAAAGGACTTAAACCCGATCTGACGGAAGAAAATATACAAGCCAGGATAAGGGGTAGTTTGCTGATGGCACTCTCAAATAAGTTTGGCCATATTTTGCTCAATACTTCCAACAAGAGTGAGGCTGCTGTAGGGTATGGTACTCTTTACGGCGATATGAATGGCGGATTGTCTGTATTGGGAGACGTGTATAAAACCGATGTTTTTGCCTTGGCACGTTATATTAATCGAAAGGAGGAAATTATACCGGTAAACACTATTGTAAAACCACCTTCGGCTGAGTTACGCCCCGATCAAAAGGATAGTGACTCCTTGCCGGATTATGAAGTGCTGGATCAAATACTGTTTAATTATATCGAAAAAAACCAATCGCAGCAAGATATTATAGCCGCAGGATTTGATGCGGATGTAGTTAAAAAAGCGATCCGAATGGTAAATCTAAACGAATACAAACGCTTTCAAACGGCACCCATTATTCGTGTTTCATCAAAAGCTTTTGGTATGGGACGCAGAATCCCCTTGGTAACTAAGTTTTAGCGCAAATGAACGTGTTTTAGTATCAAAAACAGATAAAAAAGTCTGCAACACTATAATTTACTTGTTAGTATGTAGGCTTTTTTCTATTTTTGGCTGAAATTAACATGTTGTACAACATATTTGCGATGCTACGAAGAACCGATATAAAAGAACCCAGCATTAAAGACATATCCCAGCTTTATGATGTTTTGACCAATGAAGAAAAGGAAAAGGTATTAAAAAATCATAAGGCCATACATTATAAAAAAAACGATGTTATTTATCATGAGGGTGAGGTGCCCGATGGCTTGTTATGCCTGGGGTCAGGAAAAGTAAAGGTTTATAAAATAGGTTTTGGAGGGCGCGATCAGATTGTACGTATGGCTAATCCCCCCGGATTTATAGGTTATCGGGCTTTTTTTGCCGAGGGGCCACATGTGGCTTCGGCGGTGGTGATTGAACCGTGTACTATTTTTTATATTCCTAAAGCATTGGTTTTTGAGTTGCTCGAAAATAACCACAAATTCAGTTTAAATATTATCCGATCGCTGGCGCAAGAGCTCGGTTTTTCGCGCTACCGAACAGTTACCTTAACACAAAAGCATATTCGTGGCAGACTGGCCGAAAGTCTTCTGGTGTTAAAAGATATTTATGGCTTTGAAGAGGACGGCATCACATTAAATGTTTTTCTATCGCGCGAAGACCTGGCGAATTTCTCCAATATGACTACCTCTAATGCAATACGTACCTTATCTACCTTTGTAAATGAAGAGGTAATACATGTTGATGGAAGGATTATTCGGATCTTAAACATCGAAAAGCTGGAGAAGATATCGAAGCTGGGATAGGAGGGCAGTTAGCAGTAATCAGTTAGCAGTAATCAGTTAGCAGTAATCAGTTAGCAGTAATCAGTCAACAGTTAGCAGTGACAGTTGGCGTCTTGTCTGGTGACAAACAGGGAAATCAGTTATCAGCTATAGCGGTTTTACGGTTTGCGGAATTTTTGTACGCTATACGCTTATGGTTGTTAACTCTCAGCTGCTTGCAAGTCTCTAACCTCTAACCTCCAAGCTCTAACCTCTATGAGCAATAGTCAGTTATAAACTTCCAGCTTTACAACTTTTAATTTTCAATTTTTTAACTTCGAATCCTCACTCGTAAAAATACACCCTTTTAACACGGCGGCTGATGCTGGTGAATATTTCGTATGGGATGGTGTCTAGGATGCGCGCCAGTTGTGTAACCGGAAGTTTAGGTCCAAAAATTTCTACTTCATCGCCCTCGTTGGCTTTAATTCCGGTTACATCTAACATACACATATCCATGCAAATATTGCCTACAATGGGAGCCGAGTGACCATTTACCAACATCGCTCCCACGCCGTTGCCCAGTTTTCGGTTGAGGCCATCGGCATAACCAACCGGTACCACGGCAATATCGGCATCGTAATTTAACTGCCCCTTTCGGTTGTAGCCTATTGTTTGGTAGGCCTTAACCTGCCTTATTTGCGAAATATACGATTTGAAACGGGTTACACACTTTAGTTTATGCAACGCTGTATCGCCGATGCCGTACATGCCAATGCCCAGGCGAACCATATCAAATTGTGCTTGTGGGAAGCGCAGTATGCCCGATGAATTTAAAATGTGCCTGATAAATGGATATCCCAACCCTTGTTCTATTTTATCGGTAGTATGGGTAAAAGCCACAATCTGTTCATGGGTGAAATCATCAAACTGCATGTTGTCGCTGCCAACCAGATGAGAAAAAACAGATTTAACATGCACTTGAGGCATTTGGTTCAAAAGGCTTATTAACTCATCCACCTGTGAGGGCACAAAGCCCAGGCGGTTCATTCCGGTGTCTATTTTTAGATGAACAGGATAATCGCTTATGGCTTCTGATTTTAGTACCGCTACAAATTGATGGAGCTCTTTGCAGCTGTATATTTCCGGTTCGAGCTGATGTTGTAGCATCAGTTGGAAACTTTTTATTTCGGGGTTCATAACAACAATAGGCAACGAAATGCCGGCTTTCCGCAACTCTACGCCTTCATCGGCAAAAGCCACACCAAGGTAATCTATCTTCTGATGTTGCAGCACCTTGGCAATCTCAAACGAACCACTACCGTAGCTGAAAGCCTTTACCATAGCCAGTAGTTTGGTATGCGGCTGGAGCTTAGCGCGGTAGAAATTCAAATTGTCAACTAATGCATTAAGGTTAATCTCCAGACTGGTTTGATGGTGTTTCATCTCCAAAACGGACGACACCTTTTCGAACTCAAAATTTCTCGAGCCCTTTATCAATATGGCTTCATTTTTAAACTTGCCGGGTACTAAGGCGCTAAGCAGGTCATCCGTAGATGCGTAAAAAATCGCATCCATATCAAATAGCGAGGCATGTGATTGCAACACCTTGCCAACTCCTATCAATTTAGAAATCCCTTTTTGTTTTAATAAACGGTTAATTTGCGTACACAGGTTAATATCATCCATGCCACTTTGATATATGTCTGAAAGAATTAAAGTACGCTTGTGGTTGCTGTGTTCGCTCTGCTGCACCAGGAAATCGAGTGATAAGGAAAGGGACAACAAGTCGGAGTTATACGAATCGTTGATGACCATGCAATTGTTAATGCCTTCTTTCAGTTCCATGCGCATGGCCACCGGTACCAGTTTTTTTACTGCCCGGGTAATGTAGCCTGCCGTATAGCCCAATAACAACATAAGTGCAATCGAATGCATGGCATTTTCAAAGGCAACCTCATCGGCAAAAGGCAGCACTATCTCAAATTCATCACCCCGGTATTTTAGATGCAGGTGGCATTGATTGCCTAGTGTGTTTTTCCGAATTACCTGCACACTGGCACTGGCGTTTACACCCCAGGTGAAAAGTTGCTTGTTTGGATACGTTTTTTTTATCGCCCTATCGATAGTAATACAATCGGAACAATATACAATGTATTTGCTTTGCTCAAAGAGCTTTATTTTCTCTTGAAGCTTTTCATGCTCCGATAAAAAATTCTCTTGATGGGCAGCTCCAATATTGGTGATCATCCCTATGGTAGGTGAAATAACCGGAGCTATCTTTTCCATTTCTTCTTTTTGCGAAATGCCTGCTTCAAATATCCCCAGCTCGGTATCTTGGTTGAGTTGCCATACCGACAAAGGAACCCCAATTTGACTGTTGTAACTCCTGGGTGAGCGAACCGTAACTTTGCTTTTGCCTATCAGCTGGGCTATCCATTCTTTTACTATCGTTTTACCGTTGCTCCCGGTAATGCCAATTACGGGGCAGGTGTAAAAACTGCGCTTTTGGGCTACCATCTGCTGAAAAGCCAACAGGGTATTGGGTACCACCAGGTAATTGGCTTCATTTAATTGGGGGGGTATAGCAAAGTCCTCGTCTACCATAAAACATCGTACGCCCTGCTGATATAGCGAAGAGATATAATTATGACCATTATGGTTTTGTCCTGCAATGGCAATAAACAATGCCTTTGCCGGATTGCTTACCGAACGACTGTCGGTTATCAAATGCGTAAAGCTTATGTTTTGATTGATAACCGCCTTGCATGGTATCCATTGGCTCACCTCGCTAAAAAGATATTCTGTCATGTTTATCAGTGAATAAAAAAATGTACAGCTTGGGCTAAAAAAATGAACTTCAGTTTTGCTTATCCCGTTTAATTTAAGGCTATAGGTTTTTATGGGTAGCTTTGCAATAACATGCGCGGCACAGGGGTTCGTATGCTGCCTTTTCACCCAGCATTACCAGTTTTTCATCGGTCGACAAGCGGTGCGAGAAATGGGCTAAATCGCCGCATTGCATGCAAACTGCATGTACCTTTGTTACATATTCGGCACAAGCCATAAGGGCAGGAACCGGGCCAAAGGGCTTTCCTTTAAAGTCCATATCCAATCCGGCCACGATAACACGTATGCCCTGATTGGCTAATTGAGAGCATACATCAGCTAAGCCATTATCAAAGAATTGGGCTTCATCCACGCCTACCACATCCACGTTAGAGCAGAGCAATAAAATATTACCCGAAGATTCCACCGGTGTGGACAGAACGGAATTCTCGTCGTGCGAAACTACTTGGTTGTGGCTATACCTTACGTCGATATGTGGTTTAAAAATCTCTACTTTTTGATGGGCAATCTTAGCACGGCGCAATCGGCGCAATAACTCCTCCGTTTTTCCCGAGAACATAGAGCCGGCAATTACTTCTATCCACCCCAGTTTTCCTTTGGTATTTATTTTATTTTCTAAAAACATTCCTTTATCTTGATATTTTGCACCCGATATATTCGTTAACTTTGCAAAATAAGTAAAAAAGAGATTGAATTGATTTATTATGGACAAAGAAGCGTTGCTAAATATTATTTTAAGCGATTTAGGTGAAATTGAAACGATGGTAAAGTCCTTCCGTGGACAGGGGAAAATACCAGTTGCCTTTATTGAATTGACCGAAAAGAAAATGGCGCATTTAATGGAAGAGTTTTCAATGCTGAAAAATATAAACAGTGAGCGGCCAATGGAACCTGAAGTGCAGCACCCTGTCAATAAACAAGACGATAAGGAGGAAGCTAAACCAATTGTAAGCTCTTTAATTGAAAAGGAAGCAGGTGCTCCCGCTACTGATTCCGTACTAAGCATGAGTGAAGCACAGCAAGAAAATGAACCGGAAGATGATACAGGCAAAAATAAAGTGGAGGAAACCAATACAATAGACGAAAGTCCCCTTGCTACAGTAGATGACAATCCCACAGAAAATGTCGTATCCGGTAAAAAATCATCCTATATTGAAGATCCTAAAACCGAGGAGAGCATTAAAACCATTGGCGAAACTTTTGGTGGTGAAAAAAAATCAGTAAATGATTTTATGGCCAAAGTGCAACAGCCCGGCCTTAAAAATAATATTAAAGGAAAGCCGGTAAATGATCTTACCAAAGGATTGGGTATAAACGATCGTTTTATGTTTCAGCGCGAATTGTTTGAGGGCAAGCCGGAGCTTATGAGCCATGCCTTGCAACAAATCAACCAGATGCCCGATTTGGCTTCCGCGCTTTCGTTTATACAAACGAATTTTGATTGGGACCGGGAGCAAGAAGCTACCCAGGCATTTATAAGTTATGTTGAAAGAAAATTTTAACAGCAACCAGTTGGATCAGAGCAATAACCTGCCTGTTATTCAAATTTAATGATTCACGGGACAGTAGTTAACAGTTATAGGGGGATAAATACCAGTATATCCAAGTAGATAATGGCTAACATTCAGTTATCAATCAGCAGCTAATCGACAACTATATGAGTAAATTATACATTGTACCTACTCCCATCGGCAATTTAGAAGACATTACGCTTCGAGCCCTGAATGTATTAAAGGAGGCAGACTTTATATTGGCTGAAGATACACGAAAAACGGGGTTTTTGCTCAAGCATTTTCAAATAGAAGCCAAAATGTTTTCGCATCATAAATTTAACGAGCATAAAACTACCGAAACCATTGTGCAGCGTATTTTGGCAGGGGAAACAGGGGCATTGGTTTCGGATGCAGGCACCCCGGCTATTTCGGATCCGGGTTATTTATTGGTAAAATATGCCATAGAACAAGGCGTGCATGTAGAGTGTTTGCCGGGCGCCACGGCTTTTGTGCCCGCCTTGGTTAACTCCGGACTGCCCAACGACAGGTTTTGTTTTGAGGGTTTTTTACCCCCCAAAAAAGGTCGTCAGAAAAAACTGCGGGCTTTAGCGGAGGAAACCCGCACCATGATATTTTACGAATCGCCCTTTAGGCTCGTAAAAACCCTGGAGCAACTAGCCGAAATGTTTGGTGCCGAACGAAAGGCATCCGTAAGCCGTGAACTTACCAAGATGTACGAGGAAAACAAGAGAGGGAGCCTTGGCGAACTTGCGGCCTACTTTGGCAAAAAAACGGTGAAAGGCGAAATTGTGATTGTAGTTGAGGGTAAGGTAGATAAAGCCGTGGGTAAAAAAGAAAATAAATATGCTAAAACAAGCGTTAGTGAAAGTATGTCCTACGATATAAACACTATTGAACGCAAATCAAATTAACGAATCATGAAAAAAAACCTCATTTTACCAATATTGGTAATAGTTTTGGCCGCTTGCAACACCGCTAAAAATAAGGATCTGACACAACAAAACGACTCCTTGGTATCGGTTGCTATTGAACAGCAAAAAATAACCAACGACTTGGTAACTACCCTAATTGCCATAGATGAGAACCTGCAGGAAATAAAAGAAAAGGAAAAGCTGATTGGGGTGAGTATGGGAAGCCCGGAGGGGACCAGTCCTGATATTCAGAAAAGAATCAATAAAGATATTCAGGATATCTATAATCTGATGCTGGCCAACAAAGAAACAATTGCCGAGCTGGAGCAGAAACTCAAATCATCGGGTTCAAACAACAAAGGGCTCAATAGCCTGGTTTCGCGCTTAAACCGCCAGCTAAAGGAAAAAAGCGTCGAAATTATTGAGCTTAACGAAAAACTGGCCAATCAGAATATTCAAATATCTTCGCTTAATTTTACTGTTGAAGGTATGAGTCAGGTAATTGATTCTATCCGTACGGTTAATAAAGATGCACGCGCTCTGTTGGATTCTACTACCACTGAACTATATACCGCCTACTATTCCTTCGGCACTAAAAAGGAACTTAAGGAACACAATATTATTTCGAGCGAAGGTGTTCCGCTTTTTGGAAAGACAAAAATACTCACCGATAATTTTAACGAAGATTATTTTACAAAAATAGATATCCGCGAAGTAGATGCCATTCCATTGTTCCGCCCCAAAGTTAAAATGCTTACCCCACACCCTCAGAGCTCTTACGAAATTGTTTCGGGCGAAGAAGATACCAAAACAATAAATATCCTGGATAAAGACGCATTTTGGAGTATCTCTAAATTTATGGTGGTACAAGTGAACTGATTTTTGAAAAAGAAAGTGGAGAGCATAGAGAGCTTCCAAAGCCTAAAGTGATAAGCATAAAGAGAAATAGAATAGATAAAACAGATATATGCTTTGTTTATGCTATCGAACGCTGTGTCCAAGGTTAATAAGGTATCTCTGATTTTATGCTTAACTTTGGAGCCATACGTAAATACCCAAGACTCGATTTTTAATGCAAAAATACAAACACCTCTTCTTCGATCTGGATCATACCCTGTGGGATTTTGAAACCAATTCTTTACACACGCTGTTACAGCTTTTTGATAAGTACCGCTTAAGTAGTTCCTTTATTAGTTTCGATGACTTTTACGAGCGTTACCAAAAACACAACCAGATGTTGTGGATACATTACCGCGAGGGCAAGATGACCAAAGCACAGCTAAACTTCGACCGTTTTCATACGCCTTTTAACCAGGTGGGTATTAGCGACGAAACCATCGCACAGAATTTTGCCCGGGATTATATCGCCATTAGTCCCACCAAAACGGCTTTGATGCCCCATGCTATCGAAGTGTTGGAGCAGCTTAAACAAAGCTACACGCTACATGTTATTACCAATGGGTTTAAGGAAGTGCAGTATTTAAAACTTAAAAACAGTAAGTTGCGCCCTTATTTCTCTAAAATATTTATATCGGAAACCATTGGGGCTTCAAAGCCCAAGACGGCGTTTTTTGAGTATGCCGTTAAAAGTGCGAATGCCCGAAAAAAAGAATCGCTGGTAGTGGGTGATAATCTGGAAACCGATATTGACGGTGCCATTAATTTTGGGCTCGACTATATTTATTTTAACCCCAACAAAATAGAACACAAACGACAATTGATGAACGAAATATCTGACTTAAAAGAAATAACAACATGCTTAAAGTAATTACAATACCCTTTAACCCCTGGCAAGAAAACACCTATATTATTGCTGCAGAAAACGGAGAGTGCATCATTGTGGATCCCGGTTGCCTCAGCCCAGAAGAACAAGAGCATCTGGTAACGTTTTTGGACGATAATAAATTAACACCCGTACGTTTGTTAAATACACACCTGCATTTAGACCATGTGTTTGGCAATCATTTTGTATGCGAAAAATATAATTTGGGTGCCGAAGCCCATAAAGACGATGAGTTCTGGTTAGACCAAATGGTGGCTTATGCGGCTCAAATGGGAGTTCAGATAGAGCAAAATCCGCCGGCACTTAAAGGATACCTGGAGCACGGTCAGGTGATTGAATTTGCCGGCTCTACCATTCAGGTACGGCATATTCCCGGACATTCGCCGGGCGGAGTGGTGTTTTATATGGAAAAAGAAAAGGCAGTAATAGCCGGAGATGTGATTTTTCGCGAAAGCGTGGGCAGATCCGATTTACCCGGTGGCGACTTTGATACACTGATTTCAGGGATAAAAACCCACCTGTTCACCTTGCCTGATGAAACCGTAGTTTACTCCGGACATGGCCCGTCATCTACTATTGGCCATGAAAAAGCAAACAACCCGTTTTTTTACTAATTAAAGTCTATTTATCAGGCCGGGAACGCCGGAAACACATTATCTATGCAAATAATTATTTCCCCCGCCAAATCGCTGGATTTTGAAACAACTGTGCCCTATCCGGGGCACAGTGATTTTAGATTCACCGAGGAACCGCAAAAACTGGTGGATAAACTAAACACCTACTCGACAAATAAGTTGGCCAGGCTTATGAAGATAAGCGAAAAGCTGGCCGAATTAAATTTTATGCGCTTTAAAGAGTGGCATTACCCCTTCGATCCCGAAAAAGGCAAACAAGCGGTGTTTGCTTTTAAGGGAGATGTTTTTCAGGGTTTGGATGCCTATTCATTGACGGCGCAAGATGTTGACTACATGCAGCAGAAATTACGGATATTGTCAGGACTATACGGATTGCTTCGCCCGCTTGATTTGATTTTGCCTTATCGGTTAGAGATGGGCACCAAATTGGGTGTAGGCCGTGCAAAGGACCTTTATGCTTTTTGGGGCAATAAAATTACTGATATGTTAAAGAGGGACATGGCCGATAACCATCACAGGGTGCTCATAAACCTGGCTTCAAATGAGTATTCTAAAGCCGTAGAGATGGCAAGTTTAGATGCAAAGGTGATTAGTCCTGTTTTTAAAGATGCCAAAAATGGGGAGTACAAATTAATTAGTTTTTATGCAAAAAAGGCTCGGGGGCTGATGACACGTTTTATCGTGCAAAACAAAATTGTGGATCCTGACCAGATCCTGGCATTCGATTTGGACGGGTACTATTACAACAGCCAACTGTCTACAGAACTGAAGCCTGTATTTACACGCGATCATTCATGACGCAAACCAGCCTGGTCAGGGCTATTGTCTGCAGTGCTATTCGTTTGATTGTTCATTGCTGACCTTTTATAGCCCTATCCAACTGATACGAGACTAAATCACTGCTGTAAGCGTTACAATTGTTTATTCTTATAAGCTCGGATAAAACTTACACTGCATACCAACAAAATTCTTACTTTTGTCGTCTAATTTTCCAAAGATGTCAAAAACGAGTGTATTCTCGCGAACAAGTGTATTTCCGGTAGTATATATAGTAATGTCCATGGTTTTTTGGGCACTATCGTTCGTGTGGATAAAAGTAGCCTACCAGTCGTTTGACCCCATAACCACTGTTTTGTTCAGGTTGATAATAAGTGCCGGTCTTTTATTTGGTTTTTTAACGATAACAAATAGGTTGAAAGCCATAAAAAAGGAAGATTATAAACCGATTTTGATGCTTTCATTTTTTGAGCCTTTTTTATATTTTATGGGCGAGAGCTTTGGTGTAAAATTGGTGTCCAGCACACTGGCGGCCGTTATCGTATCTACCATTCCATTGTTTGCCACACTGTTTGCTTTTTTGTTTTTAAAGGAGAAGGTTACTCCATTAGCCGTGTTGGGTATTGTTATCTCATTTTTTGGCGTAGGCATCATGATATTCGAAAATGGTTTTGAGCTCAATGCCTCTCTGTTGGGCATCCTGCTTATGCTGGTGGCGGTGCTAAGTACCATTGGATATTCGTTAACACTTAAAAATCTTTCACAAAAATATTCGGCAATCAATATTGTCGCGTATCAAAATTTTATTGGTATTTTCATGTTTGCACCATTCTTTTTTATATGGGAATACAAGGGCTTGATAAATACCAACATCACTGGAGATTCATGGATAGCGGTGTTTCAACTGGCAGTGTTTGCCTCGTCGCTGGCCTTTATTTTTTTTACCAAGGCCATTAAGTTTTTGGGAGTGGCCAAAACCAATATGTTCACCAACCTTATTCCGGTGTTTACGGCTTTATTTGCCTGGTGGATTATAGGGGATGCCATTGATACGCAGAAAGCCATGGGTATTGCAACAGTGGTGATGGGATTATTTGTGTCGCAGATTAAAAAAAGAAATAATGGAGCTCGATTTAGAAAGATACCAACAGTTAGCCAACAACAAAGCCAGGGAGAATAAAACTTTTGTTACTCGACTGAGGAAAAAGAAGCCCAAAACCCTGGATCATGTCGTTTATGCTGCACACGTAAAAGCCTTTGAAAAAATAAATTGCCTCAACTGTGCCAATTGCTGTAAGTCCATCAGCCCCATTGTTATCGATAGGGATATAGATCGGATAGCCAAACGCTTAAAAATGAAGCGACCCGAGCTGATTGACATGTATTTTGAAATAGACGAAGACGAGGATTATGTGTTTAAGCAAAGCCCCTGTCCTTTTTTAATGCCCGACAATTACTGCATGATATACGAAGTGCGACCGCGCGCCTGCCGCGAATATCCCCATACCGACCGCAAGCGCTTTTACCAGCTTTTAAACCTAAGTTACCGGAACGCCTTTGTATGTCCGGCGGTTTACGAAGTGCTGGAGACCTTAAAGCAGGAGTATTAAAAAGAAAAAGTAGCTCCGTCTACATCTCTGCCAAGGCAACCTGAAAAATGCACGCATTTTTTATTTTTCGTATCATTGGTGTAAAGCTGTAAAAGTTTTCTTATAACCACCACTTATACACACATAATCTCTGCGCTCATCATCCCTAATCTTCCGTTGATAAACGATATTGTGCACTAAAACTTTATATTTGTAGTTTAAAGGATAGTTAAAGAATAAGATAACTGTATGCAAAAGTATTTATATATGGCATTGTTGGTAGCTACAGTACAAACCATCAGTGCCCAACGCGGAGGAGAGAACACCTACGACTTTTTAAACCTGACCAACTCGGCTCGGGTGGCCGCTTTAGGTGGAGCTAACGTGTCAATTGCCGATAGCGACATGAATTTAGCCTATCACAACCCCGCACTATTGCAAAAGGAGATGGACAATGCGCTGGTGCTTAATTTTGTACCTTACATGTCCAGTATAAACTACGGATATGTTGGCTATGCCAGACACTTTGACAATATTGGATCGTTTAGTTTTGGGGTGCACAATATTAATTACGGCGATTTTGAGCACACCAATGATATTGGAGAGAACATGGGTGTAGTTACCGCTGCCGAATATTCTTTTAATCTGACCTACGCCCGTCAATTGTCGCCGCGTTTATCCATGGGGCTTACTGCCAAACCTATTTACTCTAAGTTCGATGTATATACCTCTTTTGGATTGGCCGCTGATTTTGGGGTTAATTATTACCATGCCGAAAGTAATTTCTCGATGGGCATAGTACTAAAAAATGTAGGTTCGCAAATTTCATCGTATAACGATGTGCACGAAACGATGCCTTCGGATTTGCAGATAGGTTTTAGTAAAAGCTTGGCACATGCCCCTTTCCGTTTTTCCCTGACAGCTCAAAATCTTTTAAACTGGGATCTTACTTACAAACTTTACGATGCGCAGAATACCAGTAGTTCTGCCCTGGGCGAGGAATCCACCGAAAGTGGATTTGGCGATAAGCTGATGCGGCATATGGTGGTGGGTGTAGAGTTTATGCCGTCTAAAAGTTTTCATGTAGATTTTGGATACAACCACCGCAGACGGAAAGAGTTGGGATATGCAGAACGCATGTCGACAGCCGGATTTTCGTGGGGGTTTGGATTTAAGGTGTATAAATTTTTATTTTCATATGGATCGGCCCGATATCATCTGGGCGGTTCGTCTAACCACTTTTCAATAGCTACTAACTTTTCCAGCTTTAAGTAAAGTTCTTTCTTTGTATTTTTGTACGCTCAAATAATGTAAAATGACAAAAGTAAATACCAAATTGATTATTGCCATCGACGGTTATTCATCGTGTGGTAAAAGTACAGTGGCCAAGGATTTAGCCAAGCTGCTGAATATTGTTTTTATCGATTCCGGAGCGATGTATCGTTGCGTAACGTTATACGCGCTGCAAAATGGAATTATAAAAAATGGCATTATCGATGAGGATTTATTAATAGAAGCCTTACATCATATTCAAATATCATTTAAGTTCGATGCCCAAAGCAAAACCAACCAAACTTACCTGAATGGTAAGTTGGTGGAAAACGAAATAAGAGGACCCGAAGTGAGCGATAATGTAAGCCAGATTAGTGCCATCGCTTTTGTACGTAAAAAGATGGTGGAGCTGCAGCAGGCTATGGGGCAAACTCAGAGTATAGTGATGGACGGACGAGATATAGGCACCGTGGTGTTTCCTCATGCCGATTTAAAACTATTTATGACCGCATCACCCGAAATTAGGGCACAACGACGTTTTAAAGAGTATCAGGAAAAAAAGCAAAACATCCCCTTTGAAGAGGTACTCAAAAATGTTGAAAAACGTGATCATATGGATGAAACCCGCGAAGAAAGCCCATTGAAGAGAGCCGATGATGCCCTGGTGCTCGACAATAGTGAATTGACTAAACAGGAACAATTAGACTTTATCGTGGATCAACTTAGAGTGCGTAAGTTGATTGACTGATGGTAAAGGTTAATGAACAGCTATAAGCTTAGTAATTTGCAGATGCGAAATTAAATTATAAACACTGAAAAAAAACAATTCAAACAATGTCTTCAGTACTTATAGAAATAGATCCTGCCTCAGGGTTTTGCTTTGGGGTGGTAAAAGCCGTGGAGAAAGCCGAAGCCCATTTAAAGCCGGGCTCCCAGCAAACCGGAGGCGACCGAAAGGAAAACGAGAAACTGTATTCGTTGGGGGATATTGTGCACAATGATATGGAGGTGAATCGACTGAGCGATAAGGGTTTGGATTCGATATCGAACGACGATCTATCCAGCTTGGATAATAAAAAAATATTAATACGGGCTCACGGCGAGCCCCCCTCTACCTATCAAAAAGCAAAGGAGAAAGGACATACACTGATTGATGCCACTTGTCCTGTGGTGTTGAAACTGCAGCAAAGGATAAAAAATTCGTGGCTTAGCTTAAAAGATAAAAATGGGCAGCTGGTTATTTACGGCAGACATGGACATGCCGAAGTGGTGGGGCTAACAGGTCAAACCAATAACGAAGCTATTGTAGTGGAATCTATGGAAGAGGCAAAAAAAATAGACTTAGGACGACCGATTCATTTTTACGCCCAGACCACTAAGGGTATTGAGGAGTTCGACCGTATAGCGGCCTTCTTTAAAGAAAATATACAGCCTGGTGTGGAGTGTAAAGCTTTTGATACAATTTGCCGTCAAGTGGCAGGGCGATTACCAAAAATTATGCGTTTCGCCAAAAGTCACGATGTAATGGTGTTTGTTGCCGGGCAAAAGAGCAGCAATGCAAAAATGCTGTTTGCCAAATGCCAGGCAGCCAATCCGCGTTCGTACATGGTAAGTAATGCCACCGAGTTGATGAAGGATTGGTTTAAAGAACCACTGGGTTCTGTTGGAGTTAGCGGAGCTACTTCTACACCCCCCTGGCTGATGGAGCAGGTAGCACAACAGATAGGATTAATAACAAAAGACAAATAAATTATATGGGACGACTAAAAAAAGTAGGCATATTGACCTCGGGGGGAGATGCACCCGGAATGAATGCCGCCATACGCGCCGTTGTTAGAGCTGCTATTTGCAGCAACATGGAAGTAGTGGGCATTATGCAAGGTTTTCATGGTATGATAAATAACATCGTAGAGCCAATGAATTCCAGGTCTGTAAGCAACATTATACATAAAGGAGGAACGATATTAAAGTCGGCACGCAGTCAGGAGTTTAGAACACCCGAAGGGCGTAAGCAGGCTTTTGATAATTTAGTTGAGAACGGCATTGACTCTCTGGTGGTTATTGGAGGAGATGGCACTTTTAACGGAGCACGAATTTTTAGTAGCGAATGTAATATCCCTATTGTAGGCATACCGGGTACTATTGATAATGATTTGTACGGAACAGATTATACCATTGGCTACGATACAGCCTTGAATACTGTAGTGGAGGCGGTGGATAAAATCAGGGATACAGCTCACGCACATAGTCGCATATTTTTTGTGGAAGTGATGGGGCGCGATGCTGGCTTTTTAGCATTGCGAAGTGGCATCGCCTCAGGTGCCGAGGCTATACTCGTGCCCGAAATAGATATGGACTATAAACAACTGTACGAATACCTGGAAAAAGGTCATAATAAGGATAAAAGCAGTAGTATTGTGATAGTGGCGGAAGGTGAAAAAATTAATGGTGGCGCCATCATGTTGTCCGAAAAAATAAAAAAGGAATACCCCTCATTCGATCCGCGCGTTACTATTTTGGGTCACATACAGCGCGGAGGCTCCCCTTCTGCTTTCGATAGGGTTACGGCCAGCCGCATGGGGGTGTCAGCTATTGAAGCGCTCAACGATGGACAGCGTAATGTGATGCTTGGTTTGGTGAATAAGGAAATCACGCTGATACCTTTCAATCAGGCACTAAAACATAAAAAGCAATTGAATCCCGGACTTTTAGAACTTACCAGGGTATTATCCATATAATAATAGTCGGCAAAATTCTAAAAAATTTAAACATATTTTGCGTAAATAACCTATGGCCAAGATGCAGACAGCAATTATACAAGGGAAACTTTGCCGAAAACAAGAGGCATTTTTATAATCCTGCCTCTTGGTCAAAATAGTTTCTAAAGTGACTTTTTATATTTTCTTTAACTTGTTCCCAACTCAAATCCTGCAACATTTTTGGCATATACGAATTAGCTGCAATGTCAATGGAAAATAGACCAAATATTACATCTTTAGGGTCAAGGTAAGGATGCTTTAGCCGAAAGTGCTCCCGCATCTACCTTTATGATTAAGTATTGGGTATTATGCTCCCAGCCATTCGTATGAAAGTCAATATCCCAAAATGCTCTTTTGGAAACATAGGGTATTTTTGAAATACTTGAATTGGTTCTATGCGTATGGCTTTTGCAGCCGCCAATAGTGATCAGAAATACCGATTCGCAAAGTGTTTGTCTCACAATTATACGGAGTCCGATGGAATACCTTATTCGCAAGAAATGCCCCCTACTCTTTCCGATTTAAAAAATGTTTCGAATCGCCCCACTCACCAAGTCCCACCTCGCGGCCGGCCATTTCAATCCTTAGGGATAGGCAGTCGCCACAATCATCTGCACCTTCATCAATACAGGGTTTGTTTTGATAAAGCTGATAATCTTTGCGATGGGTGCTGGGCGTGATGTTGGGCATGATGACGTTGGCACCCACACGCAATGCCTTTTCGCGACCCATGGGGTCGATGGCTTGCAGAGCCGTGGCAGCAGCAATGTTAATATCTTTCATTAAAATACGCAGCACAGCTATCATGTTCAGGGTTACCGAAAATCGGGTCTTTATTGGCCATAGTATATCTTTGTTTTCAAACAAGGGCGTATCATGATGCTCAACATAGGGCCCCATGCCGCACATGTCGATATCCATCTTTTTCATAAACAGCAGGTCGTTGGCCAAATCCGCATAGGTTTGCCAGGGAAGCCCTACCATTACACCCGTTCCGGTCTGATAGCCTATTTCCTTTATGGCGTTCAGGCAGCGTAACCTGTTTTCAAAATCATGCTCGTCGTCTTCGGGATGAATTTGCTTGTAAAGCACTTCGTTGGTTGTTTCTATGCGCAACAGATAGCGATGAGCACCACTCCGGAACCATCTGCGGTAGGTTTCGTCGCTCTGCTCGCCTAAGGAAATGGTAATGCCTATTTCGTTGTGGGTTATTTCCTTTATTTTTTGCAAGAGTTCATCCACCCTTTCAATAAAGTGCTGGTCGCTGCGCTCACCCGATTGAAGTACCAGCGAAGCATATTTATTTTCATGGGCAAATCGAGCCGCTGCAATAATCTCTTCATCGTTAAGGTTATAACGGTCCACTTTTTTATTGTCCTTACGAATACCACAATAGTAGCAGTTTTTAGAGCATACATTGGAAAACTCAATTAAGCCGCGGAAAAAAACTTTTTTGCCCACATGCTTTAGTTGTACCTCTTGCGCCTTGGCAAACAACAACTTCTGTTCCTTTCCCTCGGCCTGTAAAAGAGCAACTATATCTTTAAAATCGAATTCTTCTTTTTGAAGTATATTTTCGATGTTATCACGCATAATGTTATGCCACATGTTTTTAGTTTAAACTATCAATTGCAAAAAAATCAGATTGAGCTATTCATAAATCATTACAAATATGATTAAAGTTCGGCTTAATCGGAATATGCATGAAGTTAAACTTTTGAAAAAATTTAGAGAGATATAAATTGAAAGCCTGCCACCTACATGCTTAGTATGTGCTATAAATTATTTTAATGTTTAGAATAGGAATTAGCTTCGTATAAGCTGCATGTGATATATTTCATTGTTATCCGGATAAAATATGATGAATTTTGAATTCAACCGGCAATGAATAATTTTACAGACTATGATTAATGAGCAGTTAATTGATCCCCAAAGTATAGTAGTGGTAGGAGCCTCCAACAATTTGCAAAAACCGGGTGGAAAAATTCTGCACAACATATTGGAATGTTATCGGGGCGATATTTATGTGGTAAACACCAATCAGGGGTTCGTTCAGGGAGTTAAATCATACCCAACCGTGCATGATTTACCAAAAGAAGTGGATTTGGCTGTTATTGCTGTTGCAGCAAAATATTGTCCATCGCTTGTTAAATCTCTTATACAGGAAAAAAATACGACGGCTTTTATCATTATATCGGCCGGCTTTAGCGAGGAGAATGCCCAGGGGGCACAATACGAAAAAGAAGTTGTTGAAGCTGTAGAAGCTATTAACGGTTGCCTGATAGGACCTAATTGTATAGGTATTATCAATGTGAACCACCACAGCATATTTACCCAGCCTATACCGATGCTGGATCCTGCAGGCGCCGATTTTATTTCAGGTTCGGGTGCTACAGCGGTTTTTATACTGGAAACCGGTGTAGGCCTGGGCTTAAAGTTTAATAGTATTTTTTCGGTTGGCAACAGTGCGCAAATAGGAGTAGAGGATGTGTTGGCCTATCTCGACGAAACTTTTGACCCGGATAAAAGTTCCAGGATAAAGTTGCTTTATATCGAGAGTATCACCAATCCGGATAAATTACTGCATCATGCTAATTCCCTGGTGCATAAAGGGTGTAAGATAGCTGCAATAAAATCGGGTACCTCAGAGGCAGGCATGAGGGCCTCGCAGAGCCATACCGGTGCCATGGCCAGTCCTGATACTGCTGTGGATGCATTATTTAAAAAGGCAGGTATAGTGCGTTGTCACGGACGCCTCGAGTTAGCAACCGTTGCAGCCGTTTTTATGGCTAAAGAACTCAAAGGCGACAACATGGCTGTGATAACCCATGCGGGCGGACCGGCCGTTATGCTTACCGACTCCCTCTCGCAAGGAGGCATTAAAATACCACCTATCGAAGGACCCAGGGCCGAGTTATTGCGCAGCAAATTGCACCACGGCTCCAGTGTGGGTAACCCCATTGATTTTTTAGCCACCGGAACGGCGGAGCAGTTGGGCGAGATAATTGATGCCTGCGAAAAAGACTTTGACCATATAGATGCCATGGCTGTTATCTTCGGTAGTCCGGGCCTTTTTCCAGTCCGGGAAGTATATGAGGTTTTGCATCAAAAAATGCGCACCTGCCAAAAGCCCATCTATCCCATTTTGCCATCCGTAGTGAATGCCGATGACGATATCAAATATTTCCTCTCCAAGGGCAATGTCAACTTCCCTGATGAGGTGATGTTGGGACATGCTCTTTCTAAAGTGCACAACTCTATTCAACCCGCCAAGGAATCTATCCAGATGAAAGGAGTGGACGTGCCGGCTATCAGGGCTTTGATATCGGGCTTTGAGGAGGGATACCTGCCCCCGCAACAGATACAAAAACTATTTTCAGCAGCAGGCATCCCCATGTTAAAAGAAATTTTTATTAAGGATACCGATGAGCTGGCAAAACATATCCCGGACGTGCCGTATCCTTGCGTGATGAAGGTAGTTGGGCCAATTCATAAATCGGACGTTGGCGGTGTATCGCTGAATATCAACAGCAGTTTGTTGCTGGAAAAAGAATTTCATCGCCTTATGGCCATCGAAGATGCCAAAGGAGTTATCATTCAACCAATGCTTCAGGGAACCGAACTTTTTATAGGTGCCAAATACGAGCAAGATTTTGGCCACGTGATGCTATGTGGCCTGGGCGGTATTTTTGTTGAGGTACTCAAAGATGTGTCCTCGGGTCTGGCTCCGCTGAGCGAAGAGGAAGCCCTGGGCATGATCGACAACCTAAAGGGCAAGCAGATACTCCGGGGGGTTCGCGGTCAGGAGGGTATCAACATAGTTGAGTTTGCCGACATCATTGTAAGACTATCCACCATGTTGCGTTTTGCCGTGGAGATTAAAGAGCTGGACATCAACCCTCTTATCGGCAATGAAAATGGTATTATGGGTGTGGATGCCAGAGTGAGGATTGAGAAAGAGGTAAAATAAAGAATAGTGACGGCAGTTCCTACGCTTCAATCCGTGTTAGTTGTATCGGAGAAACGCCAAAGGCGCATAAGAAAAATGTAGACTTTAAATGCAGAATCAGCTCTTCCCTCCACTAATTTATTGGAGGGGGGGCTTGATCTTACACAAATAAAGTGGAATCCTGCCAATGGCATGATTTATCTCTTCCTAAAAAGGCTTAGGTCACCTCAGTCGAATCAAAGCCCATCGAAAAAAATCCCTTTCCTGTCTGCCCGGTCTATTGTTGATAACCTGAATAAATTTAACGTGTATTTTAGATGTGTATTAAATTTAAAATACACATAATCAGTAGGGTAAGGATAAATATTTTACGGTAAAAAGATGGCCAACAGATAACTAATGACTGCCGCTTCAGGTATAATTTAAAATAAATATATCTTTGAAAAAGAATAAGTGTAAAACATTACAGGGTAAATAATCAAAAGATACACAACATGACAAAACAGACAAGTGGGACGATTAAATTTTATAGTGGTGAGCAATTACCGGTGGAGTTGCATAAAGTACGGATAGTACAAAAACTATTCTTGAAACCTATAGATGAGCGATACGCGGCGATTGAAAAAGGAGGCTACAATACTTTTTTGTTAAATACAAAAGATATATTTCTGGACATGCTTACCGACTCAGGGACCAATGCCATGAGTGATAATCAGGTTGCTTCCATGTTGCAGGCAGACGATGCTTATGCAGGGTCGCAGAGTTTTTATAGAATGGAAGCGGCAGCCCGGGAAGTTTTTGGTAAGCAGTATGTATTGCCTGTGCACCAGGGGCGAGCTGCTGAAAATATTATTTCGCAGGTGTTCATTAAAAAGGGCCAGGTAATTCCGATGAATTACCACTTTACAACCACCAAAGAACATATGGAACTAAATGGGGGTAAAGTGTTGGAAATTTATACCGATGAAGCACTGAAAATTAAAAGTGATGAACCCTTTAAGGGAAATATTGATATTGATAAGCTGAAAGCAGTTTTTGCAGAACATGGAAGCGATGGGGTTGCCTTTGTGCGTATGGAGGCTTCTACAAACCTAATTGGAGGTCAGCCGTTTTCGATGCAAAATTTACGGGATGTGCGTGCTGTTTGTGATGAAAACAAGTCGATGTTGGTGCTGGATGCCAGTTTGATAGGTGAAAATGCGTACATGATAAAGCAACGCGAAGAGGAGTATAGGAATGCCGATGTAAAGGATATTTTAAACGAAATGTGCAGCTATGCCGAGCTGGTTTATTTCTCGAGCCGTAAAGTGAGCTCTACCCGTGGGGGAGCCATTGTGGTAAACGATGAGGAACTGTATTTGAAAATGCGCGACTTGCTGGTACTCTTTGAGGGTTTCCTGACTTATGGGGGCATGTCGGTTCGCGAAATTGAAGCTATGGCCGTGGGCTTATTGGAAACGTGCGACGATACCGTTATAAGCCAATCTCCTTCGTTTGTTAAATACACCGTGGACAGCTTGGATGCTGCCGGAATACCGGTTGTAACACCTGCCGGCGCATTGGGATGCCATATTGATGCAAAAGGTTTTCTACCCCATATCCCGCAACGGGACTATCCGGCCGGGGCATTGGCTTCGGCACTATATATTATTTCGGGTTGCAGAGGCATGGAACGAGGAACCATTTCGAGTGTCCGCAATGAAAACGGGGATGATATATTAGCGGATGTAGAGTTGTTGCGATTGGCATTTCCTCGCCGGGTATTTACACTTTCACAGACCATGTTTGTGATTGACAGGGTAAAGTGGCTCTACGAAAACAGAGAATTAGTAGGAGGCCTGGAGTGGGTAGATGAACCACCGCTTTTGCGCTTCTTTTTGGGTAAATTAAAACCAAAAGGCGATTGGCCCCAAAAACTCATTGCCAAATTTAAAGCCGACTTTGGCGATTCGCTCTAATCCGGATATTTTTGTTAGTGATAAGTATAGGGAGGCGGTAAGGCTTCCCTTTACTTATTATTAATGGTTTCAGTAGCAGCCCATCTTTTTTCTTTCCGTCACCTGTAGGGATACGGCCCAACCCTTTCATCACGTCCGAAAGCAGCGGTATGGTATTTGGGTCGCAGGCATAAAACTTCGTAAGGTTTCTCGTTCCTTTTCGGTTTACCGACTAAATTCTTTATTGTATCTTTACCCTTGTTGTTATAAAATACAAGCTATAGAATGAAAAGGCTTGACACAATAAGCACTTCGAAATATCTTTCGTTTCGTATACGAACATACTTTACCATCAATCAAAATAAATGTGATGCTAACTTTATTAAATCCTCGCCTAAACACACATAGATTATGAAAACAACATTTTTTTTAATTGCAGCACTTATTTTCAATAGCTTAAGTGCGCAAAATATTACTGAAAAAGAAGTAAAAACAGAGGTCGACGAAGTTACCGTGTTTATTGAAGGGGCACAGATAGTACGGAAAAAAACCGTAGAGTTGGGAAAAGGAAACAGCATCGTTAAGTTTATAAATTTATCTCCTTTTATCAATGCCAAAAGTATTCAGGTTAAAGCCCAGGGGGATTTGACAGTTCTATCGGTGAACCATCAGCAAAATTTTTTGGATAAAGCGATTAAATCAAAGGAGTTAATGGCTTTAGAGAAAGAGTTGGAAGCAGTTGACGAAAAAATTAACCTGGAATCTACGCACTTGAGCATTTTGCATGAAGAGCTTACTTTTTTACAGGAAAACAGGGTTGTAGGAGGAAAAAACGAACAGGTGAGTATTGTCAATCTTCAGCAAACGGCTAATTTTTACGGCAATAAATTAACCGAGCTAAAGATGAAAGAAATTGAGCGTAACAAATCACTTAAAAAGCTAATGCAAAAAAGAAGTGATTTGCAAAGTCAAATAAATACGCTGTCCGGTAAAAAGGAATTTCCCAGTGGTGAGGTATTGATGAAAGTGGATGCCAAAAAAAGTGGCGGTTTTTCATTGGAGCTGCGCTATATAGTTGAAAATGCAGGCTGGTTTCCATCCTACGATATTCGGGCAAAAAATATTGACAAACCCGTGCAGTTGATATACAAAGCTAACGTAAAACAGGATACAAAAGTAGATTGGAAAAATGTAAAACTCAAATTTTCCTCTGCCGACCCAAATGTTTCCGGCGTTGCACCGCAACTCAAAACTTATTTTATCAATTACAATTCCCGGCCGCCATCCTATAAGCAAACAGCCAATAGTGTTAGTGGTAAAGTGATGGATAGCAATGGCGAGCCCTTGCCGGGCGCTACTGTTGTGGTTACGGGCACCACCATTGGTACGGTGACCGATATGCAGGGAAATTACTCTCTTACCATACCCAACAATGCCGGACAATTAACCTATTCCTTTATCGGGTTTAACAATCAAACACTCCCTATAGCTGGTGAGAGGATGAATGTGGCGCTTCAAGAAAACCAAAGGGACCTGGAAGAGGTGGTAGTGACGGGTTATGGAGGTAAGAGAAATGTATTACGTGCATTGAAAGGCAAAGTGGCTGGTGTAGTTGTGGATGATGAGATGGATATGTCCGAAATAAAAGTCCGAGGAACAAGCAGTCTGGCTATTCCAATGGCTCAGGTTGAAAATCAAACTACGGTAGATTTTGAAATTGAAATGCCTTATACTGTTCATTCCGACAATAAAAATTATAGCGTGGATATGGCTTTTTACGATGTGCGGGCATTTTATCAATATTATGCGGTTCCTAAGGTGGATAAGGATGCTTTTCTGATTGCAAATATTGTTGGATGGGAAAAATACAATTTGCTGGAAGGCGAAGCCAATGTGTTTTTTGAAGATACCTACGTAGGGAAAACCCTGATGGATGTTAGATATGCTTCCGATACGCTGGAGGTGTCGCTGGGCAGGGATAAGAGAGTAGCGGTGAACAGGGAAAAGGTAAAGGATTTTACCACCAAGCAATTTATAGGTAGCAAAAAAGAAGAAACACGCGCATGGAAAACCACCGTAAAAAACAATAAAAACAAGGAGATTAACATGATTGTACTTGATCAGGTTCCCGTTTCGACCATAGAAGCCATAGAGGTGGATATTCAGAATATTTCCGGGGCAAAGCACAATGCCGAAACAGGCGAAATAAAGTGGGAGTTAAAAATAAAACCCACCGGCCAAAAGGAGCTTGACCTGAAATACTCCGTGAAATACCCTAAAAACAGAAATGTTTATGTGGAGTGAGGAGCATTAAGCCTATTTAATAATGCTACATTATACCCTTATCATGCATAAAACTTACGGAGTGCTACTCTCTTTTCTCATTTTCGTTTCGTGCGGTAAAAAATATGAGCCGACAGATACGAAGACGGTAAAATCGGAGTTAATCTCTGCGGTTGATATTTCATCCTTTCCGCAGATGGCGGAATCAAACGTTGTTTTTTATACTTCAGCGGGAGTGGAGGATGGATTTTTGAATATTCTAAAACAAAACGGCGTTAACACCATTCGGCTAAGGCTTTGGGTAAAGCCTGAAAGTAAATACGCAGGATTTGCCAGTGTAAAGCAATTTTCGCAAATGTTAAAAGCCAATGGATTTAGAATATGGCTATCTGTTCATTACTCCGATACCTGGGCCGACCCCGGACATCAAAAAACCCCGGAGAGTTGGGCAAATAAAAGCTATCAGACCTTGAAAGACAGTGTTGAAAATTACACCCGCAGAGTTGTTGAAGATATAAAACCGGATTACATTCAAATAGGCAATGAATTAAACACAGGTTTCTTGCATCCGCATGGTAACATATCTAGCCAAGCTATTCAGTTTATCGCATTAATGTCCGCTGCTATAAAAACTGTTCGCCAAAGAGCGAGCGACACAAAAATAATTATTCATTATGCCGGGATAATGCACTCAGATTGGTTTTTTAACCAGGTTAGCGCTTTGGATTACGATATCATTGGTTTGTCTTATTATCCTATTTGGCACGGTAAGAACCTGGATATGCTGAGTCGTACTTTAAATAGTTTAAGCCACAAATACCAAAAAGATGTACTTATTGCCGAAACAGCTTATCCTTTTACCCTTGAGTGGAACGATTGGACAAATAACATTGTGGGTACAGATGAGGCATTGATACTGCCGCAATACCGGGCAACACCCCAAGGACAAAGAGCCTTTGTCAAAAGAATAAAAACAATAACAACAAAAGAAGTGAAGCGTGGATTGGGTTTTTGCTATTGGGGAGGCGAATTGATTGCCTGGCGGGGAAGCAAAGCAAATGATGGTTCGGTATGGGAAAACCAAGCTTTGTTCAATTTTAATAATAGAGCCCTTCCGGTATTGGAGGAGTTTTGCTTTGAATAGCGTGCGGAGCCTTGCTATTAATTAGCGCTTAAATGTTGTGCATAAATATTAACAAGTAAACCGGTAGTATAAATCAAGGCATAAAAACTTAAAACATTATATTTGAAACAAGATTTTTTTATGCATCTGCCAAAATTGCAAAAGTAGTGCATTTCAGATACTTTACTGTTTGTTGATAACGAACAGCTTAAATGTCATAAATCAGGATTATAATATAAAGCAAAGTAAAACCATGAGTAGATTACTTATTATTACTGCCTTTGGCTTATTGTTGATGTGCACAACAGAGGCACAAATAAAAAGAAAAAATAACACCCGATCCAATATAAAAATGGAATCGATACAGGAGCCTGAGGTACAGATAAAGCCCAAGGCCCCTCTTATGGGCTGGGCCAGTTGGAATAATTACAGGGTAAACATTACTGAAGAGATCATTAAATCACAAGCCGATGCGATGATATCTACCGGATTGGCCGATGTGGGTTATTCGCACATCAATATTGATGATGGCTTTTTTGGTGGTAGAGATGAGCACGGTAATTTGTTGGTGCATCGGGAGCGTTTTCCGGGCGGAATGAAAGCCCTGGCAGAGTACATCCATGCCAAAGGCTTAAAAGCGGGTATCTATTCCGATGCCGGCATAAATACCTGCGCTTCGTATTGGGATAAAGATACCATAGGTGTGGGCATGGGGCTATATGGTCACGACTGGCAAGATTTGAACTTGTTTTTAAATGAGTGGGGCTATGATTTTATTAAGGTAGACTGGTGCGGTGGCGAATGGCTGGGGCTGGATGAGCAGGTTAGATATACCGAAATAGGTAATATCATCAAAGCCATTAAACCCAATGCCGGGTACAATATTTGCCGATGGGAGTTCCCCGGTAAATGGGTTACCCAGGTGGCTGATTCGTGGCGTATTTCTGGCGATATCGACAATACGTTCCAATCGATATTGCATATCATCGATTTAAATGCCGACTTGTGGATGTATTGCTCCAGGGGGCGTTACAACGACATGGACATGCTGCAAGTAGGTCGTGGTATGAGTTATGAGGAGGATAAAGCACATTTTTCGATGTGGGCCATCATGCACTCCCCGCTACTGTTGGGTAACGATTTAACCAACATGAGCGACGAAACCATTGGGATTATCACCAATGAAGAAATTATTGCCCTTAACCAAAGTGAGTTTGTATACCAGGCCAGGCGTTTAGTAGATCATGGCGACCTGGAAGTGTGGGCGAAGCCTTTGGTTTCAACCATGAGTGGCCAAGTGGCTGTGGCGCTTTTAAACAGGTCAGATAAGAGCGATAAAATTACTTTTAACCTGGAATCGATAGGTTTAGATGCATCAAAAGGGTATACCATGAAAGATCTGTGGTCGAAAAAAATATACCTGCCGGCCACCGCGGAAACAATAAGCATGCAAGTACCCGGACATGGGGTTGTGGTGCTGCGCTTTAAAGGGGAAGCCATACCGTTTAATGTGTTTCAGTATAAAGATAAAGAATAAGGAAAAAGATAGATTAAGCAGTTAGCGGCTGTCGTTTACTTATTGGACGTATTTAATTATTATACTATCTTTTTCTTTAATTAATTTTATAACCTTTGTATAAAATTTTTAGAATAGCATGAGAGAACGAAGATATAAGGAGAGAGATAATAAAGCTAAGGAGTCCAAACGTACTGAAGGACAAGCGGAGGCATCTCCTAGCAAGGCTGGGCCGGCTAAATCCAACCCCAAGCCTGCGCTGCACACCATTCGCTTAAACAAATTTATAGCCAATGCCGGCGTTTGTAGTAGGCGCGATGCCGATAAGTTAATTGCCGAGGGTTTGATAAGTGTTAACGGAGAGGTGGTAACCACCGTAGGCACAACGGTTAAAACGAGCGATAAGGTGGTCTATGAGGGCAAGGAGCTGAAGGCCGAAAAGTTGGTTTATGTACTTTTAAACAAACCTAAAAATTTTGTCACCACCCTTAGCGATCCCCATGCCAGGCATACCGTTATGGATTTAGTAAAGCATGCCTGTGCCGAAAGGATATATCCGGTGGGACGATTGGACAAAATGACCACCGGTATATTGTTGTTGACTAATGATGGTGATTTAGCCAAACGGCTAACGCATCCCAGCCACGAACATCGGAAGATATACCACGCTTTTTTAGATAAAGAAATTACAAAGGAACATCTGCATAGTATTGCCACAGGATTAGAACTGGAAGACGGTTTTATAAAAGCGGATAAAATAAGCCTGGTGAAGGGTAATGCAAAGGAAGTGGGCATAGAGATACACTCGGGTAAAAACCGGATAGTACGACGCATTTTTCAGCACCTGGGCTACGAAGTAGTTATGCTGGATAGGGTATATTTTTCGGGGCTAACCAAAAAAGATGTGCCTCGTGGTAAATGGCGTTTCCTTACGCCACACGAAGTAACATTTTTAAAAGCAGGTATTATGAAGTAAACAGCTATTTTTTCTTATTACATAAAAACAAGTTATGACCTTAATTAAATCTATATCAGGAATTAGAGGCACAATAGGGGGTAAGCCGGGCGAAGGTTTAAGCCCTTTAGATTTGGTAAAATTTACTGCCGCCTATGCTACATGGGCAAAAGAAAACGTTAAAAAGGACAAGGTTACCATAGTAGTTGGCCGCGATGCCAGGTTATCCGGTCCTATGGTGGATAAAATTGTTGAAGGTACACTAATGGGCTGCGGTGTTGATGTAATCAACCTGGGGCTATCCACTACACCAACTACCGAGCTGGCAGTTGCCATGGAAAAAGCCGATGGTGGTATTATACTTACCGCCAGCCATAATCCCAAGCAGTGGAACGCTTTAAAACTGCTCAATAACAAAGGGGAGTTTTTAAATGCCGCAGAAGGAGAAAAAATATTGAAACTGGCCGAAAAAGACGCTTTTTCCTTTGCTGAGGTAGATGACCTGGGAACAACCCAAATGGATGATACTTACCTGCAAAAACATATTGACCACGTATGCCAACTCGAACTGGTAGACGTAGAGGCCATCCGTTCGGCTAATTTTACGGTAGCCCTGGATTGCGTTAATTCCACCGGAGGCATTTTTTTGCCACCGCTGCTAAAAGCATTGGGCGTACAAAACGTGATTGAACTGTATTGCGAACCCAATGGGCATTTCCCGCACAACCCCGAGCCACTTCCGGAAAACCTTACCGAGATATCGACGCTGATAAAAGATAAAAAAGCCGACGTAGGTTTTGTAGTAGACCCCGATGTGGATCGGTTGGCTATTGTAAACGAAGACGGAACCATGTTTGGTGAGGAGTATACTTTGGTGGCTGTGGCCGATTATGTGTTGAGCCGGCAAAAAGGAAATACGGTAAGCAACCTGTCATCTACTCGTGCTTTACGCGCTGTAACAGAAAAGCATGGGGGCACATATGCAGCAGCAGCTGTTGGCGAGGTTAATGTGGTAAGCAAAATGAAGGAAACCAATGCCCTCATAGGTGGCGAAGGTAACGGTGGTGTTATTTACCCTGCTTCGCATTATGGCCGCGATGCGCTGGTGGGTATAGGCTTGTTTCTGACACATTTGGCCAAGTGGGGTAAAAAATGCTCCGAGCTTAGGGCAAGCTACCCAAACTATTTTATCTCGAAAAATAAAATTGAGCTGACACCTGATTTAGATGTCGACAATATTTTGGCTCGCATGAAAGAGAAGTATGCACATGAGCAGGTAAACGATATCGATGGCGTAAAAATAGATTTCCCCGATAAGTGGGTGCACCTACGAAAATCAAATACCGAACCAATTATTCGTATATATTCTGAGGCCCACACCTTTAATGAAGCGGAAGCGTTGGCTCAAAAAATTATTGACAACATAAAAGAGATCGCCGGTTTATAAGTTGGCTGCGTTATTTTATCAGTGAAAAGTCTGCGTATCTCCCCCTGAAAAAAAATAAAAATATTTTTCGGGAGGAACGCAGACTTTTTTTATGTAGAATCATTTTAAATATCCCAATTACCGGGCAAGCGGCATAAATAACCATTATAGAAATTTTTCTTTAATACAAATCTTCTCTACTTTTGAGGTCGAAAGTTGCTTCTGCATAAAAGGTGCGCAAACGTAAAAATATAAACTACTCAAAAGTACTTAAGATATTCAATGACAAGCGGAAATAAGAAAAAAGAAAGCCTTGTACCCGAGCCATCGTTACGCCGCATGCCATGTTATTTGGCTTACTTAAAGCTGGCAAAAAAAAATGGTAAGAATTATGTTTCTTCTACACATATTGCGCGCGATATGGGTGTAGATTCTACACAGGTAACCAAGGATTTGTCATATACAAGTATTGTGGGTAAAACCAGAGTGGGTTACGAGGTAAATGCTTTAATAGAAGTGCTGCAGGATTTTTTGGGATTCCGTACATTGGATAAAGCATTTTTGTTTGGGGCAGGAGGCTTGGGTAATGCCTTGCTACACGATCATAAACTGGATCAGTACGGCCTAAGTATTGTAGCCGGATTTGATGTGGATCCAAAATTAATAGGAACAGAAATACAAGGCGTTCCGATTTACCACGTGAGTGAATTTAACAAAATAAAAAGCGACGATGTGTCTGTGGGTATTTTAACGGTGCCGGCTGAATTTGCACAGGAGGTGGCCCAAACCATGGCCGACGGTGGTATAAAGGGTATTTGGAACTTTACCCCAATTCGGATAAGTTTAAGCGATGACGTAGTAATTCAGGATACATCCATGTACGCTCACCTGGCTGTCATGTTTAACCGCATGAAACATCTCGATGGTAAATAAGTAGAACTGAATAGTATCAATTCTAATTATTTATTACAAACCATATTTTTCAATTCTGCGATAGAGCGAGGTGCGGGTAAGTCCCAATTGAATTGCGGCTTTTGAAATGTTGCCCTGGTTTATGAGCAACACCGTTTGTATAATAGACTTTTCTGCATCTTCAAGGTTATAGGTTTCAATTTCAAAGTTACTTGTTGAGTTATCCGGAAGAGATAACTGAATGTTCTCCTCGTTTAATATTTGTTTTTCGCTTAAAATAACAGCTCTTTCCAATACCAGTTTTAACTCCTGCACATTGCCGGGCCATCGGTACCGCAGTAGCTTGCTCATGGCTCCTTTGCTTAGTTTAGCTACTTTTTCATATTTTCGCGAAAAAATATTCATAAAATGATCGGCCAGCAATGGGATGTCCTCTATCCTTTGCCGTAAGGGGGGTAACTCTATTTTAACGGTATTTGAATTGTTAAGCAGGCTTAGGCTATAGTGGGTTTCATGGCCCTGTTGTTTAGGTAACTTTTCCAACGCAAACATTAATGTAAGGTCTATGGGTATAGGCCTTTTACTGCCCATGCGGGTAAGCTCGCCATTTTTAATTACAGTTGAGAGGGTGCTTTGCATGGACTGGGGCAGTTTTGTGGGGTCATCTATAAAAAGGGTTCCTTTATGCGCCATTTCCAAGCATCCGGGTCGGTCAGTTTTGGCATGGGCGAAAGCACCTTTTACATAGCCCAGGATATAACCTTCCGTTTGGTCGCGATCCGGATTGCACAAGTTAAAGTTGATAAAGGCCTCATTTTTTTGTGCCGATTTTTTGTGTAAAACTCTGGCCACCGTTTCCCTTCCTGTTCCTTTTTCACCTATTAGTAACACGTTGGCGTTTTTTTGAAGTATTTCATCAAAGGTATCATAAACCTTGCGCATACTTTTAGATACGCCTATAAGCTCATTGTATGGCTTGTCCATCATGCGATACAACTCCCGCTGTTTTTCCTTTAGCTGGCGCAGTACCCTCCGCGATTGACATAGTTGAACGGCAGATAAAACACTGGCCAATACTTTTTCGTTTTGCCAGGGCTTGAGTATAAAATCGGTTGCACCCGCTTGTATAGCCCACATCGACTTTTTAATATCGGAATAAGTTGTAATAAACAGTACGGAAACAGCAGGATCCAATTGCAGTATTTTTCTCAGGTGCTGAAAGCCCTCAGCGCCGGGTATGGCATCCTGGCAAAACGACATATCCATTAAAACGACATCGAATTTATTATCCGATACGATGCTTTCAATTTTAGTTAGATTGTTTTCTGATTCAAACAAGTCCACCTGTCCTTTTAAAAGTATTTTTATGGCAAATAAAGTATCTTCGTTGCAATTAATGGCCAGCACACATCTTTTTTGCTTTTCCATGGGTGTTATTTTTTATGGTATTTTTTTTACACGACCTAAATATATAACTCTATCGCTCAACTATTGATGATGAAGTGGTATTATTAAAAAAAAACAATATATTTGCGCAATTATAAAAAAAGGAACAAATTTAAATTACAACAACATAAAATTTTAAGTACAGATGCAAAACAAAGGAGCGATCAGGGTTTTTGCCATCCTCCTGGCCTTAGTGAGTTTATATCAATTGATGTTTACTTATCAAACCAGACAGGAAGAAAATAAAGCGAAGGAAATTGCAATGGGCGACCAGCAGATAGAAACCAACTATTTGGATTCAGTAGCTAACGAGCCGATATACAATTTTTTAGGACTTAAAAACTACACATACCGCGAGTGTAAAGAAAAGGAAATAAACTTTGGGCTTGACCTTAAAGGGGGTATGAACCTTATACTTGAGGTTAGAGTGGCCGATATTTTGAGGGCACTTTCCAACTACAATACGGACCCTACATTTAACGAGGCACTGCAAATAGCCGAACAAAAAGAAAAAACATCTTCCGAAAATTTTATCACGCTATTTTATAATTCGTTTAAAGAGTTGGATAGCGAAGCTCGCTTGGCCGCTATCTTTAACACGGTTGAATTAAAAGGCAGAATTGATTATAATACATCAAACGATGAGGTGTTAAAAGTTGTGCGCGAAGAGGCCAAGAATGCCATCGACAATGCTTTTAATATTTTACGTTCACGTATCGACCGTTTTGGGGTAACACAGCCAAATATACAACGTATGGAAAAAGCCGGCCGTGTTTTAGTTGAGCTTCCAGGGGTTAAAGACCCACAAAGGGTGCGTAAACTGTTACAGGGTACAGCAAGTTTGGAGTTTTGGGAAACCTATGAGCTAAGCGAGTTGGTGCAAAATCTGATTGCAGCAAATCAAAAGGTAATAGACATTGAGACGGCCAAAGCAGAGCTGAACAAGCCGGTGGAAGAAGCAACCGAAGCCGACCAGGCAGAGGAGCCACAGACCGAGGAGGATGCCACGGACAACCTGTTGAGCCAATTAGATGCAGAGAGTACAGCGGTTGATTCTCTGGCAGCTACGCAAAGCACCAGGTCGCTGTTTAGCGTGCTCAACCCAAGCCAGCGTCAATCTGGGCCGCTGGTGGGGTATGCGTTGGTAAAAGATACCTCTAAAGTAAACGCGTACCTGCAAATGGATCAGGTGCGTGCCCTGTTTCCCAAGAATGTGAGATTTATGTGGGGAGTAAAACCCTTGCCACAACGCGAACTGGCTGATGGAACCGCAAGTAAAGACGAGATTTATGAGCTGATAGCCATTAAGGTTTCTAGCCACGACGGACGTCCACCATTGGAGGGCGATGTAATTACGAGCGCACGTGCCGAAACCGGACAGCGGGGTGATTACGAAATAAGCATGGGCATGAATACCGAAGGTGCCAATGTTTGGGCTCGTTTAACCAAAGCCAATATAGGTAAAAGCATTGCCATTGTATTAGATAATTATGTATATAGCTATCCAACGGTAAATGCCGAAATTAAAGGGGGGCGTAGTTCTATCACCGGTAATTTTACCCCGGAAGAAGCAAAAGACCTTGCTAATATATTAAAATCGGGTAAGTTACCTGCGCCGGCGCGTATTGTTGAGGACACGGTTGTAGGCCCCTCATTGGGTGCAGAAGCAGTGCGTTCAGGGCTGTCGTCTTTTGTAATGGCTTTTATTGTTGTGCTCATCTATATGATGTTCTTTTATGGCTTTAAAGCCGGTACGGTTTCCGATATTGCACTGTTGGCCAATATGTTTTTTATACTTGGGGTGCTGGCATCGTTTGGCGCCGTACTTACCTTACCGGGTATTGCCGGTATTGTGCTTACTATTGGTATGTCGGTGGATGCCAACGTACTTATTTACGAGCGCATACGTGAGGAGTTGTCTGCGGGCAAAGGCGTACGATTGGCCATAGCCGACGGATATAAAAATGCTTTTTCGGCAATTATCGACTCCAACGTAACCACTTTCCTTACCGGTATCATTTTATTTGTGTTTGGTACAGGCCCCATTAAAGGTTTCGCCACTACCCTGATGATAGGTATTGCTACTTCGTTTTTCACGGCAATTTTTATTACCCGATTAATATTTGAATGGTTGTTGACCAAGAAAGTAGATATTAAGTTTGGTACCAAGCTTACGCAGGGTTTTATGAAGAACACCAAAGTTAAATTTTTGGAGAAAAGAAAAATATTTTTCGTTGTATCCGGAATTGCACTTTTGGTTAGTATTGGTTCATTAGCCACACATGGTTTAAAACTGGGTATCGACTTTTCCGGTGGACGTAACTACGTGGTGCGTTTTGACGAAAATGTATCTGCTACCGACATTCAAGCCGCCTTGGCCGATGAATTTGAAGATGCGCATGTTGAGGTGAAAACTTTTGGTGGCGACAATCAGATCAGGATTGCTACTAACTACATGATAGAAGAAGACGGTGTTGAAATAGACAATACTATTGAGCAAAAGCTATTCAATGGTTTAAAGGCCTATTTAGGAAGCAATGTAAGCTTCGACGATTTTATCGATAATTATCGTATGAGCTCGCAAAAGGTGGGGCCAACCATTGCAACCGACATCAAAACAAAGGCTTACTATTCCATTGCGTTTTCGCTTATTGTTATTTTCCTGTACATCCTTATTCGTTTCCGCAACTGGGAGTATGGGCTGGGTGCTATTGTGGCACTGGTTCATGATGTACTCATCGTGTTGGGTATATTCTCTATTTTTTACAGTATTGTACCTTTCAGCCTCGAGATAGACCAGGCCTTTATTGCCGCCATACTTACGGTAATAGGTTATTCTATTAACGATACCGTGGTTGTGTTCGACCGCATCAGGGAGTACTTAGGTCTGTATCCGAAACGTGAAAAAGTAGGTGTGGTGGATGGAGCGCTTAACTCAACTATCAGCCGTACCATTAATACCTCGTTAACCACTTTTATTGTGTTGCTGGTTATCTTTTTATTTGGAGGTGAAGTAATACAAGGTTTCGTGTTTGCACTAATGTTGGGTGTTTTAATAGGTACTTACTCATCACTATTTATAGCTACACCGGTTGCATTTGCAGTGCTGGAGAAAAAAGAAAAGAAAAAAGTAACGGTAAAAAAATAAATCCGCGAAATACAATAATACTTGCACCCTTTAAACCTTTGTGTTTAGAGGGTGTTTTGTTTTTATTATCTTTGGACAAATTATTTATCTCGATAATATGAATTTTGGCTTTTTCTCATTCGGTGGTGGAGAGATTTTCATCGTTTTAATAGCGGTTTTGGTGCTTTTTGGTGCCAATAAAATACCTGAGTTAGCTCGTATGCTCGGTAAGGGTATGAATGAGTTCCGCAGGGCTACCGACGATCTTAAGCGCGAATTCAAAGAGGGGGCGGATGACTTTAAAAAAGATTGGGACGAAAGTAAAGCGGATATTGACAATCACGTTCGCGAAATAAGTAAAACATTGTCCGATGACGAAGGCTACGAACCTTATTCTCACTTAAACCAAGAGGAGGCAATGAAAAAAAACCCGGATGCCATAAGCGAGGACAGCACACAGCCGGATGATCGTGCTCAACCACGAGAAAACCTAAAGGATAACACAACACATAATCGTAAGGATTAAATTAGATCAATTAACTGACATAAATGGGTATATTGATGGTATTAGCAGGATTTGTCCTGCTTTTTTTTAGTGGAGACTGGCTGGTGAAGGCAAGCGTTCAAATTGCCCGATACTTTAATATATCCACCCTGGTAGTGGGACTTACCGTGGTGGCTTTTGGTACCTCGGCCCCTGAGCTTATAGTAAGCTTAAAGGCGGTTTTTGATGGTGTGCCTGATATTTCTGTGGGCAATGTAATTGGTTCTAACGTGGCGAATATTGCATTGGTGTTGGGCATGGTGGCTTTAATATTGCCCATAAAGGTACAGAAAAATAGTTCTGTGGTTTTTGATTGGACAGTAATGATGTTTGTGTCCCTCTTATTTGTGGTATTTGCACAAAACAATGTGATAGAGTTTTACGAAGGCGTTATTTTTGTTACGATCATTGTTTTGTATCTCACCTACTCGGTGTACATGTCGAGACGGAAAATGAATAAATCGGACGAGGTGGCTCGCAAGCCTTCCATGAAGATATATGTAGCTATTGGATTACTCGTGTTGGCTGGTGTTGGCTTGTATTTTGGATCGGCTTTACTGGTGGATGGAGTAGTTATTGTAGCGCGAAGTCTTAACATTAGCGAACGTGTAATCGGTATTTCAGTAGTAGCTTTCGGTACCAGTGTTCCGGAGTTAGCTACTTCCATTATGGCGGCCGTTAAAAAGGAAACAGCCATTTCAATCGGAAACATCATCGGTTCTAATATATTTAATTTATTGGCCATCCTTGGCATCACCTCTATGCTCAAGCCCATCGGCGTATCTGATTTATTAATCAGGGTAGATGTGTGGTGGATGATCGGTGTGGCCGTAATGCTGATGCTGGCCATGTTGCCGCTGCATCGCAGTGTGATAGGAAGATGGAAGGGAGCCGTTTTGTTGGGTACTTATATATTGTATATGGTGCTGCTGTTTATTTATTAATATTTTGGAATGATTACAGCAAGAGGTATTAAAAAGCAATTTGGCGACTTGCAGGTGTTAAAAGGGATAGACCTCGATATCAGGCAAGGCGAGGTGGTTAGTATCGTTGGCCCCAGCGGTGCAGGAAAAACAACCCTATTGCAAATTTTGGGTACGCTTGATAAGCCCAACGCTGGTGAGGTAAGTGTAAACAATATCGCCATACAACAATTGAGCGAAAAGGAACTCTCGCGCTTCCGTAATGCCAATATTGGTTTTGTGTTTCAATTTCATCAGTTGCTGCCCGAATTTAATGCGGTGGAAAACATTATCCTTCCCGCATTGATTGCCGGAAAAAATAAGGCCAAAAGTGAAGAGAAAGCACGTAGCTTGTTGGCCTTTTTAAATCTGCACGATCGGGAAACACACAAGCCTGCCGAGCTCAGTGGGGGCGAAAAACAACGTGTAGCCATTGCTCGTGCCCTGATAAATGATCCGGCAGTGGTTTTTGCCGATGAACCCACCGGAAGCCTTGATTCGCAAAATCAGGAAGAATTGCACAAACTATTTTTTAAGCTACGCGACGAGTTTAAACAAACCTTTGTAATTGTAACCCACGATTTGCATCTGGCTCACCGGAGCGACAGAGAGATAAAAATGAAGGACGGGTATATAGAGTAAAGGGTGTTTAGTCATAAAATAGCGTTCAGGGAGGGAGTAATCTCAATGTTTTTATTGTTATAGGTAAACACAGTAACGCTGAAGCAAAACGTAGGGTTATATGGCCACTTTGAAATATAGAGCGATCCTTGTGCGGCTGAATTAAAAAATATATGGAGCCAAAAGAACTCAAATCCTTTCTCGACGAAAAAGTGATGGCGTATAACGCCCCTGCCTTTATCGCATCCGATCCCATATCGTTGCCCAAACTCTTTTCCGAAAAGGAAGATATTGAGATTGCCGGCTTTTTGGCAGCTACCATTTCGTGGGGGCAGCGACAGGCCATCATTAAGGCAGGACACAGGATACTTAGCCTCATGGGACAACAGCCACACTATTTTGTGGTTAATGGTGATGTTAGTGCCATCCCCGACGGCCCGGTATATCGTACTTTTAACGGTGCCGATCTAAGGTATTTTATTCTCGCTCTGAGAAATATATATGCCAACTATGGCGGACTCGAACAGGTATTTACCGACGGATACATGCCCAATAAAAGTCTAAAAGAATCCATTGCCCACTTTCGCAAAGTGTTTATATCCTTTCGGCCGCCCGAACGCACAGGCAAACATGTGGCGAATGTACTTAAAAACTCATCGGCCAAACGCATTTGCATGTTTCTGCGTTGGATGGTGAGGGCAGATAGAATGCAGGTGGATTTTGGTTTATGGAAAAGGATAGATGCTGCCCATCTGATGTTGCCCCTGGATGTGCATACCGGTAATGTAGCACGTAAGTTGGGTTTATTAAGTCGCAAACAAAGTGATTGGAAAGCGGTGGAAGAAATAACAGCGCGGCTCAGGGAATTTGAACCGGCTGATCCTATAAAATACGATTATGCCCTGTTCGGTTTAGGAGTTTTTGAAAAGTTCTAACAATGGCCAACAAAGTCTTTAATTTTAAACAATTTGCCGTGCGCCAGGAAAAGGCAGCCATGAAGATTGGTACCGACGGGGTATTGTTGGGTGCCTGGGCATCGGTGAACAAAGTACAGTCTGTCCTGGACATAGGTACCGGGACCGGCCTTATTGCGCTGATGCTGGCGCAACGTACTACAGACGCGCTAATACATGCCGTAGAATTGGACCATGCGGCTCAAAGCGAGGCTGCGTTTAACTTTAAAGCGAGCCCCTGGAACAATCGTTTGAATGCCATACATGCTGATTTTAAAACTTGCCATTGGACCTCAAGCTATGATTTGATAGTCAGCAATCCACCCTTCTTTAAACATTCGCTGAAAAACCCTTGTGATAAAAAAAGTATAGCTCGCCACACCGACAGCTTAAGCTATGACCAATTAATTAGAGGAGCAGTAAAATTGCTAAGCAATACCGGCAGGTTCTGTGTTGTTTTGCCGGCGTCCGAAAGAAATAATTTCAAAAAGATAGCTGCGCAAGATCAATTGTACCTAAACAAAGTGCTCTACATTAAGCCAACGCCAAGCAAGCCTCCCAAACGCGTACTTATGGAGTTTTCGTTTGAAAACAAGCTTGGGATTGAGAATGAAATGATTATCGAAGAGTTTGGCAGGCACGGATACTCTGATGATTATAAACAACTGACCAAAGATTTTTATTTGGGGTTTTAAAATACTGCGCAATACAAAACAGAACTGTTATAACACCCGCTATCACTTATTATTTTTTTTAGCTTATAAATTAGAATTTTAAGTCATTATTCAATCTTATCGAAATAGTTTATTCTAAACAAAGAATATGTTATTAGTGAGGCTTGGTAAGCGCTATTTAACCTTTTTGCTACAGTGAATTAACTATAAGATGTAGATAACCTTCTCCTTTTATATACACTTAATAGTGCGGCATAATTAAACCCCTCTTGTCATCTTTTTGGTAGATAATTAGCGTGGTTATAAAAAATCCGACTATTTTTAAATTGATGTAATGATATTTTATGCGTAATCTTTAAGTTTTACAGGATTCCGTATATTGCAGGGATTGACATTAATTTTAAGATTATGAAGAATAATTGGCAGGAAATGCGTGTTGAAGAGCTCATCCAGGTTTTTGGCACCGAAAACGGGAAAGACCGCGAAAAGGCCAGAGAGGCCTTGGTAAAAATCGGGAAGGGAGCTATTGCTTCCTTACTGGCGTTGTTGGAGCATCCAAAGTACATTTATCGTTGGGAAGCCATGATGACACTCAAAGATGTAGAGGATGAATCGCTGGTGCCCGTGTTTATAGAGAAGTTAACAGACAAAGAACACGATATAAGGTGGATTGCTGCCGAGGGGCTTATTCGCCAGGGAGCAAAAAGCATAAAACCACTGCTATATTTATTGATAGAAAAATCCGAATCGGTTTTTGTGGTTGCCGGTGCGCATCATGTCTTTTATGTCCTTAAAAAAAACAATCAACTTCCTAAAGGTTTTTTGTATGACGATATTATGCCATTGTTGGAAAACACGCGGCATACCGAACAGCTTAAAGTAGCTGGATATAAATTGTTGCACGAAATAGGAGCATCGTAAATATAAATACAAAACGTATTTTGTATTTATGCATGGCCAATCCTAAAAGTTTATACTTTAAATCTTAAACTCAAAACTCGGTCACCTGAATTTCTCTGCTTTTGTTGTCGTCCAGCACGCTTATTTTAATGTCGTATCTTTTGCGTGGGAGCAGGGAGGCGATTTTTTCGGGCCATTCTACAAAGCAATAGCTATCGGAGTAAAAGTAATCTTCGTAGCCTAAATCAAGGGCTTCGTCTTCTTGTTTTAAACGATAGAAATCGAAGTGGTAAACGGTATCTCCTTTGGCGCTGTCGTACTCGTTTACAATGGCAAAAGAAGGGCTGTTAACCACATCAATTACTTGCAGTTGACGGCACAGGGCTTGTATAAAAGTGGTTTTGCCTGCGCCCATGCTGCCGTAAAAGCAAAATACAGCCGGTTTGTTGTAGCGGTTTATAAACGCTGCGGCTACCTCGTCTATTTTATCGATGGAGGGGATTAAATAGGTATTCATATGATTGGGGATTCTTATAGTCTGTAAATCAAATTCAAATTTTATTTTTTTGGCGATAACAGCACATACGGTATCAGCATTTCTTCCATAGAAACACCGCCATGCTGAAAGGTATCTTTATAATAGCTTACATAGTGGTTGTAATTGTTAGGATAAGCTAAAAAGTCCTCGTTAGTGGCAAATATATAGCTCGTGGATACATTTACCTTGGGTAATAGTATTTCCTCGGGTTTGGTGATTTCAAAAACTTCCTTCGATTTATAGTTCAGGTTTCTACCCTGTTTGTATCGTAAGTTGGTGGAAGTTTCTTTGTCGCCAATTACTTTTACCGGGTTTTTTACCCGAATGGTGCCGTGGTCGGTGGTGATGATTACTTTAACTTTTTCGTTTTCCAGGCGATCCAATAGTTCTTTCAATACGGAGTGCATAAACCACGATTTGCTTAGGGAGCGGTAAGCCGACTCATCGTAGGCAAGTTCCTTTATCATTTTACTTTCGGTGCGGGCATGCGACAGCATATCCACAAAATTAAATACCACTACCGACAAGTCATCGTTTAAAATATTGGAGTAACTGTCAATAAGCTGCTTGCCGCTTTCCATGTTACTTACCTTTTGGTACGAGTAGTTTATTTTTTGGCGGAAGCGTTTGAAAAAAGTGCCAATTAACTCACCCTCAAATTGATTTTTACTACCCTCGCTGGTTTCGTCGAGCCAGTATTCGGGGTACATTTCTTTTATCTGTGCCGGCATTAAACCCGAAAACAAGCTATTGCGCGCGTATTGCGTGGCAGTGGGCAATATGCTGCTGTAAATCTCTTCTTTTTCGAGCCTATATGATTTAAGCACCTCTTGCTTTATCATGAGCCATTGGTCGAATCTGAAATTGTCGATCACCAGCATCACCACTTTTTCGCCATCTTCCAATAAAGGCAAGGTAACGTCCTTCATCAGTTGGTGCGACATCAGGGGGGTATGCTCATCGGCATGGTTGAGCCAATCGATATAATTGCGTTTTACAAATTTCACAAAGGCATGGTTGGCTTCAGTTTTTTGCATTTTCAGCACTTCGTCCATTTCGCCCTTGGTGTCCTCGAGTTCTATTTCCCAATATACCAACTGCTTGTACACCTCGGCCCAATCGGCAAAACTATACGAATCGTTTATTTTAAGTCCTATTTTGCCAAACTCGGTTTGATAGCTGCTGGTTGTTTTTTCAGCTACCAAACGGTGTTGATCCACATGTTTTTTTATGGTTAATAATATTTGTGTGGGATTAACGGGCTTGATTAGATAATCGGATATCTTACTGCCGATAGCCTGATCCATAATGTTTTCCTCCTCACTTTTGGTAATCATTACCACAGGGACCTCGGGTATCAGGTTTTTTAGTTTGCTCAGCACTTCTAAGCCACTTAAACCCGGCATATTCTCGTCCAGAAAAATCAGGTCGAAATGTTGCTCTTCTACCATAGCCAGTGCGTCCTGCCCATTATTGGCAGTTTCTACTTCAAAGCCTTTTTCTACTAAGTAGAGTATATGCGCTTTTAGCAGGTCTATTTCGTCATCTACCCAAAGTATATTTATCTTTCTCGCATCAACCATATGGATTGTTCTAATAATTCGATTTGTAAAATTCCTGATATTGGCCAAACGATTCTTCATCTGATAATCGTAAAAAGTTATCGTTTGTAATGGGCAATAAATAGTTTTTTGTGCGGGCTATCTCTCGCATTAAAAAGCTGTTAAGCTTTACTTTCTTTAAAAAGGCGTCTGCTTCGTTGGCATTGGAGAAGCCTTTTGCCTTTATATAATAGTAATCCTCTCTCAGGGTGTTATGCTCCACCTCATATTTTGCACCGTAATTACTTTTGGTGTAATTGGTAAATATGGTTCCTATTCGTTTGGTGTCGATGTGTCCTTTTTTAAACAAAATCATAGCATCGTGTCTACCCTCCTGCATGGTAAATATAGAAGTTGGCTTTTCAATAACCGGTGTTTCTGTAATTACGGTTTCAGTAATTGGTGATTCTGCAATTGGCGATTCACTAATGGCTGTTTCAAGTTTTGCTTTTTCGATGGTAGCGCTGCTTTCTTCCGTTTTTGATGGCGCTATCTCTTGCGGTAATTCTTGTGTTTCTTGTGTTTCCTGTTTTGTCGCACTTTCATTAAGCGCTTTAGTTAATGCAGGTACTTCTGCTTCAAGGGTTTTGTTTTGGGCTTTCAGTGCCTCGCTTTGTTCACGCCTGCGCTCTTCCTCTAAATTTTTAAACGCTTCGGCAGAGAGATAGTTCTCGATAAAGAAGCTGTCGTACCTTTCCTTATCGCCCGATGAAAGTAAATACTCCATGTTATGTCCGTTAATTACGTACATCTGTTGGTATTCCAGATTATCTACTTTAAAAATATCGTTACGTTCGCGCAGCGAGTAAAAATAATCGAGCGCTTCTAAGCGGTTATTAAAACCCGACACGCGGAGAACGATAGTTTCATCGGGCAGTTGCGTCTGATCCATTTCATAATCGTTAAGCAAAAACTTGGAGAAGTTGTAATCGGCTATATTAAATCTGAGTCTGTTCAGATCCACTCCGGTATTCAGTAAAACAATCAGGGCATGCTGTGCTTTGTTATCTACCATGTACGAGCTTGCTGTTGTATCAGCAAGTTGTGCACCCCTCAGTTTGCGTTGTTCTTGTGTGAACTCCTGCGTTCGTTGCGCAATAAGGTTGCTGCTCACGGGCCCTTTAACAGGTGTGCGGCCTTCGGCATATAGTTTTAGCATCTCTGCAGCAAGGGGTGTTATTTCACTATTTGGATAATTTTGAGTAATGTCTTTAAGCTCCATTTCAAACTGCAAAGCATCCCCTGTTTTGGCGCGGGATAGTCCTGCCAGAAATTTAAATTTGGGTATCAGAGAACTTTCTTTATGTACCTGCAAGGCTTGCTGTAAATTGGCTATAGGGGTAGCAAAATCGTTGAAAAGGTACGCGGAGTAGCTTTCCTGATACAATGTTTCGATTTTTTTGTTGCGTGCTTCTCTTTTTTGGGCGTATTGCGGGTCGTTCAAATAGGCGGTAAATTCACCATCGGGGAACTTATCCATAAGCTTAGACTTTACGCGATTCATTGCTGCTACATCATTTTGTAATTCGTATCCCAGGTAAAGGTTCATCAAAGCATCTTCCAGGTAGGGGCCGTCCGGAAACCTGCTGACCAATTGCTCAAACGCATCTATGGCATAGGGTAGGTTATTTATCTCTTCTTTATAAATCAAGCCTTGATTCAACAGCCCTTCCTGTATGCGTTGTTGTGCCTCAAGCATAAGTTTGGGCGTAGATGGCAAGTCTTTTAAATACGATTCTCTTTTTAGGGGGTCTTTACCCTGGGTTCGGGGTAATTGGGCTGTAAGGAGCTCATTGCCGGGTATGCTGTCTTGGCCAAAAGGATCCTGGTCGGGAAATGGATCCCCCATATTTGCAAAGTCGGGTTGTTCTACGATGATCTCTTTGTTTGATCGACGCCAATTGTCCTCCAGATTCCGACGCCCCCAGCGCTTTTCAAACTCCAACTTGCCCATGCCCACTGAGGCTTGGTTGTAAAAGTACCATTTACCTCCCTGCGAAGGAGTGGATTGGGATTGGCTAAAGAGGGGGTCATAAAACAAATTGCCCCCTGCGTCTTCTTGTTCGGCTTTTTTAAGCGCTTCTAACCGTTCCTTTTCTTTCTCTATCAATCCATCTATAAAGGCATAACGCTGTGCTTCGGGCATGGCCATTATGGCTATCAGGCTATCTTCGCGTTCCACCATATTTATATTTTTTACCAAACGGGCTAAATTTTCATGACGCGTTTTAATTGTGTCCAGCCCCCTAAAATTCTCATTCAGATTCACCATCGCGGTATCTAAATAATAATAGGCCGGTTTGTATTGTGGACGTTCATAATATATTTCAGAAAGCTGATAAAACGACATGCCTTTTTGATGCTTGTTATCGGTGCTTTTTTCAATGGAACGCAATAGGTTTTCCATAGCCAAATCCTCCTCATTCTCGGCTTTGTAGGCTAGAGCCAGCGCATAATAAATCTGATCCTCGTATTCCAAATTCCGCTTGTCGCGCAGCAATTTTTTTATTTCTTTTTTTACGGCATCTAATCCACCTTCTTCAAAAAGTACGCCGGCACGGTTTACCTTTGCATTAAACGCCATTTCGTAGGGTGGATTGGATTTTATTACCGCAAGGTAGCTTCGGCTTGCATGGGCATACTGCTTTCGTTTTTGATACAACTGCGCCAGAATGAAATTGTATCTGCGGTAATAATACTTTGACTTGGCTCCTTCTATGGCTTCCTTTAAAAAGGGAATGGCCTCGGCATACATGCCCTGGCGAATATAGAAATCGGCATAGGTAGCCGCAAATAAGCCAAACAGTTTTGAGGGTGCTTTACCTTCGATGTCGTAATTCTCGAGCAGTATTTTTGCTTCTGCAAAATCGCCCAGCTCAATGGCGCACCGGGCGTTCCATATCTCTGCTTCGTACCATTCGGGTCCTGTTTGAAATTCCCTGAACATGTAGGCAAAGCTTTGCTGAGCCAAATAATATTCGTGTTTGTAATAATGCGCTTTGCCAATTAAAAGATAAGCATTGTCAACCCACTTATTGTATTCGTTTTGGCTTAAAAACTTTTTGTATTTAAGTGATTGATCATCGCGCTTTTTTTCGGGCTTTTTACGTATGGAGTGTTTTTTTATCAACTTGGCTCCTTTTTCTATGGCTCTGTCCATTTGACTGGAGGCTACCGATTGGCTGCCCGGCTTTGATTCGGGAAAAACGGCCAATAACTGCGTATAGTCGTCCTGATTGGCTTCTTCAATGGCTTCCACACCTTCCTTAAAGCTTTGATTGCCATTAAAATAAACGTTGTAATGTGCCGCTAGGTTATGGTAAGCACGGCTCAGGTTGGTGTTTTTATTGGTGGAGCAGCCCCAAATAAAAACGAGAAAAATCAGGGTATATGTGGTGTTAAATTTCATATTTATTAAGTTTTCTTCCATCTGCCATATGTAACTCTCAAGAAAATTCAATCATCTGATGCTGAATAAATTATATGATAGAATTAACCTGCTCGTTTCATCTATTTAAGTTAAACCTTTAAAACCCGTGCGATTTTACAATCATTATCCGTTGTGGCCTAACTATTTACTCGAGCCTTCCAAGGGTTTGGGCAGGCTAGGCCGGTTTCATATATTACAAAAAACAATATCGACAAATGCAAGTACCGCTCCTATCTGGTATTGATTATAAAGATGTTTATATACTCAATTACTGTACCCCCGGTGGAATGTCGGAATGAAGCATTCTGCAGCAATCCGGGAAAACAGCATCCTGCCAGTTTTTCTGTTAATTATAATATTTAGTTTAAATGCTCAGTGTTAAGTTATTGATACTTATGTCCTACCCTTGTTGTCGCATTGGCGGTGTTACGCTAAATGCTTTAAGCCTTATGTTTCCTACTATGTACCGGTTAATCCCTACCACAGTTAAAACTACCTTTATACGAAAATATTATATCAAAAATTTAAAAATACCTTATGGCTAAAAACAAATGTAAATATTGTTGATGTTTTGTAACTATTAGTTGGTTTTTTGAGTTAAATGTTAATGTGCAAACCTACCTGCACAAATTAAAAAGCAAATATATTTGAATTATCGCAAAAGTGAGCTATAAATGAAAATTCATGTTGTAGAAGACGACCGGGTTTTTAATAAAATGATTAAACATTCCCTTTCTCTTAATCCGGATTGTGAGGTGAGTACTTTTTTTGATGGATCATCCTTTTTTAAGCACCTGCCCGATAATCCGGATGTGGTAACGCTGGACCTTGGACTACCCGACTATACGGGCGAGGATATTCTGAAACGGATAAAAAAATACAATCCTGAAATTGAAGTAATCGTAATTTCAGGTCAGGATAGTATTACTGCGGCCGTTAAGCTTTTAAAAGAGGGCGCTTACGATTATATTGCCAAAGACGAAAACATAAAGGATAGACTTTTAAATAGCATTAATAATATTGGCAATAAAAAGAAACTATTGACTGAAATTTCAGAGCTAAGATGTCAGATATCGACTAAGTATAAATTTGGGAATGCTATTATAGGCGACAGCCCGGCCATGCAGGAGGTATTTGCCTTGTTACAAAAAGCAGCTAAGGTACCCAATATAAATGTATCTATTTATGGCGATACCGGAACGGGCAAGGAGTTGGTTGCTAAAACCATCCATTATAATTCTATCCGTAAGTCCTTGCCTTTTGTTGCTGTTAATATGGGTGCCATACCCCGCGAGTTAATTGAAAGTGAGCTTTTTGGTCACGAAAAAGGGGCTTTTACCGGAGCTGTCATCGCCAAAAAAGGAAAATTTGAAGAGGCCGAAGGCGGTACCGTATTTTTAGACGAGATAGGGGAGATGGATATAAATATGCAAGTTAAGTTGCTGCGCGTATTACAAGAGAGGGAAATAACCCGAGTGGGCGGAAACGAAGTAATAAAGGTGAACACACGGATTATTACTGCCACCAACAAAGATTTGCTAAGTGAAGTGAAAAAAGGTAATTTTAGGCAAGACCTGTATTATCGTTTACTTGGACTGCCGATACACTTACCGCCTTTAAAAAAACGGAAAAATGACATTCTTACCTTGAGTCAGTTTTTTTTGAACAGCTTTTGCACTGAAAATAATCTGGAGCAAATGATGTTTACTTCAAAAGCTAAAAAAAGGCTGCTTGAATATACCTTTCCGGGCAATGTGCGTGAATTAAAAGCTATAGTAGAGTTAAGTGCCGTTATGGCTGGTGGCCCTTATATTGACGAGGGCGACATGCTTTTTAATGCCGGAAATAACGAGTTGGATATTTTGGGAGAAGAAATGACCTTAAAAGAATACAACGAACGAATTATACATCATTACCTGCGTCATAACAATAATAATGTACTTAAAGTGGCTGATAAGCTGGACATTGGTAAATCGACAATTTACAATTTAATAAAACGTGAAAAGTGTCAATAGCTCTTTTTTTAATTATACCGGTTTATTGTTGTTGTAGAGCTTCAATATCTTTTATAGGTCGTATCCAAATGTCTTTTAGTCCCGTTCTTTCAGCCAGTTTCTTTTTTAACTGCAAACAAGCCTTGTAACTGTCAAAATTACCTGTTGTGTAACGTATGTAGCCATCTGTACAGTTGTAAACCATAATGTTATGAATTTTTTGTTTGGTGAAAAAAATCATACTGGAGAGTGGGCCTTTGCGCAATGCAAGTAATTGAATAGTATATTTTTTTGACTGTACATTGCTATTGTTTCCACTTTGGTTGATCAACAGCTTGCCGGAAGGATTTGATGATGTATCCGGTGTTTTTACTTTTGGTTTACTTGTTGTTGAGTGCGACTGCGGCTTGCGTTTTATCGGCGCCGTATTGGTAATAGTGGTATTTGCCGATGTTTTTGAGCTGGATTCATCTGCTATAGTAACAACAGGCAAGCTGGTTACCGGATTGGTTTTGTCAACACTATTTTTGTTTGTGGAAATAGCTTTTGTTGCATGCTGCTCTGTTTTAATCAAGGGAGCGTCCATTGCAACATCATTAAAAGCAATGGGTATTTTGTGTTTAATGTAGTTCATTTGGTCATCTACATTTATATAGGCCACCTTTTCCTGTTTATTTATATTGGTTTGCCTTACCTCATACTCATAGCCATTTTCCAGAAACATCATATAGGCGCCGTTATCCGGGTTAGGGCGGTAGTCGCCAACCAATTTGTTGTCGTTGGTACGGGTTACCAGTACACGCATTTTTTCAAAATCACTTCCTAAGCTACTGTCTATAACACCTTCAATTACGGCCAGTTCCGTATCAGAATCGGCTTTAAAATGTACCTGGTAAATATCGGAGCCCCCATAATTGTCGTCGAATTTTGATGATGCGTAATAGGCGTGACTTTTGCTTATGGTGGGTACAAAAAAGAAATCGTCGTCAGGGGTATTGATTGGGAAACCCATATTAACCGGAGCCGACCAGGTAGAATCCGTGTTCATTTGGCTATAAAAAACATCTAAGCGACCCATGGTGTTGTGACCTTCCGACGAAAAGTAGAGTGTGCGCCCGTCATAATGTATCATAGGTGTTTCCTCATCAAACGGTGTGTTGATATTCGGGCCCAGATTTCTGGGTTCTCCCCATTGTCCATTGGCTAATTTTTTCGACATGTATATATCCAGCCCTCCATAGCCATTTTCTCTGTCGCTGGTAAAAAAGAAAGTGCTCTTGTCGGCAGATATAGATCCGTGTGTTTCCTCGGCATGGCTGTTGATGGGGAAGGGTAGCTTTTCCGGTTCCGACCAGCTTCGGCCATTGTAATGGCTTATATAAAGGCTTTTGCCGTGTTCGTCATTTCTAAACAACACCAGTTCGTTGCCATCTGGCGATAAGGAAACAGCGGCTTCGTGTTCGTTTTGTTTAAAAAAAACTTTTAGCAATCGTGCCGACTCCCAGTTGTTGGCCGCCAAAGGCACCGTATATATTTTTTCGGCATACTGCCCATCTGCAAGCAGGCTCATTTTAATCCAGTTTCTGCGCGAGGTAAAGAATAACTGGCTTTCGCTCACCGCAATTAATGGGCTGTGGTCGTCGTACATGGAGTTTACCCTGCTGCCCATGTTTTGCACGTTAAGCTCGATGGGGTAATTAATAAAAAAGTTGGCATGATGACAAATCTGTATTTCACGCTCTAACTCTTCTATAAAAAGGCGGTCCTGTTCAGTAGTATTATCTAGCAGGTTCTCGTAAATAGTTATTGCCTTTAAGGGCTTTAAAAGAACCTGGTATGCTTTGCCCATGGACAAACCTAATTCGCGACCCAAATGTCCTTTTTTTTCCGTCTCTGTAAGAATGTTCAATCCTTTGTTAAAGCAAATAATGGCTGTATCGGCACCATTGGAGGTATTTAGGTAGCACAAACCCATGTTGAAAAGGGCATCCAAATGGGTTGGGTCGTTTTGAATAATTAATTTAAAAGTTTCAATTGCTTGGCGGTAATTAGCCCGGTCGGCCAGTTCCATAGCCTTTTTAAATAATTTTGGATTTCTATTGCTTGTGGATTGTCCGTTGCAAGGTGTATTATGCAGCCACAAAAAAAGAAAAAACAAAAACGACAAATATAACTTGGGCCATGCTTTTATCATCCGATTGGTTTTAAGCTGTTGTTTTATTGTGCAACGTGTGTAGCCGGGAGGTTGTTTAAAAAAGCATATGCCCACATACTAATACACAAAATGTCTAACTTTTTAATTGGATTCCAAACAAATATATAAAATTATTGGGATTTACAATATTTTTTAATGCTGTGGTCGTTAATGGTTTGTAAAGTTCAGGGTAGAATCTGTTAAGAATCCGCCACCCACATTAAATGGAGGTAAGCATTAGTTGCTAAAAAGTGGGCCTAATGGGATGGATCAGGTTAGTTAGGGATAGGTGTAAAAACGTGGAAGAGTAACCCTAAGTTAAAATTTAACCAGCTGGTATCGTAAATTTAATAAGGGCACCAGTTTTTTGAGCAGGCTCGGTCCATATTTGTCCTCCCATACTTTCTACATATTTTTTGGCTATGGATAAACCTACACCATTGCCTTCAAACTCGCGGCTCATGCCCACATTTAATTGGCGAAACATATCAAAAATGCTTTTTTCTTCTCCCGCGGGTATGCCTATGCCAGAGTCTTTTACGAAGAACTCAAATGTGTGGTTTTCCACAGTGTATCCAATAAATACGCAACCTTTTTTTGAAAATTTAACTGCATTATTAATAAGATGATCTAATATTTTGTGTAGCGCATTTTTGTTTGCAAGCAATACATCTTTCCCATTTTGATTGCCCATTAATAAAATAAGCTTAATAGGTTTTTTTACCTTTTGTAATTTGCGGGTATAATTATGGTACAAATCTGTTATTATGTCATTGACCATCACACGCTCTTTTTTTTCAAAGCCTTGCTCCGTTTGTAATTTTGAAATCTCCATTATGTTATCCATAACGTGCAGCAGTTGACTGCCGTTTTGAAGTACGATGTCGATATATTCTTTTCTTTCTTCCTCGGCTAAGCCATTGGATTTTAATAGTTCGGTAAAGCCCATGATGGCGTTCATGGGTGTGCGTATTTCGTGGCTGAGATTAGCTAAAAATGAAGCCTTTAATTGCTGACCCTCTGCAGCTTTAATATGTGCTGCTTCTAGTTGTTTTTTTGTTTTGTCTAATTGTTTATTTGTACGCTCCAACTCTTCTTTGTAAAGAAGCAGTTCTGCACTTTTTCGCTCTTGTAGCTTTTGTTCTCCGGCACACTCCAGATTTCTGCTCAGGGTATGCGAAATTATAAACATCAGGCCTTCAGTTTTTATAACATCCTTTATTTTATCACAAAAAAGTGCGGTTAAAACCCCAATAGGCATACCTGTTGAGTCAAGTAAAACGATACGGCTATATGCTTCAATTTTTAGTTTGCTCAAAAGCGGATTGTCCGGGTAAGCAGCACGCATATTTTCTTTAATGGTGATAATATGCTCACGCAGCACTTCATCTCGCTGGCTGTCTGTTTTGTTAAAAAATGAGGGAGGTAGGATATCGGAACGGTTACATGCACAAACTATATCCATAGCTTTGCTGTTAGGACTAAAGCGCTCCACGTAAACGTAATCAGCACGCAGATGCTTGTTTAGCGAGAGCAAAGCGGACTCCAAAAGATCCTTTTCTAATTTATCGTGCTTAGGGTGTAAAATATCGTAAATGCACGATTCCCAAATATTGTCCGTATTTAGGTAATTTCTCAACATTTCTTTATATCGTTCTGCCATCATATTAATGTAATACTCCTTGATGCAGCGGTTTGTTACGTCAAAGGCACCCCTATTATGCGAACGGACTATAACCTTTGACAAAGTAATGATTTTGATACTATTAATAGGTGATGCCGATGTTGATGTATTTTTTGTACTTTTGAGCTTCCAAACAATAAGAGGACAGAAATGAGTAATCAATTGTATATCTATAATACCCTTACGCGAAAAAAAGAAGTGTTTGTTCCCCTTACACCCGGAAAAGTTGGCCTTTATGTATGTGGGCCTACGGTTTATGGCGATCCTCACCTGGGACACGCACGTCCGGCAATAACCTTCGATTTACTAACGCGATTTTTGACGCACCTGGATTATAAAGTCAGATATGTGCGTAACATTACCGATGTGGGCCACCTGGAGAACGATGCCGATGAGGGCGAAGACAAAATTGCAAAAAAGGCAAAACTGGAAGAACTGGAGCCCATGGAAGTGGCACAATATTACACCAACAGATACCATCATTATATGGCTTTGCTTAATATGAGAGATCCCAGCATTGAGCCGCTTGCTTCCGGACACATCATAGAGCAGATACAAGTGATAAAATCAATATTGGATAAGGGATATGCCTACGAAAGCAATGGATCTGTTTATTTCGATGTAAAAAAATACGATCAAAATTTCCCTTACGGAATTCTTTCCGGACGTAAAGTGGAAGACCTGATCAGTAATACCCGAACCCTTGACGGGCAAAGCGAAAAGCGCAGCGCTCCTGATTTTGCTTTATGGAAAAAAGCAGCACCGGAGCATATCATGCGTTGGCCATCAGAATGGAGTGATGGTTTTCCGGGTTGGCATCTGGAGTGTTCGGCAATGAGCAAAAAATACCTGGGCGAACAGTTCGATATACATGGTGGTGGCATGGATTTGCTGTTTCCGCACCATGAGTGCGAAATAGCCCAAAGCACTGTTGATAACGGTAAAGTGCCTGCCCGGTATTGGATGCACAACAATATGATTACCGTAAATGGACAAAAAATGGGCAAGTCGCTGGGTAACTTCATCACTTTAGAGGAGTTTTTTACGGGCAACAATAAAAACCTGGAACAGGCATATGAGCCCATGACCATTCGTTTTTTTATTTTACAGGCACACTATCGCAGTACGCTTGATTTTAGTAATACGGCCTTGCAGGCAGCCGAAAAAGGCTTCGAGCGCTTGCGCCAGGCTATGGCCAGCATGGATAAGATAGCTGTGTCGGATACATCGAGCGTGGATATAGCAGCATTAGAAGAAAAATGTTACGCTGCACTGTTGGACGACCTGAATAGCCCCGTTCTTATAGCACATTTGTTTGATGCAGTTAAAATGATCAATAGCCTTGTAGCAGGTCATCAATCTATTACAAAAAGTGACCTGATGCAGTTAAATCAGCTGATGAACTTGTTTGTTGCCGATATTCTTGGTTTAGACCTGTCAACGGAAAAGGGTAAAAGCGATGATGACAAGCTTCACGAAGTGATGGACTTATTATTACAGCTGCGCAACGATTTAAAAGAAAAGAAGGACTGGGCCACATCCGACAGAATACGTGATGAGTTAAACCGTATGGGTTTTATAATTAAAGATGGCACTACAAGCGCTAGTTGGCAACTGAAATAGAGTTTGTTGAACTATTACGAATAGAGTAAGAGAAACAGTGCTTGCCTTGTTGAAACTAAGTATAATATCGATCTAAAATAACACAACTATGTTACCCATAAACACTTTAAAACACGTAGTATTATTGGCATTGATTACCTTGACTGCCTGTAATTTTACATCGGGCAAAAGCAACAAGAGTAATAAAAGAAGCAGCAAAACAATTATTGAAACCCCTATTTTCAATGGGGATTCGGCGTACTCATTCGTTCAAAAACAGGTTGACTTTGGCCCCAGAGTACCCAATACCGAGGCGCATGCCAAATGTGCCAATTACCTTAGTGGCAAGTTGCGAGAATTCGGTGCCGAGGTAATTGTGCAAGAGGCCGAAGTGGTGGCATTTGATAATACCTTGTTACACGCCAAAAATATTATTGGTCAGTACAAGCCCGAGTTAAAGGATCGTATATTGCTATTTGCGCATTGGGATACCAGACCTTTTGCCGACCATAGCGAGGATGAAAGCCGAAGAAATGAACCTATTCCTGGAGCCAATGATGGTGGCAGCGGCGTAGGTGCCTTGTTGGAGATAGCCCGCCAGATAAATAATAATAAGCTCGATTTTGGTATAGACATTATTTTTTTCGATGCCGAAGATTACGGCACGCCGGATCACATCGTAACACAAAACTACCAACCCGATACCTGGTGCCTGGGATCGCAATATTGGGGCAAAAACCCACATGTAAAAAATTATTATGCCCGCTATGGAATTTTGTTAGATATGGTGGGTGCTAAAAACGCCAGCTTTCATCAGGAGTTGAACTCGAAGTACTTTGCACCGCGTATTCTGAAAAAAGTGTGGAAAACTGCGCATAGGATAGGATATGGTAATTACTTCCCGTTTAAAGATGGTGGTGCCATTACTGATGACCATGTTTATGTGAATAAGTATTTAAATATTCCCTGTATCAATATTATTCACTACGACCCGAATACCGATACCAGCTTTGGATCTTTTTGGCATACCCACAACGATAATATGGACATCATCGACCGCAACACACTTAAAGCGGTTGGGCAAACCGTACTTGAATTTATCTATAGCGGACAATAAAAGTATAGATCAAACCGGTATAGCCGGCCCTCCATCCTATGGACGAAGCACATATTCAGCTTACAAAGGAGGAGGATTGATATGGGCGCTGATTATCCGCGATTTACTAAATCTTAATCATGAAAAGGCAGTTGGATCTGTTTATGTACCCCGATAAAATTGAAGCAGGATGCGACGAGGCGGGGAGAGGATGCCTGGCAGGGCCGGTGGTGGCAGCTGCCGTAATATTGCCACGTACTTTCGCTCATCCCCTGCTTAACGACTCCAAGCAATTGAGCGAAAAACAACGCGATAAGCTTCGACCCATCATCGAACGGGAAGCACTTGCCTGGGCCGTTGCCATTGTTAACAACCACGAGATAGACCAGATAAATATACTCAACGCCTCTATTGTTGCTATGCAAAGAGCAGTGGCGCAATTGCCCATAGTTCCTGAACATCTATTGATAGATGGCAACCGCTTTAAACCCTACAAAAAAATACCACATACCTGTGTGGTTAAAGGCGATGGTAAATATTTGCCTATTGCTGCGGCCAGTATCCTGGCAAAAACCCACCGCGATGCCCTTATGCAAAATTTAAACAAGGAATATCCGGGATATGGATGGGATAAAAACAAAGGCTACCCTACCAAAGCGCATCGAGCCGGGATTGAAAATTTGGGTACTACCCCATATCATCGTCTGTCTTTTAGGTTATTGGATAAGCAGCTAAAGCTGGGTATGTAGTGAGGTGGAGGAAGGGAGGATATTACTTTACTATATGCATTAGCTCAATGATATTTTTTATCCCAAATAATTCTATTGTGCACGTTGTATGGCTTCCGAAAGGGAGAAGTGTTTCTCGGCCGTCTCATTCTGTTAATAATTATCACCCAAACTAAAATCATTGTTTTTGCCTGTAAATTATTATTATATTGTGCGTCGCAAAAAAATGGCAGATAAGTGTAGTTTGCATCAATACTTTTTTTGATTCCAAAAAATATTAAAACATTACGAATGAAGAAATTATCAATTTTATTCTTCGCCTTTATAATAGGTTTCGCAGGAACCCTTAAGGCGGATGAGGGAATGTGGCTGTTGCCCTTGATTAAGAAGCTGAACATGAATAAGATGCAGGAGATGGGACTTGAGCTCTCTGCAGAGGATATTTATAGCGTTAATAATTCTAGCATGAAGGATGCCATCGTTATTTTTGGTGGCGGATGTACAGGCGAACTAATTTCGGATCAGGGCCTTATCCTTACAAATCATCACTGTGGATATGGAGATATTCAGGCATTGAGTTCAGAGGAGAACAATTATCTGAAAGATGGGTTTTGGGCTAACTCATTGGACGAGGAATTGCACGCCGAGGGCTTATCGGTTACCTTTCTTAAAAAAATGGAAGAGGTTACCGACCGTGTGTTTGAAGGCATAGACGAAGCGGAAGGGATTGACAAAAGAAATGAGCTGATAAGCAAAAATATCAGTGCCATCACTAAAGAAGCATCCGAAGGTAATGATTACACGATAAGAGTACAGAGCTTTTTTGAGGGGAACCAGTACTTTTTGGTGGCTTACGAAAAGTTTAACGATGTGCGTTTTGTGGGTGCCCCCCCTTCATCCATCGGAAAATTCGGTCACGATACCGATAACTGGATGTGGCCCCGGCATACTGGTGATTTTAGCCTGTTCAGGGTATATGCCGACAAAGACGGTAAGCCCGCCGATTATTCAAAGGACAATGTACCCTTTAAACCTGCCAATCACCTGCCCATTTCGTTAAAAGGCGCACAAAGTGGCGATTTTGCCATGACCCTGGGATACCCGGGTAGCACCAGCCGTTACCTTACCTCGTGGGGTATTAAAGAACGTATGGACGTGATAAACGACTCCCGTATAGTTCCGCGTGGCGTAAAACAGGAGCTATGGCGCGAGGACATGATGGCCAGTGAAAAGGTGAATATTCAATATGCCTCAAAATATAGCCGTAGTTCCAACTACTGGAAAAACAGTATAGGTATGAACCGTGGTTTAGAAAGGCTCAAAGTGGTAGATGAAAAACAAAAATTAGAAAAGGAATTTGCAAACTGGGTAGCTGCCTCAACAGAACGAACAGCGGAATATGGTGAGGTCTTGTCAAATTTGGAAAAGGTTTATTCCAATAGAGCCAGCGACCTAAAAGCACAAAATTATTTGGTGGAGTGCATGTTACGCGGTACCGAAATTATTGCCTTGGGTACAAGAGCCATACAACTGGAAAAAGAATTGGCCCAGGGCAATAAAGAAAGAGTAGCGCAAATTGCAGAAGCAATTACGGAATCCTTAGATGGTTTTTTTAAAGATTATAACGTTTCTACCGATCATAAGGTGTTTGCGACCATGTTGGAGTTATACCACAACAAGATTGATGCTCAATACCATCCCTCTTTCTTTACGGAAGTGGTAGAGAAAAAACACAAAGGCGATTTTAAAAAATATGGCGATTGGGTGTTCCGTAAATCTATGTTTGTGGATAAAAATGAACTCGAAACTTTTTTAGCAGCTCCCAAATTAAAAACCTTACGTAAGGATCCGGTTTTTATTGCGGCATTATCCACCATGGATATGTACCGTCAAATTTATGGAAAGGTAAGCGTAACAAATACCGTTGAAAATGAAAATAACCGCCTGTTTTTAAAAGGTTTAATGGAAATGTATCCTGATAAAGTATTTTATCCTGATGCTAATTTTACCATGCGATTGAGCTATGGTAAAGTGGGTAACTACAAGCCGAAGGATGCCGTTATTTATGAGTACTTTACTACCCTTGCCGGAGTAATAGAAAAACACGTGCCTGGTGACTTTGAATTTGAAGTACCCGAAAAGTTAATAGAGCTGTACCAAAACAAAGACTATGGCCAGTATGCCGATGTCGATGGTACCATGCGTGTATGTTTTACTACGGATAACGATATCACGGGCGGTAACTCTGGCAGCCCTGTAATCAATGGTAATGGCGAATTGTTCGGCTTGGCCTTCGACGGTAACTGGGAAGCCATGAGTGGTGATGTTACTTTTGAAACAGAACTGCAAAAATGTATAAATGTGGATATACGTTATGTTCTTTTTATCATCGACAAGTTTGCCGGCGCTACAAATTTGATTGATGAGATGACCCTGGTAAAATAAGTAGCCTTTTTACGGAAACGTTAATTACCACATTGTTTATGCGTGGATAATATAGAGGATTATTTTTTGAGGGGATGTGATAACATCCCCTTTTTTATTCGCTATTTTTGTCCCCATTTGTGTCAGTACACAGGTGAGTAAAAAACCGGGCTCAAGGTAGAATAGTAAGCAAAAAAGCTGCTCTCCGGTATTTGTGCCGAGTAAGCAGGCTGACATGTATAAGTGGTTATTTATTAGTATGTTATCTATAAATCTATTTTCCATCAATATAATAGCAGATATATGAACATTGATTTTTTACAGATACTTTCGGCTTTTATCGTTCTTTTTGCCGTAATTGATATATTGGGTTCTATCCCCTTAATCCTGAACTTGAAAAAGCGGGGGGAAACCATAAAGCCATTTCAGGCCTCTTCAGTTTCACTGATAATACTGTTGGTTTTCTTTTTTATGGGAGAGCCCCTGTTGGGCTTATTTGGTGTTGACATATCTTCGTTTGCCATAGCGGGGGCGTTTGTATTGCTGGTAATGGCTTTTGAAATGATTTTTGGTGTACATATTTTCAGGCACGATTCGCCCGCAGGAGCCAGCATTGTTCCCATTGCTTTTCCGTTAATTGCTGGAGCGGGTACATTCACTACCCTGCTGTCGTTTAGAGCCGAGTTTGATAATATCAATATTATTATTGCCTTAGTGCTCAATATAGTGTTTGTGTTTTTTGTGCTTAAATCAACGGATAGAGTAGAAAAAATAATTGGCAAAGGAGGAGTTTATTTACTTCAAAAATTCTTTGGTATCATTCTCCTGGCTATGTCTATACGTTTGTTTCTCTCTAATTTTGCCGATTTGCTCGTACAGTTTTTTCCCGTACTAAAAGGATAGGTGTGGCAAAAAAAAGTAAATATTACGTAGTTTGGAATGGGCACAGTCCGGGCATTTATACCAGTTGGGAGGAGTGCCAAAAAAATATCACAGGCGTTAGCGATGTGCGATATAAGGGATTTAAAACTTTGCACGAAGCCGAAGCTGCGTTTGAGGACGATCCGGACAATTATTGGGGTAAAAAGGATATGCCTAACCCCGTTTATAGCTCTATTGAAAATAACCCTGCCATAATAGGCAACAGCCTTTCGGTGGATGCGGCTTGCAGCGGTAACCCCGGCCCCATGGAGTATCAGGGCGTATATACAATTTCCGGAACACCTGTTTTTTTAAAGCAGTTTAAATTGGGCACCAACAATATTGGAGAGTTTTTGGCTATTGTGCATGCCTTGGCCTATCAAAAGCAACACAATCTTAACCTGCCCATTTACACCGACTCCAAAATTGCATTAGCCTGGGTAAAGGCCGGGAAATGCAAATCGAAACTCGAAGTGAACACAAAAACGCAAGGTCTTTTTGAGGTGATAAAGCGGGCAGAAGACTGGTTGCAAAGCAATACTTATAGGCAGCCTATACTTAAATGGGACACCAAAAACTGGGGTGAGATACCAGCCGATTTTGGAAGGAAATAAGCCATTTGCCGATGATACTTGCAAAACCTTCCTTTACGTTCGCATTATCTTCAGCGGTATAGTAAGCTTAACGCGAGTACCACAAGTGCCGTCTTGACTTCTGTCTTGCACCTTTAAGTCAAAACCTGAACCCGGTTTGCCAAAGTTAATCAGTTTGAGCCTTTCGGAAGTGATTTTTAACGCTAATGATTTGTGTTTTTTTGTGGGTGCACTGGCATTTTCTTTTTGCTTATGCATTATTCCAATTCCATTATCTTCAATCACATAAATAATTTTGTTGCCGTTTTTCTCAAAGCGGACACTAATGTGTCCATTATCTTTTTTACTTAGTTCGCCATGCTCAAACGAGTTTTCGATAAAAGGTTGAGCCAACATGGGAGGTAACATTATTTTTTGTTCCCGGAGTTCCGGATCAACTATAATTTCGTAACTCACCTTATCGCCAAAGCGCTTGTTTTGTAAGTTGATATAATAATCTAATATTTCACATTCGCGCGCTAACGGTATAAATTCCTCTTGCGAATACTGAAGAACCATGCGCATTAAACCGGCAAAATCTGCTAAAAAATCAACCGCATCTGTCACTTTATTTTCCAAAATATAATATTGAATGGTAGATAAAGAATTAAAAATAAAATGAGGGTTCATCTGAGTACGCAGCACTTTCTGCTCCAAACGCAGCACCCGCTGATTTTCTTTCATCCGTCTGCCTCTCCAATGAAAAAATAAAAATACCCCGGTACATATTACAATAAATGCGGCTGCCAGAAAAAATATTAGATATAAACGGTTTTTGGCTTTTAATTCGGTCACTTGATTCTGGCTTTTTTCAAATTTATACCGGTTCTCCAGCTCCAGTATTTTATCCGACTGGTTCATTTTGTAAATGCTATCCTTAATTTGGTTAAAGTGCTCGTAAACCCGCAGGGCATTAGTAACATCACCTATTTCTTTGTAGGCCGTAGATAAGCTAAGTAAATTATCGCGTTGCAAATCCAATAGCCCCACGTCTCGGTTTATCGATTCGCAAATCTGGTACATTTTAACCGCTTGATCTCGTTGCTCTTTTGCTGCGTACAAATCTCCTAATCCGGTATAAGCGTTTATTAAGCCGCTTTTTTTATCCAGCTCTTTAAATACGGATATGGCGGTATTGAAAGGCTCAAATGCTTTGTTGTATTCTTTTATTTTTAAGTAATAATAACCAATATTGGTCTGTACTGATGCTATCCTGCCTTTGTCGTTAAGTTCGCGGTAGGTTTCTAATGCTTTTAGATAATACGCATACCCCTGGTTAAAATTTTCTTGAAAAATAAGTGAAACACCGAGGTTCAGTGCAATGTCGGCTTCCGAACGGGTATCGCCCATTTGCTTGTATAATTCCATGGCTCGCATATAATACGATTGCTGCATCTCGTATTTTTGCGAATTGCCAAATATCAAGCCCATATTTTGCAGAGTTTTGGCCATGCCAAGCGAATCATTAAGCAGTGTTTCTAGGGCAAAGGATTTTTCGTAGTACGATAGCGAAGCCGTATAATTGGCCTTATAATAATACATTAGTGCTATATTGCTATAAATGCCGGATATAACGGAGCTATCACCACTTTGTTCCAAAAATGGTTGGGCTTGCATATAATGTTGCAATGCTAAATTGTAGCGTTCCCGGTAATATTCGGCTTCGCCAAGTATATAGTAGGCCATGCCTTTGTATCTTACCTGACCATCGTGGCTGAGTTTAAGCAGCTGTTGTGCTATACTATCGGCCTGATCGGGGTTATCTGGCGCTATTTCCAAGCCCACCCGTTGCATCTCCTCTAAATCATGCATATCAGATACTTCATTAAATATTTGATTCATGTTGCTTTGGGCAGGCAGCAAGGGGCAAGCAACGAGGCAAACTGTGATTAGTAGGAGTCGAAAAAACATGTAGCCTGTTTTAGGTTTTAAGGTAGGGTGTACCCAAGTAGTTCAGCTTAAAAGGCACTAAAAGTAAAATAAAAATAGCATAAAAAAAAGCCGTTCAGATAAGCTGAACGGCTTGGAATAAACTTAAAATAACCTATGTGTTTATTATTTACTGCATTTTTTTTCGCAAGCAGCTTTTTTCTCTTCACATTCGGCCTTTTTTTCTTTTGTGCACTCTTTCTTTTCTTTCGTGCACTCTTTTTTCTCAGCACATTCTTTTTTTACCGGCTCCTGAGCAATATCCATTGCCATAACAGGTGATGCGATGGCCAACATAAACATAAATAAAAAGGTAATTGCAATTGACTTTTTCATAATACTGAATTTTGTATTGTTAATAACTAAAAATTAGTCACATGGCATATGGCACATGTTTGAGGTGCAATATATAATATTTACACACAAATGCTTGTTAATAGTATGTTAATGAAGTCTCGCTTTATTTTTATATTGGTAATTTTACAGCCATTAATAATACTTACCATATTATACCCACGTTAAACAGGCAAATGAAACCGAGATGAAAATTGATAAACAATCCTTATTGGCCATCACTACTTTTATTCTGCTACTGATGCTTATAGGCATACAGTTTATATTTCTGGTACGGGCTGCCAAGTTAGAGCAAAAGCATTTTAATCACCGGGTTGTACTCGCACTTAGCGAATCGCGTAACGAAATAGCTCGGGCGGCCAACGCCTGTCAGTACATGAATAATTATGTTTGTGGCAAGCAGTGTACCAAGGATATGGCAACGGTAAATTCGCAAAAGGCCGACAGTATAATACGCTCCAACCTGGCCATTCATAAAATAAACCTGGATTATACTTTTGAATTTGTAAATATTGAAAAAGAAGGCAATGCCAAGTCTGATGTTTCGTGCTACGAACAATCCTTGAACGGATTACTGGCTCAAAACGGTATTAAACTCTTGATTACATTTCCGGAACAAAGCCAGTTTATTTTTGCACAAGCCGGCACTTTGTTTTACATCTCAATTGCAGTTATTGTTTTTGTTATGATTTCTTTTGTATTCACCTCTCGTTTGTTTAGTAATCAAAAAAGGATACTTTCAAACACTAAAGATTTTATCGACAATATGGTGCATGAGTTTCAAACGCCTGTGGCGAATATAAAATTGGCATCCAGCCTGATCAAAAAAAATATAAATACTGATTTTAATGGCGAAAAAATAAACAATTATACGCATCTTATACAAGACGAAAACAATAAAATTAAGAACCATGTGGCCGACATATTGAGAGTGGCCGATATGATTGGTAGCAAAAAAGAAATGGCCGATGTAAACATGCACCAACTGATTCATGATTGCACAAACATTTTTCGGGAAACTATAAATAGAGCCGGAGGAAGTTTATCCCTGGATTTAAAAGCCAATGATTGTGTGGTGAGAGGCAAAAAGGAATATTTACACCATGCCCTTTGCAACTTGTTGGACAATGCGATTAAATACTCCCGTTACGAACCGGATATAAAAATATCTACCATTAACAAAAAAAAGAAGATGTATCTGGCTATTAGCGATAAGGGAATAGGTATAGATCCTGAAAATCATAAAAATATATTTGAGAAATATTTTAGGGTAACCAATGGTAATATTCACGATACAAAAGGATTTGGTTTAGGATTGGATTTTGTAAAAACAGTAGTGTTACAACACGGAGGGAGAATTCATATTAATAGTCAACTAAATAAGGGAAGTACCTTTACCCTTGTTTTTAAGGTAATAACGCTTTAGGTATTGGATTAATTTTAGACAGATGGATAAAAAAACGAAAATACTTTTAGTTGAAGACGATACTACAATGGGCTTTTTGCTGGTGGATTTTTTGGAAACGAAAGGTTTTGAGGTAAAGTTATACCCCGACGGGATACAGGGTATTACTGCCTTTAACCAAAATAATTTCGATTTCTGTATCCTCGATGTTATGCTGCCCGGCCTGGATGGATTTGGAATAGCACAACGTATCCGAAAGAAGAATAAAGTAGTACCTATTATTTTTTTAACCGCCAAGGCACTTAAACACGATAAAATTACCGGTTTTGGCATTGGTGTGGACGATTACATTGTAAAACCCTTTGACGAAGATGAATTGCTGTGCCGTATAAATGCCATATTAAACAGGTGTAAAACAACTACGGAGCCTATGCAAAAAATGGACATAGGGCAATTTAAGTTTGATGCCGATAATTTGCTACTGACCATAGGTAAGGAGCAAAAGCGTCTGACGCAAAAGGAAAACGAAGTATTAAAAATGCTCGCCTGTTCCAAAAATAGTCTGGTAAAACGGGATGAGATATTACTTGCTTTATGGGGGAATAACGACTACTTTAACAGTAGGAGTTTGGATGTTTTTATTGCTAAACTTCGAAGATATTTAAAAGCGGACACTATGGTACAAATAGAAAATGTACCTACCGTTGGTTTTGTTTTAAGGGATCAAGCGGTAAATTAAACGGGTAAATAAATACGGGATATTAAAATGCCGCCATCAATAAACCAATATCTTTGGAGGGGAGCGAAAAGGTTTCGCCAATGTAATGATTGGTGAGGATTCCTTTGTAAATGTACAATCCATGACTAAAGCCGTTGTCCTCCTTTATTAAAGTGTTGATGTTTCCGGCATTGGCTATTTGTAAAAGCATGGGGGCAAAAATATTACTCAGGGCAATAGAGGCTGTCCGTGCCACATGCGATGCTACGTTGGGCACGCAATAGTGAATTACACCGTGCTTTATAAAAACCGGATGGGCAAAATCGGTACAGATAGAGGATTCAAAACAGCCGCCCTGGCCCATACTCAAATCAATAAGTATAGCGCCCTTTTTCATTTGCGAAACCTGTTCCTCGGTAACCATATAGCTTAATCCCGATTGCAAATAACGCAGATTGGCTATAACGGCATCGGCCGTTTTGAGGGCTTTGGTTACGGCTTTGGGATAAAGCACCGAAGTAAACACCCTTTGTCCCACGTGCAATTCCAGTTCGCGCAGGCTTTTTAGGGAGTTGTCGAAAACTTTAACCGTAGCCCCTAAGCCCAATGCTGCGCGTGCAGCACTCTCGCCGGCAGTGCCTGCTCCCAAAATAATGACTTCGGCAGGCGATACACCCGTAATGCCACCTAATAAAACTCCTTTGCCATTGTGCGCTTTACTTAAATATTCACTGGCAATCATAATGGAAGCAACACCTTCTATTTCACTCATGCTGCGTGATATGGGGTAGCAGTCGTTGCTGTCTTTGATTAACTCGAAGGCAATGGCATTTACCTTTTTGTCCATCATTTTACGAATGAGTTCGCGCGATTGCTGATGCAGCTGTACCAGTGAAATAAGCGTTTGACCGGGCGATAATAAATCCAGTTCGTCATTCGTAAATGGGGATATTTTCAGCACTACTTCAGCTCTAAAAACTTCGCTGTTGTTGTTTACGATGGTGGCTCCACATTCCGAAAAGTTGCGGTCGTAAAAATTGGCTGCTTCGCCCGCACCTGATTCAAATAAAACCGTATGCCCGTTTTCAACTAATAATTCAATCCCTTGGGGTGTCAATGCGATGCGGTTCTCGAATTTTGACTTTTCCTTAGGAATGCCAATCGTCAGTTTTTTACCGGTTTTTTTCACCTCAAGCATTTCTTCTTGTGGCATTAAAACGGTGTTATATAACGGAAAATTTGATTTATCACTTATGCCTGCCATTTTTATCGAATAATCAAAACAACATTAGAAAGGGTAAGTTAATCATTTTTTGGCTAATAGTATAACTAATAAATCCAAGATAACGGGCTGTATATTTTTTATAGGTAATTATCTATTTCCATTCAGGATAGCCTTAAGCTTCATTTAGAAATGATATTTTGCAACGTACGTTGAATGCTGAGCATCAATTAGCCAATGTTTTTTAGTGTTTAACTTCTTGGCCGAACCTGTTTTAGCTGCCTATTCGGCATCAATATGAACTTCCTTTGATTTGCCGGGTAAAATCAGGTTCAGAAATACCCCTACTACCGAGGCCAGTCCTATGCCCGCTAATGAAAAATTTCCGAAGTCGATAGATGCCCCGCCGATACCTATGGTCAATATCACGGATGTGATAACCATATTCCTTGTTTTATGAAAATCGGCTTTTGATTCGATTAGTGTTTTTATGCCCACGCTGGCTATCATGCCAAATAACAATAGCATAATACCACCCAGCACTTCATTGGGTATGCTCTTTAATAAGCCACTTATTTTCCCTACTAACGAAAATACGATAGCGGTGATGGCAGATATGCGTAAAACTTTAGGGTCCGTTACTTTGGTGAGCTCTATGGCGCCTGTTACTTCTGAGTAGGTGGTGTTGGGAACGCTTCCCAGCATACCGGCAATACCGGTAGCTACACCGTCGCCCAGCATTGTTTTGTTTAATCCCGGATCTTTTACAAAATCTTTTTCGGCCACGGCGCTTATGGCATATACATCGCCCACATGCTCTATCAATGGCGCAATAGCCACGGGTATCATATATAAAATGGCTTCCCAACTAAGTGAGGGTAAGGTAAACTCCGGCAATTGAAACCAGGCTGCCTCTGCGATCGGTGTAAAATCTACCTTGCCCATAATTAGGGCCAACAAGTAACCCACAACTATACCTACAAATATAGGGATGAGCCTGATAATGCCCTTAAAGTAGATTACGGCAATAATAGCGGATAATAACGAGACGCTCGCTATAACCCAATTGGTTTTAGCCATGTTAACACCTACAGAAGCCAGCGAAAGACCAATGACCATAATAACGGGTCCAACCACCACCGATGGGAAAAACCTCCGGATAAAACCTACACCACGCCATTTAACAAATAACGAAACAATGGTATATACAAGTCCAACGGCTACGATGCCGGACAAGGTTCCGGACCATCCAAATTTTTCGGTGGCTGCGGTAATGGGGGCAATAAAGGCAAAGCTGCTGCCCAGAAAAACCGGCACCTTACCTTTGGTTATAAAATGAAAAACCAGGGTCCCCACACCAGCCGAAAATAAGGCAATGGACGGGCTGATACCCACCAGCAAGGGTACCAGTACGGTTGCGCCAAAGGCAACAAATAAAAATTGAATACCCAAAATCATTTGTTTTGGCGGCGATAACTTGTTTTGTGGATTCATAGATATAAATTTGGATGTGCTGCGAAAATATAAAAAAATGGGAAAAAAACTTGGTAAGTAGGTTTTTTAGTCCATAAAATCAAGATTCAATAACATGTTCCAATGAAAGGTGTTGAGGAAAGGATACGTAGGTTGAAGGCAGCAATATGGGTAGAGCCGCTAAATCAAGTTATATGCTAAGAACCCGTTGGTGGAAAGAGGAAATTGTAAAGAGAATAATAGCCCTGTTTTTTTTAAGCTTGTTTGTGGGGGTGTTAAATTTCAATCTATCACAGATCAATTCTGATTGTATACGGAAAACATAATTTTTAATTTTATGTCTTCGATGTTTACGTTTAAACGAATTAAGAGCTGATAAAAATACGATGCTTTTTTTAGGTTGACAATGGCGAGAAACAATCGTTTTAGGGTTACGTAGTGATTCGGATAATCGGATAACTCAACAAACAATTGTTTGCATTCCTTGCTTCGGTGATAAACGCCATTTGCCGGCAAGCCGTTGCCATCGGGTAGCATGTGGCGCAGCGAACGGCGTAAGGTGGTAGGGTTTAATTTGTTGTAATAAAGTATTTTATATAGCTTTTCTTTTTCGACAAGAAGTTCCTCATAATCTTGTGCAGAGCGCACTCTGATACGTTCCTGGATTTTTTCCATCGATAATATGCCCAACATGATGTGGTCTATTTCTATTTGGGCAGTTTTTTTGTTGGCCGCTTCAAAAGCGGCTACCTGCCAAGCTAAGCGTACTCCAACAGAATATAGTTTCATGCCGTTTATACTTTGAGTTTTACATTGTTTTTCCACTTCACCACTTGGGGCGGCACCGTATAAATTACAAATTTGATGCTATATCCCGAATTGCCCATGCGGAGGTTGTTTACAATTTTGCCGGCGATGTGCCGTTCCGTGTCATCACCTACCGGTGGATGGTTCGGTTTTGATAGCGAATCGGTCGGGCTCAGTATGTCTTTACCAATGGCCATTCCTGAGGCTACAACGGTCAAGGCATGTGTACTTGACTCAAAAGGGATACCCGTACCAATGTAGGGATCCGACAAATGTTGTGCGAGGTAAGGGATGAGGGAAGGACTGCCCTCAGAATCATTTTCTTTAAATTCGTTTTGTCAGTCTTAGAGTCTGTCGTTGCTTCGCTTTAAATTACGTATATTTAAGTTTTTTACATTGGTAAACAAGTAGGTGTACGGTCTCTTCATCTGGTTACCTGCCGCTCCATGGATTATCACCCGTTTCTACCGTCTTTTTTTACTGTACAATTGGTGTATAGGTGATTTTCTTTTCTCGATTCCGTATTTTTTTATATAAGTTCGTTTAATAAATCAGTAAACTCAATACGTAAGCCGTTCCCGTTTGATTAACTGGAATATAGCTGTGGTAAACGTGTTGTAATTGTTGGTAAACTTTTGATTGGGTCTGTTCATGGCTACGAGTATCAGTAAAGGTAATTTATTGCAGATGCCAATAATAAAAAGTGTTTGCCTAAAAAACGCAATACCCTATTTTATAAGCCCCTTCTTATTTTGGCCTGCAATTCTTTTTAAACCAGTTCACGTAATTGTACGAAACAGGTAGTTCTCAGCTCTTTTCCGGAGATAAGCAATGCGGCTTTTAATACTTCACTTCATATTTTTTTTATAACTTACCCGAGCAAAACAATGCCCCGTCAATGATAATCATATATAAGTTTTTAAAAGAGAGCTTGCTGTTTGCTATCAATGCGCTAACTTCCAATAAGCTACGGACTATTTTAACGCTGAGTGGCGTTACCATAGGTATTTTTTCCATTATATCTGTTTTTACATTAATCGATTATCTTGAGAAAAGGATCAGGGACAGTATTCAATCCTTGGGCGATAACGTGGTGTATGTGCAAAAATGGCCATGGACACCTCCTGAAGGTGAAACGGAATATCCCTGGTGGCGGTATATGAATCGTCCGCAGCCCACTTTAAATGAGCTAAAGCAAATTGAACGAAAATCACAACTTGCCCAAGCATCCACCTTTGCCATCTCGTCGCAGAAAAAAGTAATATTTGAGGATAACTCATTCGATAACGTTCAGATTTTTGGTGTGACGCATAATTTTGATAAAAACTGGAGTTTTGAAATAGCTAAGGGAAGATATTTTTCTCCTGTAGAATCCAATGGGGGTAGTAACATTGTTGTTTTGGGTGCCGAAGTGGCGGATAATCTTTTTCGGGATGTGGATCCAATAGGTAAGCGTGTAAAAATAGCAGGACGAAAACTTACGGTGGTAGGCGTGATGCTGCGCCAGGGCAAGGATCTTTTTGGTAATAGCCTGGATGGTAATGTGGTGATGCCGATCAATTTTGCTAAAAATATATTTAATATCCGCAGTGGAAGCGTGCAACCTTTTATTATTGTTAAAGCTAAAAATGGGGTTGAGGTGGATGATCTGATGAGCGAGCTGGAAGGCATACTGCGTGCCGAACGAAAACTCAAACCCAGGCAAAGTAATTCATTTGCTTTAAACAGGGTAAGTATTATTCAAAAGCAGTTTGATGGACTGTTTGCAATCATTAATTTGGCAGGTTGGCTTATCGGTGGTTTTTCTATTCTGGTGGGTGGATTTGGTATCGCCAATATTATGTTTGTTTCGGTAAAGGAGCGAACACGCATTGTAGGCATACAAAAAGCCCTGGGTGCCAAGCGTAGATTTATCCTGTGGCAGTTTTTATTCGAGAGTATCTTCCTGAGTCTGTTAGGTGGTGCTGCCGGTTTACTGCTTATTTTTATACTCATACTCATTGCCAACTCAGCCATGGACTTGGCTGTGCCACTTACCTTTTGGAATATATTCAGAGGGCTGTTTATTTCAATTTTCCTGGGTATTATTTCCGGTTATATCCCTGCCAACAAAGCCAGTAAAATGGATCCTGTGGTGGCCATTAATCATTAACTTTTATCTTGCCCTAATATTTGTTAATATTGAAATTTTAAAAATTGTATTTACATTGTTATGAAAACACCTAAAAACCATATACTTGTTATTTTTGGCGCTTCGGGCGACCTTACCTATCGCAAACTAGTTCCGGCTGTTTATGATTTATACGATAAAAATATGTTGCCCAAAAACTTTGCCGTATTGGGTTTGGGCAGAACCGAGTTGTCAGACAATCAATTTCGCCGGAAAATGGAAGAAGGAATTGAGAAGTTTGCCTTAAATAACACGGGCAGCGCATTGAAATCCAAAATAGATACATTTTTGCAAAAGCTTTATTATTATGCCTTTAATACTAAGGAGGAACAAGAGTACGCTGGCTTTAAGGATAAACTTTTGGCGCTGGATAAAGAGCTGGGTACAGAAAATAATTTTATTTTTTATCTCGCCACCCCGCCAAGTATGTACACAACTATTCCCTGTCATCTTGCCAGGCAAGGCCTAAATAACGAAGACGAGGGGTATAGCCGGCTGGTAGTTGAAAAGCCATTTGGTTATGATTTAGAATCGGCACAGCAGCTGAATGAAAGTTTGTTTCGGAACTTCCGTGAAAGACAAATTTATCGTATAGATCATTATTTGGGAAAAGAAACGGTACAAAACCTTTTGGTTACGCGTTTTTCGAACACCATATACGAACCGCTGTGGAACCGCAATTACGTAAGCCGCGTGGAGATAACCTCGGCCGAAAGTATTGGTGTAGGTAGCAGAGGAGGATACTACGAAGGGTCGGGCGCATTGCGGGATATGGTGCAAAACCATTTGTTGCTTTTGGCCAGTCTGGTAGCTATGGAGCCACCTGCCCTTATCGATTCAAACAGTATACGTAATGAAATTGTTAAAGTGCTTCAATCCCTCCGTACCATTAAGGAAGAAGATGTAGCCAAACAGGTGATACGGGGGCAATATATAAACTCAACCGTAAAGGGAAAGAAAGTAAAAGGGTACCGTCAGGAAGAAGGGGTCGATCCGGAATCCAGAACCGAGACCTATGTGGCAATAAAATTTTTCATCGACAATATGCGATGGGGAGGAGTGCCGTTTTACATACGTACCGGTAAAATGTTGCCCACCAGAGTTACCGAGGTGGTTATCCATTTTAAACCTACGCCGCATCACCTATTTTCGAGCCACGCCACCATTGCCCAACAACAAAACCAATTGGTTATACGTATTCAGCCTGATGAGGGTCTGCTCCTTAAATTTGGTATGAAAGTGCCGGGTGCCGGCTTTAACGCTCAGAATGTAAATATGGATTTTCATTACACCGATCTGGCCGATGTGTATCTGCCAAGTGCCTACGAGCGTTTGTTGCAAGATTGCATGCTGGGCGACTCTACGCTATACTCAAGGGGCGATGCTGTGGAGGCAGCCTGGAAATTTGTTAAACCCATACAGGATGCCTGGAAAAACAACAAAGATATAAAGGTGCATGGTTATCCGGCGGGAACCTGGGGGCCGGATGTGGCCGATGAACTCATCGAAGGATCTGATCTTACCTGGCGCTACCCGTGTAAAAATCTGGCCAACGATGATAAGTATTGCGAGCTTTAAGGGGCTTGCTGTAAGGGTGATACGGGCGACTGATGCTTGCGGATTGATTTTAGTTTTTGTTACATACATTATTTAAATAACATTTAAAATGAGCAATATGAGTAACATTAAAATATTTGACTCGAAATTAGAGTTAGCCCAATTTTTTGGAGGGCTTTTGAAGGAGCGCACAGCGCAAAACGAAAAAGTAAACATAGCCCTTTCCGGGGGTAGCACCCCCAAGGCTATTTTTGATGAGCTGGCCAATAACTATGCAGAGCTGATCGATTGGAGCAAAGTACATTTATTTTGGGGCGACGAGCGCTGTGTTCCACCAACGGATGAAGAAAGCAATTATAAGATGACCCTTGATCACCTGCTTTCGAAAGTGTCCGTTCCGGATGAAAATGTGCATAGAATACAAGGAGAGTTAAACCCGGAAGAGGCAAGAGCTAAATACGATACCTTACTTGGCGATACGTTGCCGGTAGTAGATGCCCTTCCTCAATTTGATATTATGCTTTTAGGTATGGGCGATGATGGCCATACCGCCTCTATTTTTCCGGAAGAGATTGACTTGTGGAATGCCGAAGAGAAGTGTGTGGTGGCTACACATCCGCAATCTGGTCAAAAAAGGGTTTCGTTAACGGGGCAGATTATCAATCATGCCAGGGAAATATATTTTTTGGTTACAGGTGCCGGTAAAGCCGAAAAGTTAGACGAAATAATTAATCAAAAACCGGGTTATCAAAACTATCCTGCTGCTTTGGTTAATCATCCCTTTTGGTTGCTCGATAAGGAAGCTGCGCATAAGCTGTAGGTATTGTATCTGGTAAATACCGGGTTGTGAGTTTGTAGTAAACAAGCAGAGTAGGAAGTGTATGAAAAAAGGTAAAGTTTTTTTATCGCTACTGTTTTTAAACAAATACTTGTAAATTTGCAGGTTGAGAACACAACATGGACTTATTTACTTACAAAAAACTATTAGAATTTATGCGAATTTTATTTTCAGCTTTCCTCCTGTTTGCCTGTTTCGTTTATCCGGCTAATGCACAGATAACCGATGTTTTTGGTAATAAAGTACCTATTCAGCAAGGGGCCAATACAAAGGGTGTTTCATCAAACTTCAATCAAAAAGATGAGCAGGGGCGTAAGCAGGGATACTGGGAAAAACGATATAGTAATGGAAAGCCTGCGTATACGGTTACTTTTGTCGACGATAAGCCGGTGGGCACGATGATGCGGTATTATTTCAATGGTAATAAAAAGGTGAAGATCGTATATGATGAAAATCAATATGGTGCAGCAGAATTGTATAGCGAAGACGGAAAGCTAACAGCAAAAGGCTTTTACGATGGAACACATAAGGACAGCGTTTGGCAGTATTTTTCGCCTCAGGGGATTCTTTACACAACCGAATCGTATAAGGATAGTTTAAAGAACGGCCTTACCACGTATTATTACAAGGATGGTTCGGTAGCGGAGGAAATAGAATGGAAAGATGATAATAAAGAGGGTATTTGGAGGAAATATCACGAAAATGGGCGATTGAAAATGACATCCGCACATAAGAACGATCATATCGAAGGTGAATATATCCTGTATTATCCCAATGGAAAATTGGAATTGCAAGGTTTTTTCTCGGATGGCCTGGAAAACGGTACCTGGGTTGTTTTTACACCAGGTGGAACTGTGGCCTATAAAATAGAATATAAGGATGGGATTACCTTAAATGCCGATGAATTCGACGAAAAACAGCGAAAGATGTTTGAGGAATTTGATAAAAATAAAGGAAAAATAAAAGACCCGGAGCAATTTAGGCACGACCCCGATCAGTATATGAGAGGAGGCTTTTAAGCGGGAGTGCTAAGGCGTTAAATCGCTTTCCGCAAAACCGAAAATGAGGAAAAAGGGCCAAGGGGTGTGCCCTATATAATCGTTTTTTAAATAATTTAATGCTTAAGCGGTGACACATTACATTTAAACTAAAACAATGTGAAAAATAAGATACATTTATACTTTGCTCTCGTTTTTATGCTGGTATCCGGCATTAAGCTGAAAGGGCAAAAGTATTTTGTATCCTTTGCCGATAAAAACAACAATACTTACTCCTTAGAATCTCCTTCCGAATTTTTGAGTCAGCGTGCTATTGCGCGTCGCGTTAAACAAGATATTGCCTTTATACCGCAGGATTTGCCTGTTTCGCAGGCCTATGCAGATAGTGTTAAACGAATGGGAATCGCGGTTCTTTGGGCATCCAAGTGGCTCAATGGTGTTATTGTTGAAAGCAGTAAACATACCCTGATGGATACCCTGGTTAAGGTGTCGTTTGTTAAGGATGTTCAACTTATTTGGAAAGAGACGGCAAGAAAAGCAGTGGCCAAATTTAATAAAGTGGAGGAGGGCATCGGAAACCTTAAAAGTTCAGCCGAATACGGTGTGGCCTGGATGCAGAGCAAAACGGTGAATGGCCACTATCTCCACCAAAATAATTACGAAGGCCAAAATAAAGTTATTGCAGTTTTAGACAATGGGTTTAATAGTGCCAACACCCTTTCGTCCTTTGCCCATCTCTGGCAGGACGAACGAATTCTAAGTGTTCGTGATGTGGTGAATCCGGGTGCTGATGTTTTTGCGAGTGGAGAACATGGTACGCAGGTTTTTTCTATTATGGGCGGACTGCTGGATAGTCAGTTAAAAGGGAGTGCGCCAAAGGCTGCCTATCACCTTATACGCACCGAGGACAATGGCAGCGAATGCCCCATAGAAGAATACAACTGGGTAGTTGGAGCCGAATATGCCGATAGCATTGGGGCCGATATCATTAACTCCTCGCTGGGTTATAATTATTTTGATGGGGATTTTTTAAGCTATAGCAATGCAGCTATGGACGGTAAAACTACCGTAGTTACCCGTGGTGCCCAAATAGCTTTTAGCAAGGGCATGTTTGTGGTTTGTAGCGCCGGTAATGAAGGCGCAAAATCATGGGAAAAAATTACTGCGCCGGCCGATGCTAACAATGTGCTTGCGGTGGCAGCTATGGATGCCGACAGCATAAGAGCTCCTTTTAGCAGTTATGGTCCTTCGGCTGACTATAGGGTAAAACCCGACATAGCAGCAATGGGCAAGGGGACGGCACTGCAAAATACTTCTGGTAATCTTGCATTGGGCGATGGAACCAGTTTTTCGGCACCTGTAATTAGTGGTTTTGTAGCTTGTCTTTGGCAGGCTTTCCCCCAATTAAAAAATACTGAATTGCTACATGTAATGCGTCAATGTGCCCATAATTATTCCAATCCGGATTACGCATTCGGTTATGGTATTCCTGATTTTAAAAAAGCCTTGGATGTGAGCAATAGCATTGAAAGATACCAAAACAGCAACTTCATAACTTATCCTAATCCTTTTGGTGCCTCCTTTACGATAAGCAGTTCGGCGGACAGGAGGGTGAATAAGATAAGCATGTACGATATGGCAGGGCATATAGTGTACCAGCAGAAAATTAGTGATTTGCCTGTGCAGGTGAAAGGGCTGCACGATCTGCCTAAAGGATTGTACCTGCTAAAAATAGAGCTGCAAAAGAGCACTCGTACTTTTAAAATCGTTAAAAATTAAACCATGTCCGAATCCTCCTTGTCACTTTTTGAGCTCAACAAAAAAATAAAGGATACCATCCACAGCTCTTTTGCCGAAACCTATTGGGTTGTGGCAGAAATAAGCGAGGTGCGCGAGGTGCGTAACGGGCATTGTTATATGGAGCTGATTGAAAAAGACGAAAAAACGGAACAGATCATCGCCAAGTCGCGGGCTAATATTTGGGCTTATACCTATCGAATGCTAAAACCGTATTTTGTTTCGGCTACGGGGCAACACCTGGTTTCCGGTTTAAAAGTGATGGTGCGGGTAAGTATCGATTTTCAGGAGGTGTACGGCTTTAGCCTGAATGTGCGCGACATTGACCCCACTTATACCTTAGGCGATATGGCGCAAAAGAAACAGGCCATTCTTAACAAGTTAAGTGAGGAGGGTGTGGTGGATATGAACAAGGAGTTGGCAGTTCCGCCGGTACCACAGCGAATAGCTGTTATATCTTCGCCTACAGCAGCGGGATACGAAGATTTTTGTAATCAGCTTATTAATAATTCGCAAGGCTATAAGTTTTACATCAAGCTTTTTGCTGCCACCATGCAGGGCGAACGAACCGAACAGTCCGTTACTGCTGCCTTGGATAGAATCTATCAACATGAGAATTTTTTTGATGTGGTGGTTATTATCCGTGGAGGAGGTTCCACCTCCGATTTGATGTGTTTTGATAATTATTGGATAGCCTATAATATTGCGCAGTTTCCCTTGCCCGTTTTCTCCGGTATTGGCCATGAGCGGGACGAAACGGTGGTGGATAGGGTAGCGCATACCCGATTAAAAACGCCCACTGCTGTAGCTCAGCATATTATTGCATTGGTGGCCGATTTCGACAACAGGCTCAATTATTACAGTGAGGCGCTTCTGGATATCACCCGGGAAAAACTAGCCGATAAAAAATTGATTTTCGAAAGGGCGCACAACCGTTTAAAACCCCTTGTGCAGCACGCGCTCCTGATTCAAAAAAACCAGTTGAACCAACTTATGCGGCAACTGGGAAATTCATCAGATCGATTTTTGAGAGAACGAAAAAATAAGCTCAACCTAAGTACGCAGAGCCTTCAATCTGTATCAAACCGTGCCATTCGCCAACAGCAATATCAGTTAGATCAGATATCCACACGACTATCCGTACGCTTAAAACATTTTTTTAATCAACAGCAAGCGCGCCTGGAGTTAATGCAAAAAACCAATGAACTGGTAAACCCCATCAATATCCTCAAAAAAGGATACTCCATCACCACACTAAAAGGTAAAGTTTTAAAAGATGCGGGGCAACTTAAGCCGGGTGATGTGATTACCACCAAGCTGTGCAATGGGAAAGTGGACAGTAGGGTGGAATAGGCTGCAGTAGTAGTTATTGGGGTGGCGTTATTTACAAATAACAATAAGCATGAAATTAAACTTGCCACGTTTTTACCGATCAGATTTATTTCGGGATTTTTTTATTCCCTGTGAAAGCGTACCATAGTAAATAAAAACCCTTCATCCCACTATAAACATAAGAATGGAAATAAAATCGTCAGCAAAAGTTTACCAAAACCCAATGATATCTTACTCGAAGAATCATCGCGGGCAGGTCACGAAAAGGAAGCAGATGATCGTTATGCGGTTAAGCATGCTCCACCATGAATGTGAAGTAAAAGCTTCTGCATAGGCCTATTTACAAAGGTTTCGAGACCGGCAAGCTGCTCTTTTTTTTAAAATTTTAACAATTTCTGGTATATTGGTATCCTCAATCACTAAATACCATGGTTTCAAGTCATAAGATTTTGCGTTCTTTCACTCTCTTTTTGCTAATCTTTTTATCCTTAAAGGGTTGGGCTTCCAACAATTATAAGTTCGATTATTACTCGGTAAAACATGGATTAGCACACACTCATGTGCTTTCCATTTTTCAAGACTCAAAAGGATTTTTATGGTTTGGCACCTACGGAGGACTGCATCTATTTAATGGCTATACCTTTCAGATTTACACATCAAACCCTGGCGATACCAATTCTATATCCAACCATTCGGTTAATGTTATTTTTGAAGATGACGATGGATTTTTATGGTTCGGTACGGAGTGGGGTTTAAATAAATACGATAGAAAATCCGGAAAATTTACTCAGTTTTTACACGACGCAAATCAAATCAATTCAATAGCGCATAATACCATTAAAACAATTAATCAGGATTCGGCAGGTATTATGTGGATAGGTACATATGGAGGAGGCTTGCTTAGGTTTGATCCATATAATAACACGTTTCGGCAATTTAATTCGGAGCGTTTAGGTATAGTCAATAATGCGTTTGATAAAATTAATGCTGTAGTTGATAATGGTAACCATACTTTCTGGGTAGGTACCGAAGAGGGGGGGCTGTTCTTATTTGATGCACATAAAGCGCAAGTGAGTAAAAAATATTTTTCGCTTACAAATAACCAACAAAAGAACACCCTGGTTAATAGTTTACTAAAAGACAAAGAGGGAACTTTATGGGTAGGAACCTGGGATGAGGGATTTTTTAAATACCATAAGAGTACCGATAGTTTTATATATGTTACTTGTCATTCGGCAAACGAAACCAATCCAGATAAAGACAATATACGGGACATTGTTGAAGATAATTTAGGTAATTTATGGCTCGCTCATTTTGGCGCCGGACTAACGAAATATAATATACACAACAACTCGTACCAAAATTTCTATTACAATAAAAACGAAAAACATTCCCTTTCGCATAACTATGTGTGGAGTTTATTTATTGATAAAACGGATAATTTGTGGGCAGGAACTTTTGGCGGAGGGTTAAACAAACTTATACTTAACCAGTATCAAATACCCTTGTTGCAAATACCATCATCCTATTCAAGTCCTACTGATAATGATGGAATAAGTACCTTAATTGAAGATGTAAATGGGGTAGTGTGGTTAGGCACCCTGGGGGCGGGTGTTTTTCAATATAATTACCAAACCAACACCTATAAGCCTTTTAAAATATCGGAAAATAAAAGGGCGAATGCCGTAATAGATATTTTTGAAGACCGGGACAGTCAACTATGGTTTGGTACCGATTATGGACTCTACAAGGTGGATGCCTTAAGACAAAAAATTTATTCCTATAAGCACAATCCTAATGTGAAAAGTTCCATTAATGATGCTCCCATTTACCATATCTCGCAAGACTCAAAAGGTAATATTTGGCTGGGCACCTGGAATGGAGGTGTACAAATGCTTTCCTATTCCGAGAGTAAGAAAGAAGATACTGATTCGGCTAAGTTTGTTAAGTATATATACAGCGACACGGATAGCAATTCAATATCCAATAATATTGTGTATTCAATCTTTGAAGATAGTAGTGGCGATATTTGGATTGGCACCTCGCTGTTTTTAGAAAAGTTATCGAATAAAACGGGTAAAATTAGCAAGTTGCACAAGTTTGTTGTAGGATCAATGTATGAAGACGAAGATGGATTGTTATGGGTGGGTACATTAAGTGATGGGTTGTATACGCTAAATAAAGAGGGTACAATTGTAAATAATTATAAAAGCCTGGAAGACTTGCCATCAAAAACGTATAATGAGCTACCTGTTTCCAGTATATTAGGAATGATTGCAGATAGCAATGGGCAAATTTGGCTGACTACAAACAAAGGACTATCGAAATACAATAAAGAAACTTCGGTTTTTTCAAATTATGCCCTAGCCGACGATTTGCACCAAAATGCCTTGTCGTTAAATGCGATTACCCGATTTGCCTCGGGGGCAATCGCTGTGGGCGGTATCGATGGCTTCAATATAATATGGCCCAATAAATTAATGAGTAATCTTCCCACAAAGCCAGTGGTTTTTACCGATTTTAAAATCTATAACAAGTCTATTGTAAAAGACATTTCAAATAATAGTAACGCGAGAATTAGTACCCCTGCATCTGAAGTAACCGAGTTGCATTTATCTTATAAAGATAAAATGCTGCAAATAGAATTTGCCGCCTTGGAATATACATCTCCGCACCGAATTAATTATGCCTATAAGTTAGTCGGGTTTGATAAAAACTGGGTTAATGATATCTATGGTTTACGGCATGCAGCCTATTCAAATTTAAAGCCGGGGGAGTATACCTTTTTAGTGAAAGCAACAAATAGCAGAGGCAAGTGGGGTGAACAAGCTGCCAAACTAAAAATATTTATCAAACCTCCATATTGGCAAACCAATTGGTTTATTGCGATAATAATGGCTTTAGGGCTAATAATTGTTTTACTAATTACACAAATAAGAACGCAATCGCTCTACAAACAAAAAAAAGAACTGGAATTACAGGTAGAGGCAAAAACTTCGGAAATATTAAAACAAAACCAGGTATTGGCAAAAGCTAATTTGGCGTTAAAAAAACAAAAGGAAGAAGTGATTGAAAAAACAGAGGAGGCAAAACAGGCCAATGAGCTTAAGCTTCGTTTTTTTACCAGCATGTCGCATGAGTTCAAAACTCCATTAACGCTTATATTAGGTCCAATTGAACATTTAAAAGAAATGTTTAAGACCAGCCAGGAATCCAACTATTATCTTTCAGTTATTCAAAAAAATGCATTTCGCTTATTGCGGTTAATTAACGAAATACTCGACTTACGGAAAATTGATACTAAAAACCTTCAAGTGTATTGTATAAAAGCAGACTTGGTTCTTTTTATTCAAAATATTTTAAATGCGTTTAATGCATCGGCCAAAAAAAAAGCTGTACTAATTGAATTCCAGTGCAGTGTAAAAGAATATATTACATGGTTTGATCCTGGCAAAATGGAAATTGTTTTCTATAATTTAATTTCCAATGCACTCCATTTCACCCCTTCAGAGGGCAAAATAACAATTCATTTAAAAGTTAATGAAAATAAAAAGGAGTTGTATATTTCGGTAGCCGACACGGGTATTGGCATAAGTGCGGATAGTATACATAAAATCTTCGATAGGTTTTATCAAGCCCAGCTAAGTAGTTCTGCCGGATATAAAGGAACCGGAATAGGTTTATCGCTTACAAAAGAAATAATTGAAAGCTTAAATGGAAATATCACAGTTAACAGTATTCCCAATAGGGGCACACAGTTTGAAATAGTACTTCCCATTTTAAATAAAGAAGAAAATTCAACGGATTCTCCTTTTGTATTTAATAATTCGGCAGAATCGGAGCCTGATTTTCAAATAATTGATCAGCTGTTAAACGAATCAGAAGATTATCCTGCCCCGATAAATCAATCAATTCAAGATAAGGATGTAAAAGATAGGAGTAAGATATTACTGGTGGAAGATGATGAGGATTTGAGGATATATGTAAAGTCGTGTTTAATTAACGATTACATTATTCATGAAGCGTCAAACGGAGAAGAAGCCTTGGAATTAGCAAAAAACTTGCAGCCCAGCTTAATTATTAGTGATATTATGATGCCAATAATGGATGGTATTGAGTTGTGTAAGCGCATAAAAGAAGATTTTTTAACAAGCCATATTCCTGTAATTCTATTAAGCGCTAAAACAAGTATTGAATTGCAAATGGAAGGTTTTGAAACAGGAGCAGATGCCTTTATTCCAAAACCATTCAATAAAAAATACCTGATAACGCGCGTTAAAGCAATCATTGATTCACGACGAAAACTCCAGGAGCTGTTTTATTCAAAAGTAAACATGGAGCCGAAAGAAATTACCGTTACTTCAGTTGACGAATTGTTTATTGAAAAAGTGAAAAAAGCAATTGAAAACAATATGGATAATTCGGAATTTGGAGTAAGCGAATTGGTAAAGGAAATGGGTATGAGTAGAACTCTTTTGCATATGAAACTTAAAAAAATTACCAACTGCACTTCTAGTGAATTTATAAAAATCATGCGCCTTAAAAGAGCTTGCCAGTTATTAGAAAAGCGTACACATCGTATTTCTGAAATAGGCTATATGGTTGGTTTTAACGATCCGCATAGTTTTAGTAAAATATTTAAAAAACAGTTTGGTCTTACACCAACTCAATATGCCAATAAAGGCCTCAGTTAATATAATTGGCGGAAGCGAATCTTTTACTATACAACACCACAAAACAAGGTGCAGGCCAACCGTGCGCTTTCCGTCTCAAAAATACGGCTAGGATTAGCTACTCCATCGAGTATAACTGTACCACTTATTGAAGGTGATGAGTTGATAAAAATAGATTGCCTGGATAATATTCAGTAGCTCAATACGCTTAAAAAATCCAATTTAACTAACACCGGCTTACCTGGTAATTGTTGTGTAAATTCGCTGTAGCGGCAATAAGCCTCTTCTCTAATTAAAACCTATACACTGCCAAAGCGCTGTTTTTCAGTGCAAATTAATAAAGGCTTAAGGGACACCGATATTAATAAATCTGTTAGTGTGAACATCCTAACCACCTTTTTTTAACACAGGGACAAGCGTGTAATCTGCAGTGTAGCTACATTTGTACAGATAAAATCAACTATTGTTTTTTGTACAAACAAGAAAAAATAAATTTTTATGAAAAAAAACAGACTATTAATTTCAAAAATCACATTATCTATTTTTACATTTTTAATAGTAAATGTGTGTGCTTTCGGACAAACACCGGAAGGCGATTGGTATTTAAAATGGAATGACGAATTTGATGGAAACTCGTTAGATACCAACCATTGGAATGTTGAAGTTGGAAACCTCAACATAAACAATGAGCTGCAAACCTATACTGCCGATAGAGTAACGGTGGGCAATGGTCATTTAACATTATTTGCCTCTTATAATTTTCAGGAAAACAGGATAGAATCGGGGCGAATAAACTCAGCTAATAAAATAGTATGGGACGAAGGTTATACCGAAGCCAGAATTAAATTCGAAGACTGGGACTGGAATGGTAAAGATGCAACTTTTGCTGCATTCTGGTCGATGGGAGAAAGTTTTAATAATCCAAATGTAAGTGCCCATAATGTAAATGGGGGTTCGGCCTGGCCAAGTTGTGGAGAAATTGATATCATGGAAATGGTTCCCAACCACGACGCCATTTCTACCATCCATTACAACCCATCGCTCGATTATGATGGAGATGGAGATTCAGACGTTCAGAACTGGCCGCATAACTGGGTTTATCATACTGTTAGCAGGCCTGCTCCCGACTGGACACAGTGGCATACTTTCGGTTGTCAAAAAACAGATACCGAGCTTAAATTTTATTTAGATGGTGTGTATTACGGTTCTCACTATTTAGATGAAACAAGAAAAGAGTATCACCAACCCTTCTTTTATATTTTAAATGTTGCAATAGGGGGCGACTTGGCCGGCAATCCGCCTAACAATTATGACGTTTACGTAAAAATGCATGTTGATTATGTACGTTATTATAAACACGTATGGACTATTACATTAAAGGGTAGCAACAATAAATATGTAAGCTCGAACAATGGTTCCTCGGCAATGATGTGTGACAGAAACTCTGTTCAGGGCTGGGAAAAATTTGATGTTATTGATGTGGGTGACGGTAAAGTAGCTTTAAGAGGTACCAACGGAAAATATGTAAGCTCAAATAATGGTTCTTCGCCAATGATGTGCGACCGTACAAGCATTGGAGACTGGGAGAAATTTACTTTGGTTGATCTAGGGAACTACCAATTTGCCATAAAAGGAAGCAATGGAAAATACGTTAGCTCCGAAGGTGGTGGGTCGGCAATGATGTGTAACCGCTCAAACATTGGAGGATGGGAAGTTTTTACCTGGGGCGAAACTACCAAGTCGGCCAAAATTAGTGCTATTGATAATAATTTATTGCCTGATGAAAACAGTGAAGATTCATTGTCTGATATCACCGTGTTTCCGAACCCTGCAATAAACAAGCTTAATATTAATACGAAAGAAAAAAACTACACCTTATCACTATTTGATACCCAGGGGAAGCAAGTTTACAATGCATCTGCATTAAATGGCACAACGTCAATCAATGTAGAAAACTTAAATCCTGGATTGTATTTAGTAATAATAAATTCTGAAAACGGAACTCATACACAGCGAGTAGTAGTGAAATAGTGTTTCTTTTGCATTGAATGAATATATATCCGCTGGCTAATGTTGCTCTGCAATACCGGGGCAACACATAGGCCGGTAGATTACAATTTATTTGCATTTTATTGTACATAAGGCTTGAGTAATAGGCCTAATTTGTACTTTGCAAAAAAATAAAAAAGCGCTTAATGCCAACGGCTTAAGCGTTTTTTTATTTTTTGTGTTGGAAATTTCTGATCCGGCTAGAATTTTTATCTATTTGTAATGAGTTCAAATTCTCAAGTTACGGCACTTAAAATAAATAGGTCTCGATAAAATGGGTTCTGATATGCTGGTTAACCAAAAAGTTACGATGAGTATTTTTCATGATGCTTTCCAATTATACTTTCACATGTCTACAGCCATCTTCTTTAAAATAGAGCACTACACTAAACTGTTTTGTAGTTTTTTCTAACTATAATTATCCAAAGGTTAATATTTGATAAAATATACCCTATATTTGAACCTACCAATACAGAACAGTCTGTTTTTCAAATTTCTCACATGATAAAATTCGATATAAACCCTCAGAGTGAAATACCCAAGTACCAGCAGTTGGTGGATAATGTTGTGACCGCGCTCGCAAAAAACAAACTGCACCACGGGGACCAGTTACCTTCGGTAAACGCCATCTGCCGTGATAACAAGCTGTCGCGCGATACGGTTTTTAAAGCCTATGGGGAACTGAAGGACCGGGGCATAGTCGAGTCGGTCCCCAACAAAGGGTATTTCATCGCCAAGGAGGGGCGCAAGGTATTTTTATTTTTAGATACCTTTAAAGCTTATAAAGAAGTATTGTACGGAGAGTTCGTGAAAAACCTTGACAAGGACACCATTGCCGATGTTCATTTCCACCATTACAATATCCATCTGTTCAAAAAGCTGATAAGCGAGGCACACCATCGTTACAGTAAATATATCGTCATGCCTTTTGCAGATGAGCAAGTTGCCGGGGTTGTCAGCCAACTACCCCCCGACAAAACATTGATCATAGACTGGGACACGAACATCAAGAACTTCGGAAATAAACTCTACCAGGACTTTAGTGCACCCGTTTTGGACGTGCTGGAACAGGCCAACCACCTATTGGGCAGATACAAGCGTATGGTAATGGTTTACCCCGATTATACCTACCATCCCATTGTTACTGCTGAACGCTTTGAGGAGCATTGCAAAAAGTACAACTACAAACATATCCGTTTAGAAAAAGAGGAAGAACTAAACGTAAAAGCCGGCGATATGTACTTTAGCGTGAGCGACCGGATGCTGGGTCACATATTAGAGCAGTGCCGCGCAAAAAAACTGGAGCCCGGCACCGATGTTGGAATCTTATCATACAACGAAACCCCCATGAAAAAATTTATTTACAAAGGCATTTCCGTTATTTCCACCGACTTTAAGCTGATGGGACAGAAAGCCGCAGCGTTTGCCAGTGAGGACATAAGGATGGATTTTTGTGTGCCCACCAAATTATTTTTTCGGGAATCGTTGTAACAACCATTCTTTTTTATACATTTACACCCTACCAGACCAGAACGATATAATGTTGGTTGTTATGATTTAATCCTTATTTATTATTCTTTTATATTATGTATGCATTAGGATTCGACATCGGAAGCTCATCGGTTAAAGTAAGCTTACTGGATGTTAAAAGTGGCAAGGCACTCAATTCCGCTTTTTCCCCAAAAGAAGAAATGTCCATTTCAACGCCAAAAACCGATTGGGCGGAGCAGAACCCAATGGATTGGTGGATTAACCTAAAACTGGCCCTGGCCGATGTTATTGCAGCATCCAACATTGATAAAAAAAACATCAAGTCCATTGGTATCTCCTACCAGATGCACGGCTTGGTAATGGTGGATAAAAATGGAGAGGTATTGCGCCCGGCCATAATATGGTGCGACAGCCGGGCCATCGGATACGGCAATAAGGCATTTTGCGAAATAGGCAAGCAACATTGCCTTGGGCACATGCTCAACTCGCCGGGTAATTTTACGGCGTCGAAACTAAAGTGGATTAAGGAAAATGACCCCCACGTATATAAAGAGATTGATAAGATAATGCTTCCGGGCGATTATATAGCCTACAAGCTGACCGGCGACATTGCTACTACAGTAGGAGGCCTGTCCGAAGGCATTTTTTGGGACTTTAAAGTAAATGACGTATCGAAAGAACTTTTGGAGAACTATGGTTTTGACCGTGGCCTTATCCCCACAGTAGAAAAAACCTTTGGAGTGCAAGGGCTGTTAAGTGAATCAGCAGCAAAGGAACTTAATTTGGAAATGGGCACGCCCGTAGCGTACCGCGCCGGCGACCAGCCCAACAATGCACTCAGCCTAAACGTGCTTCAACCGGGCGAGGTAGCGGCCACCGCAGGCACTTCGGGCGTTGTTTATGGGGTAAGCGACCAGCTGCGCTACGATCCAAAATCACGCGTAAACACTTTTGCGCACGTCAACCACACCACTACCAAAAACCGCCTGGGGGTATTGCTCTGTATCAACGGAACCGGCATCCTTAACTCATGGTTGCACAAAAATGTGGCGCCGGGGCTCGATTATGAGCAAATGAACCACGAAGCCATGGCCGTTGAGCCCGCGAGTAAAGGTCTATTGGTCTATCCCTTTGGCAACGGGGCCGAGCGTGTGCTGGGCAACAGCAATCCCGGGGCCAGCGTAAAAAACCTCAATTTCAACCACCATGCCCGGGCGCACCTGTTGCGCGCTGCACAGGAAGGCATTGCATTTAGTTTTATGTACGGGATGGAGATAATGCAGCAATCGGGAATCGAGACCAAGGTGATAAAGGCAGGGAAAACCAACATGTTCCTGAGCCCGGTTTTCCGGCAGACCCTGGCCGATATTTCGGGCTCCACCATCGAATTGTACGAAACCGACGGTGCCCTGGGCGCCGCCCGTGGCGGAGCCTATGGGGCAGGTTTGTACGCCAGCCTGAAGGAAGCCTTCGCATCGCTGGAAAAGGTAGAGGTATGCAAGCCCCAAAAACAACATGTTGAAAAATTGAGCGAAGCCTATGGAAAGTGGAAAGCAGGATTGAAATAATTTTCATTACGAACCCCTTGCGCCACACTCGTACAAGCATTAATTTCAATCACTTGATATGTTTTTATAAAAGCTTGAAAATTAATGTTTCTACTAAGCTTCTTGCTTGATGTGCATGCGTTGATAATCTGGGATCTGTAAATAAGTCTATTATATCTTAAAACCTATTATTAAATCTTATAAAACATGGCAGCAAACAACGAATTTTTTCCGGGTATCGATAAGATCAGCTATGAGGGCAAAGAATCAAAAAACCCCTTGGCATTTAAATGGTACAATCCCGAACAAATGATTGCGGGTAAGACGATGAAAGAGCACATGCGCTTTGCGGTTGCCTACTGGCACACCTTCTGCGGCGATGGAGGCGACCCATTTGGTCCGGGCACCAAAGTCTTTCCATGGGATAAAGGGAGCGATGCGCTCGACAAAGCAAAATACAAGATGCAGGCGGCATTTGAATTCTTTACCAAGATAGGCGCCCCTTTCTATTGCTTCCACGATGTGGATGTGGTGGGCGACGGATCGGTATTTGAAATCGAGGAGCGCCTGGCCAAAATGATACCTATAGCGCAACAGTATCAAAAGGAAACCGGCGTTAAACTGCTTTGGGGCACAGCCAACGTATTCTCGAACCCGCGCTATATGAACGGCGCAGCTACCAACCCCGATTTTAACGTGCTTGCGCACGCAGGTGTACAGGTTAAAAATGCATTGGACGCCACCATCGCCCTGGGCGGACAGAATTATGTTTTCTGGGGCGGGCGCGAAGGTTACATGTCGTTATTGAATACCGATATGAAAGCCGAGAAAGAACACATGGCCCGATTCCTCACAATGGCGCGCGATTACGGACGGAGCAATGGTTTCAAGGGCAATTTCTTTATTGAGCCAAAACCGATGGAGCCATGCAAGCACCAGTACGATGTGGACGCCGAAACGGTGATCGGTTTTTTGCGCCATCACGGGCTGGACAAAGATTTTAAACTGAACGTGGAGGTAAATCACGCCACTTTGGCGCAGCATAGCTTCGAACACGAACTGCAATGCGCCGCCGATGCCGGCATGCTGGGAAGCATAGATGCTAACAAGGGCGATTACCAAAACGGGTGGGACACCGACGAGTTCCCCACCAATATAAACGAAACCGTGCTGGCCATGATGGTCATCCTCCAGGCAGGCGGTTTGCAGGGAGGCGGTATCAACTTCGACGCACGGACCCGTCGCAGCTCTACCGATCTGGAAGATATTTTCATAGCCCACATTTCGGGCATGGATACATTTGCGCGTGCGCTGACTGTTGCTCATGACATATTGAACAACAGCGAGTACCCAAAACTAAAAGCGGACAGGTACGCTTCGTTCGCGTCCGGCAAAGGAGCCGATTTTGCGGACGGGAAACTGTCCTTGGAAGATTTACGCAAAATTGCCAAGGAAGTGGGCGAACCCGCTATGACAAGTGGCAAGCAGGAACGTTACGAGCAACTCATCAACATGTACATTTAACCACTGCAGCAAAGCTCCCCGCTTTTTTCGCAATCAAACACGGGTTCGGTCGGGGAGCTTTATTTTATTCAACCCATTTATATTAGGCTAACACGCAAAAATCCATAAACAAATGAGACAGCAAAATATGGGCTATATCATGCTCCTAACATTGGTGGCCACCTTGGGGGGACTGCTTTTTGGGTATGATACCGCGGTTATATCCGGAGCCGAAAAATCCATCCAGGCCTTTTTGATCGAAGGCCTCAATTTAAGTTCGTTTGCACATGGGGCCACGGTTTCCAGTGCCCTGATAGGTTGTATCGCCGGTGGAGCCATATCCGGATTGCTGGCTTCGGGTATTGGCCGTAAAAACTCCTTGCTGGTGGCGGCCGTCCTGTTTTTTGTGTCGGCCCTGGGCTCCGGAAACCCCGAATTCCTTTTTTTTACCAAGGGCGAACCCACCATGGGTTTGTTGTACATGTTTAACTTTTACCGTGTCATCGGCGGCATAGGCGTCGGCCTGGCTTCAGCCATCAGTCCCATGTACATCAGCGAAATAGCCCCGGCCCACATGCGCGGCCGTTTGATATCCTTTAACCAGTTTGCCATCATCTTTGGGATGTTGGTGGTATATTTTGTCAACTGGAGCATCGCCAAAGGGCAAAGCATAGAATGGATTAACCAAATAGGCTGGCGTTACATGTTTATGTCGGAAGCCATACCGGCTGCAATTTTTGCCATTCTCCTGATATTTGTGCCCGAAACGCCCCGCTACCTGGCCATGCAAGGGCATAACGATAAAGCGTTAAATATATTGGAGCGTATCAACGGTGCCGAAGTAGCTAAAAAAATACTTGGCGACATTAAAGTCACGCTGGCCAGCACGTCTTCGTCCAGGATATTCGCTTATGGAAAAAAGGTGATCGTCATCGGAATTCTTCTATCGGTATTCCAGCAATTTGTGGGCATTAACGTAGCCTTATATTATGCGCCCCGCATTTTCGAGAGCATGGGTGCGGCCAAAGATGCCTCCATGCTGCAGACCATTGTTATGGGCTTGGTAAACGTGGTGTTTACCGTGGTGGCCATTTTAACGGTGGACAGATGGGGCCGCAAACCTTTGTTGATAACGGGATCCATAGGTATGGCCATTGGTATGGTTGCCATTGCCATGCTGTCGTTTTTTAAGGTGATAGGCATCAGCACGCTGGTGTTCATTATTATTTACACCGCTTCGTTTATGATGAGCTGGGGACCCATCTGCTGGGTACTCATAGGGGAGATATTCCCCAATAAAATCAGGGGTAGGGCAATTGCCATTGCCGTGGCCACGCAGTGGGCCGCCAATTATTTTATCTCGTCCACCTATCCGGCCATGATGGAGTTCAGTGGAGGCGGTACTTATTTGTTCTACGGTGCAATGAGCATCCTCTCGGCTCTATTTGTTTGGAAAATGGTGCCCGAAACAAAAGGGAAATCATTGGAAGAAATGGAAAAGGTGATAGAGAAGTTATAGAGGGATTGCTACAGAGCTACTGAAATTCAACAGTACAATTTATTAACAAACATTACTCAAGCGGACATGAAAATAAAAATAGGAATTCTTGCAACAATATTATTTATCACAATGAACTCATTTAAAAGCGATTTAAGATATAAAGATGCTTCTTTATCCCCTGCAATACGAGCCAATAATTTACTCAAGCACATGACCCTGGAAGAAAAAGTGGCACAAACTATTTGTGTATGGGAAAGTAATGCCGATCAATTATTGGATGCGGAGGGAAAGTGGAATGCAAAAAAAGTACTTACCAATTACCCTAACAGTATCGGCCAGATTGGCCGCCCCAGCAAATTGAAAAATAAACTGGGGGCGATCGAAATGGCTAAGTTTACCAACGAAGTACAGCGTTATTTTATTGAGCAGACCCGCCTGGGTATACCGGTTATTTTTCACGAAGAGAGTTTACACGGACATGCCGCCCTTGAGGGTACAAGCTTCCCTCAGCCTATCGGTCTTGGCGGTACATTCGATCCGGAACTGGTGGAGAAATTGTACAGCATGTCGGCATTGGAAATTCGGTCCAGAGGAGGCCACCTGGCTCTCACACCGGTGGTAGATGTAGCCAGGGAGCCGCGCTGGGGACGAGTGGAGGAAACGTTTGGTGAAGATGCTTATCTGGTTTCAGAGATGGGCATCGCTGCCGTCAAAGGCTTTCAGGGCGACGCGAGTTTTAAGGACAAAGACAAAATAATGTCCACCTTAAAACACTTTGCGGCACACGGGCAGCCCGAATCCGGAACTAATTGCGGTCCTGTAAATGTTTCTGAAAGGGTTTTACGCGAGGTATTTTTCCCTCCCTTTAAAAGATGTATACAAGAGGCGGGGGCTATGAATGTAATGGCTTCGTACAACGAAATCGACGGCGTACCTTCTCATGCCAGCAAGTGGTTGCTACAGGATGTGTTGCGCAAAGAATGGGGCTTTCAGGGAGCAGTCGTTTCTGATTACTTTGCGATTACCGAGTTGTTTCAGAAAGAAGACGATTGGGGCAACTGGGTAGCCGGCAGCAAAAAAGAAGCTGCCGCGTTGGCCATATCGGCAGGGGTAAACATTGAATTGCCCACGCCCGATTGCTACCCATATCTGGTGGAATTGGTAAAAAACGGAAAGATAGACGAATCCCACATAGACGCCATGGTATTGCCCTTGCTGGAACAAAAATTCCAAATGGGCTTGTTTGAGGATCCTTATGTGGACCCCAAAGAAGCACACGCGGCGGTAAACCGCCCAGGGCATAGGGAACTGGCTCTTGAGGCAGCCTTAAAAGCCATTACCCTGCTCGAAAACAAGAACAATGCCCTGCCCTTGAATAAAAATGAAATCAAAACATTGGCGGTCATCGGGCCCAATGCCGACCGCTCATTACTCGGAGGCTATAGCGGTTGGCCCCAATATGACGTTTCGCTTTTGGCGGGTATCAAAAAAGCGGTAGGCAATAAAGTGGAAGTTCTGTATGCCGAAGGGTGCAAAATAACCACCACAAGCGGTGTGGATGATGCCGGCAACAAAATTACCAGTGCCGATGGCTGGAATACAGATTCGGTAGCATTCCCTACAAAAGAGCAGGACGACCGGCTGATAGCTGAAGCCCTTAAAGTTGCCCAAAAAGCCGATGTGGTTGTTTTAGCCATTGGGGGTAATGAGCAAACATCCAGAGAAGCCTGGGCCTACAACCATATGGGGGACAGGACATCTCTCAAATTATTCGGACGTCAGCAAGAGTTGTTCGACCAACTGAAAAGACTGGGCAAAAAAGTTATCGTTGTCCTTAACAATGGCCGCCCATTGGCTGTAAACGAGTTATCGGAAAATGCCGATGCTATGCTTGAATGTTGGTATTTGGGTCAGGAAAGTGGAACGGCAATAGCCAAGGTGCTATTTGGCGAATACAATCCGGGCGGAAAACTACCCATCTCTTTCCCCCGGTCGGTCGGGCACATCCCTGCCTATTACAACCATAAGCCTTTCGACAGAAGAGGCTACTTTAACGACGAGGTTACCCCACTCTATCCTTTTGGCTATGGGTTGAGCTACTCGCAATTTGAAATATCCGCTCCCCAACTATCGACTATTAAAACGTCAAAAGATAAAATTGTTAAAGTAACGGTAGATGTTAAAAATACCGGCAGTGTAGCCGGGGATGAAGTGGTTCAACTGTATATCCGGGACATGGTAAGCTCTGTAACCCGTCCTATTAAAGAACTAAAAGGATTTAGCAGAATTACACTTGAGGCCGGAAGCAGCAAAGCAGTTGAATTTGAATTGACTCCCGATCTCTTTGCCTTTTATAATATCGACAAGAGTTTTGTTGTGGAACCGGGTAAATTTAAAATCATGGTGGGGAACAGTTCTGCAAATTTAAAAGAAGTAGTGCTAGAATTGGAATAAATTTTAATATTAAAGCAGAAAAGGGAGTGTAAACTGAACTCTGTCCGATGTTTATTTTATCGGTATCTTATACTAACCTGAACGATTTTGTGGTCGTAGGCTTTGGTAGGGTAAAAAAATAATATTACAGGTGCTTAGCTTCTGTACCTTCCAAAGCCTTATAGGGCCAATCTTTTACAGATTTAGATCGGGCTTTGCAAGAAAAAGTACCAGGTGTTACTGTAATTCAAAAATTCAGGGGGCTCGGGAGGTGCAGTATCTATAAGGTGGCAAGGCGTTACTTCGTTAACAAGAAGTAACGTACTTTTATTTATAGTTTATTGCGCTCCTATTGTCGTGATTTCAAACAATCGCTCTTTTAACTTTAAATTTAATTAATTGAAGTTATTAATTAGGCAGTTTTAGTGAATTTGTAAATTGGGATATTAGAACAACCATGAACCATCTACATTACCATTGTTAAGTCACTAATTTTCTTCCAGATTTTGGTCAGGTATTTAATTTTGCATGTCACTTGGCCTTCCTGCGATTAATATTCTACCAGATTAACAATTTTACAATAAAATTTGATTTATTTAAAATATTGTTATAATTTCGCAACTGTTCGAGTAAGTGTAATAAATACACTTTAGCTTGTTTTATATAAGTTTTTAATGATAAAAATCATGGCATATGATATCCGGTAAAAAGTTAAATGATTATATATCAGTAGACTGTGTTGTATTTGGTTTTGATTTTGAGAAGCTGAATGTATTGGTTGTTGAAAGGACACTAAGCGACGATAGTGGTAAGGTGGAGTTCTCGGATTTAACTTTGACGGGTAATCATATTTATGAGGATGAGACCATAGTTGAAGCTGCAGATAGGATTTTGTTTGACCTAACCGGATTGTATGATATTTATTTGGAACAATTTAAAACCTTTGCCTCTCCCGATCGGCTAAAAAAAGAGAATGATCGTAAATGGTTATTACATGATGGCAGAAATCCCGATAAAAGAATCGTGTCTATCGGTTTCTTCGCTTTATTGGCTACTCAAAAAGTTACCTTAGAGTGGAAAGGGCGGAATGTAAAATGGATGCCGATTGGTGAGGTGAAAGAACTGGCTTTCGATCATAATCTAATTCTGGAAGAAGCTTTAAAAGCCCTGCGCAATAAGTTACTGCACGAACCCATTGGCTTTGAATTACTGCCTGATAAGTTTACGCTTTCGCAATTACAAAAAGTATATGAAATTATTTTAGACACCACTTTTGACAAACGGAATTTTAGAAAAAAAGTGGCTCGGATGAAATATCTTATCCCCTTGGAAGAAAAGCAGAAAGGGGTGGCCCATAAGCCGGCCCGATTGTATTTATTTAGCAGAGAGGTGTATGAATTAACGCATAAGGAAATACTAAATTTTATTGTGTGAAAAGCAAAATCAACATAAAGGAGCATAGGATTTCCATTCGCGAAAAGCTAGGATATGCCATGGGTGATGCAGCAGCAAACATTGCGTGGCGTGGTGTTACAACTTTTTTATTCATTTTTTATACTGATGTGTTCGGGATAAACCCTGCTGCTGTTGGTCTCTTAATGCTTGTTGCAAGGTTTAGCGATGGTGTTAGCGATGTTGCTATGGGAGTTATTGGAGATAGAACCAACTCAAAATATGGAAAATTCAGACCCTGGATTTTATGGACTGCCTTACCTTTGGGGGCTATGTTGTCCTTATTGTTTACTGCACCTCAATTAAGTGCCAGTGGAAAAATAATATATGCTTATTCTACCTATATTATATTCACCTTAGTTTATACAGCCAATAATATTCCGTACGGTGCACTAATGGCTGTAATGTCGGGTGACGATAAGGAGCGAACAAGTTTGGGATCCTATCGGATGGTAGGGGCTTTTGCTGGTGGTATGTTGGTGCAAGGTGCCCTCCTTTTTTTAGTGGTTTATTTTGGTAATATCAACCCAGATGTTAGGGTTAATCAGCTGGCCAATGAGAAATATGAAGTGACTATTTCTGCTTCCCAAAATGTGGAGAATGTAAATGTTAAAACAAAAAATGGATTGGCACTATTCAGCTGGGCTAATAATAAATTGCCCGATACACTTAATTTAGCTACTAAGGGAAAGAGTTTTTCAATGGAAGCTAATCGGGCGTACTCATTTATTGTGGAAGGAGAAGCAAATATAAGTGAAGCGAGTATTGTGGTTATTGATCAAAAGAGGGGGTATAGCAGTGCCATCTATGTATTATCCATATTTTTGGTGCTTTCTTTACTACTCACCTTCTATACAACTAAAGAGCGGATTAAACCGCTTAAAACGCAGCAAAGTAATTTAAAAAGAGATCTTCTGGATATAATTAAAAATAAACCTTGGGTAGTTTTGCTTTTCATAGGTTTGTTGTTTCAGGTTTATAACGCTATAAAGCAGGGTATTGTAGTGATCTATTTTACGCACTACTTACACAATCAATTGCTGTCTGCCTCCTATATGGTAGCACTTATGATTGCATCTATTGGTGGAGCTATGGTTACTTCTGCGCTAGCCCGAAGGTTTGGGAAACGAAATCTTTTTATTTACGCCTTTATTTTTTCAGGTGGTATTAATGCCCTGCTGTCCTTTTGTGGCCCGGAAAATATTTTCAGCATTTTCTCAATTGGAATTTTATCAGAATTTGGAGCTGCCATTTTCCCGACTCTATTCTTTGCCATGTTAGGAGATGTAGCAGATTACTCTGAATATGTAAACGGACGAAGAGCAACGGGGTTGATTTATTCGGCAGGATCTTTCTCAACCAAATTTGGGGGAGGAGTAGCAGGTGCAATTATAGGATTGGTATTGGCTGCTTTCCATTATGATGGACAGGACTCAGTAGCTATTGAGGCTGCTGTTCCCGGTATTATTATGCTTATGAGTTGGATACCATCTATTATTGCTGTATTAGGTGCGGGTTTAATGACGCTTTACCCATTGAATGTGCAAAAAATGGATGAGATTACCACAGAGCTCAACAGGCGAAGAAGGGAAGATATGATTATTACAGATTGATATAATTAGGATTGGAAATGTTCGATTTTTAAAAGTTAATTTATGAAATACGGTTTTTTTGATGATGAGAATAGAGAGTATGTTATTACAACACCTCAAACGCCTTGGCCCTGGATTAATTATTTGGGTAATGAGGATTTTTTCTCATTGATCTCAAATACGGCAGGTGGGTATTCTTTTTATAAAGATGCCAAGTTTAGGCGGATTACCAGATATCGTTACAATAACGTTCCGATGGATAGTGGGGGTCGGTATTTTTATATTAAAGATGGTGATTCACTTTGGTCACCAGGTTGGAAACCATGTAAAACAGCGCTGGATAGCTACGAATGTCGCCATGGTATGAATTATACCAAAATAAAGGGCATAAAAGAGGGTGTTACAGCAGAGGTGCTATGCTTTGTGCCATTAAAAACCCGGGCCGAAGTTCAAAAGTTAACCCTGAGCAACAGTTCAACTGAAGCAAAAAAATTGAAATTATTCTCTTTTATAGAATGGGCGCTATGGAATGCGGCTACGGATATGGAGAATTTCCAGCGTAACTTCTCCACAGGTGAGGTAGAAATTGAAGGCTCAACCATCTACCATAAAACGGAATACAGAGAACGTCGTAATCATTATGCTTATTACTCCGTAAATACAGCTATTGATGGTTACGATACCGATAGAGAAACTTTTATGGGACTCTATAATGGTTTTCATGAACCCCAAAAGGTGCTGGAGGGAAAACCGGGCATGAGTGTAGCACATGGTTGGTCTCCTGTGGCATCACATTATATCGAAGTAGAGTTAAAACCCGGCGAAAGCAAAGACTTTGTTTTTGTTTTGGGTTATGCGGAAAATTCGCAAGAGGACAAGTGGGAAAGCAAGGGCGTAATCAATAAAACCAAAGCAAAAGCTACGCTGGCTAAGTTTGATTCAACGGCAAAGGTGGATGCTGCTTTTGACCAGCTAAGGGCGTATTGGGATAAACTGCTAAATGTTTATACGCTTAATTCGGGCGATGAGAAGCTCGATAGGATGGTAAATATTTGGAATCAGTATCAGTGTATGGTAACCTTTAACTTCTCGCGTTCGGCATCGTATTTCGAGAGTGGTATCGGTCGGGGTATGGGCTTTCGGGATTCTAATCAGGACTTAATTGGCTTTGTGCACCAGATACCCGAAAGGGCTCGTGAACGCATTATCGATATTGCTTCAACACAGTTTACCGACGGAGGTTGTTACCATCAATATCAGCCCTTAACAAAACGAGGGAATAATGATATCGGTGGAGGTTTTAACGACGACCCAATGTGGTTAATACTGGGTGTTGTAAGTTACATCAAAGAAACAGGTGATTTTGCCATACTCGATGAAATGGTGCCTTTTGACAATGATATGTCAATCGCTAAAACCTTGTTCGACCACCTGACTGTTTCTTTTAATCATGTGATTAATAATTTGGGGCCTCATGGTCTTCCCTTGATTGGACGGGCAGACTGGAACGATTGTCTTAATCTAAACTGTTTTTCCACCGACCCTAATGAATCATTTCAAACCACCGAGAATAAGGCTGAAGGCTCCAAAGCGCAATCATTAATGATTGCCGGACTTTTTGTGGTTTATGGCCGCGATTATATCGAACTCTGTAAAGTTTTGGGAAAAGATAGCGAGGCTGAACGAGCCCAGGCTCACGTAGATGCAATGGTGGATGCGGTAAAAAAATACGGTTGGGATGGAGACTGGTATCTAAGAGCTTATGATTTTTACGGAAATAAAGTAGGGAGTAAAAATAATAAGGAAGGTCAAATATTTATTGAGTCGCAGGGTTGGTGCACGATGGCAGAAATTGGCAAGGATGAGGGTATGTGCAAAAAGGCACTGGATTCAGTAAAAGAACGCTTGGACAGTAAATATGGCATTGTGTTAAACAACCCTCCCTTCTCGGAGTATATTATGGAATATGGCGAAATATCTTCCTATCCTCCCGGATATAAAGAGAATGCCGGTGTTTTTTGTCATAACAATCCATGGATTATGATCGGGGAGATTAAACAAGGAAATGCGGACCGGGCATGGGATTATTTTAAAAAGATTTGTCCGGCTTATCTGGAAGATATCAGCGAATTGCACAAAACAGAGCCCTATGTTTATTCGCAAATGATTGCCGGTAAAGATGCCTTCAAGCCCGGCGAAGCCAAAAACTCTTGGCTAACCGGCACCGCAGCCTGGAATTTTTATACCATTAGTCAGTATATATTGGGCATTCGCCCGCAATACGATGGATTGCTCATTGATCCTTGTGTGCCAAGTGGTTGGAAGGGTTACGAAGTGACAAGGAAGTTTAGAGGGGCAACTTATAATATAAAGGTGAGTAACCCTTTTAAAGTATCAAAGGGTGTGAAGGAGTTGAAAGTGGATGACAGAAAAATAGAAGGAAATTTAATTCCTATTATGCCTGCCGGGGAGTATGTTGTAGAGGTGGTGATGGGTTAGTATTTAAAATTTTATTATGAATAAGCATTTAAATTAAATGCATCAAAAAGATAAAAAAATATGCAATCACGTAAAATTACCTTATGGTTAAATATCCTACTTATAGTGCTTACGGCATGTGAAAGTAAAAGCGGGGAAGTTCAAATCCCCGTCTTGTATAACCAAGTGGGTTACATAACAGATGGCACAAAACTGGCTCTTGTTTCACCTGATGTGGATGAAGTTGTTATATTGAATGATAAAGACGAGGTAGCTTTACGGATTGTGCCGGACGCTGCTCTTTTTTGGGAGTTAAGTGGAGATGCTGTTCGCAAAGTCAATTTCAGTAGCTTGGGTAAGCCGGGAGAGTATCGAATGGTGGTGAATAGCGAAGAATATCCGTTTTCTATCGCTGATAAGCCTTACACGGAACTGTCCAAAGCTGCCCTAAAAGCACTTTATTTTAATCGATCCGGAATGGCCATAGATAGCACCCATGGCGGTAAGTGGGCCAGATCTGCCGGTCATCCGGATACCGTGGTGTACATTCATACTTCAGCAGCTGATGAAATGCGGCCGGAAGGAACCATCCTCTCTTCTCCTTTAGGATGGTACGATGCAGGTGATTATAATAAATACGTGGTTAACAGCGGCATTACCACTTATACTATGTTTCGGGCCTTGGAAGATTTTTCTGATTATTATACCTCCCTGAAGATTGGTATTCCTGATTCCCGGGATGGTGTGCCTGACTTACTCACCGAAACGCTCTATAATTTTCGCTGGTTGATTACCATGCAAGATCCCAATGATGGCGGTGTATATCACAAACTCACCACCAAAAAGTTTGAAAACATGATTATGCCCAAAGACGCGGTAAGAGATAGGTATGTGGTCGCTAAAACTACTTCTGCTACTTTAGATTATGCAGCTTTAATGGCACATGCTTCCAAGGTTTTAAAATCTTACGGCGAGGATTATGATCCATTGGCTGCAGAGGCTTTAGAAAATGCGATTAAAGCCTGGGAGTGGGCAGTTTTAAATCCCGATGTTTTGTACGAGCAACCTAAAGATATTGAAACAGGTGCTTATGATGACAAGCATATTAACGACGAGTGGTTTTGGGCTGCATCCGAACTTTATTTAGCTACGGGCGAAGAGCAGTATCTCGATAGCGCTAAGCGTTTCTACAACAAGCCCGGAGTGCCTGGCTGGATTGATGTGCGTGCTTTGGGTGTATACTCATTGCTGGATAACAGGGAACTTATTTCCGACACTGCTTGGACGAATTTATTAACGCAGGACTTTATCTTCTTAGCCGACAGTTTGGTGGCGCTTTCTCAAACAGCACCATATGGCGTCAGTATTCATGTTTTTGAGTGGGGAAGTAACGCACAAGTTGCCAACGAAGGTATGGTAAAACTCTTTGCCCATAAATTAACGAATAACCCGAAATATCTGGATTCGGCTCTGTCTGATCTCGATTATTTATTAGGCCGTAATGCTACCGGATATTGCTTTGTAACGGGCTTTGGTAAAAATAAAGTGATGAATATTCACCATCGGCCATCAGCAGCTGATGGTGTTCAGGATCCTGTCCCCGGTTTCTTAGTGGGTGGGCCTAATACCGTTATTTTAACAGATTGTCCTGATGCCGAAAGAAGTCTAATGCCTGCCAAGTCTTTTGTGGATAGGGAATGTAGTTACTCAACAAATGAAATCGCTATAAACTGGAATGCGCCTTTAATCTATTTACTTGGAGGGGTGGATGCACAATTGTGCAGATAATTCTTTTTAAAGAGGCGAGAAGTCTGATTGGACCCATCTTCTCGCCTCCAATTGCAAGTCCAATAAATGGAATTGAATCAATTAAAGGTGCAAAAATAACAAAAATATACTCTTGTGTAGAGAGGAAGTATTGATTTAAGTTAATGTTTTAAATGTTAGTCTTAACGATTGTTAATTAAAAAGATAGCATGCCTATGATATGAAGAATAGTTAATAGCGAAATTAGGAAGTTTGATTGGACCCAGACTTCGGTTTCTAAGTAGAATGTTTAATTAATAAATAGAATTGAATCAATTAAAATTGAAAATTATGAAAAAATCTATTTTCAAAACGCAACTACATTTGTGCAGTTGCATTAGGCAGACCAATCTCCGTTGGCTGTTTAAATCTGTTGTCGTATTGCTGACTCTTTTTAGTTTTACGTCGTTGGCTATGGCGCAAACAAAAACTATTACAGGTACGGTTACGGATGGTTTAGGGAATTCATTACCCGGGGTTACCATAGCCATAAAAGGTACCGTGCAAGGAACTATCACAGATGTAAATGGTAATTACAATCTTACCGCATCTAACGAGGATGTTTTAGTCTATAGTTTTATCGGTTTTGTTACCAGGGAAGTGGCTGTAGCAAACCAAACTACCATTGATATCACTTTGGTAGAGGAGACCATTGATATGGATGAGGTTGTTGTTATAGGTTATGGAGTGCAGAAAAAAGCTTTGGTAACAGGAGCTAATGCCAATGTAAAAGGAGAGGTGCTGTCGGAGCTTAATACCTCCAGCGCGATGGAAGCACTTCAGGGAATGGCAGCCGGTGTTAATATAACCAGAAACAGCGGTGCTCCAGGAGCAGGAACGCGCGTTACGATTCGCGGAGCAGGAACAATTGGAAATGCCGCACCTTTGTATATTGTGGATGGTGTGTCCGTTGGGGATATCGATTACCTAAATCCGTCTGATATTGAGTCTATAGATGTTTTAAAGGATGCTGCATCAGCAGCTATTTATGGTTCTCGTGCTGCCAATGGGGTTATTCTTGTTACTACTAAAAAAGGGGAGAAAGGCAGTAAAGCCCAAGTTTCGTACGATGGTTATTATGGGGTGCAAAATGCCTATAAACAATTGCCTGTATTAAATGCCCAAGAGTATATGTATATTATGGATGAGGCCCGTTCTAATGAGCGCCTTACTCCCTTTGATTGGGAGGATAAGATTGTAAATGGAAATTCCTATATGACGAATACCTTTCCTGGAAATTTAGGAGTGGCGTATGGACAAGATATTTGGAATAAACTACAGAATGGCTGGACAGGAACAAATTGGGTTGACGAAATGTCCAATGATAATGCAGCTATGCAAAGTCACTCCATTAATATTACCGGAGCTACAGACAAAGCGGTGTATTCTGCCGGATTTTCTTATTTCGATCAGGAAGGAATAATAGGAGGGCATATTACCGATGCAGGGTACGAAAGGATAACAGCTCGTTTAAATACGGAGTTTACTGTTATTAAATCCGATAAACGAGATATATTGAAATTCGGTGAAAATTTTACTTACAACAATACCCAGAAAAGAGATATAGCTACCGGTAATATTTATTATAACGATTTGCATAATGCCCTAGTTACAAATCCTTTGACGCCTGTGTATTGGTATAACGAAGATATTAATCACCGTACGGGTGGTTACGGCCCAACGCTTGAAGGTGTTTCGATGGATCAACACAATCCTATTGCACAAATGTTTTACAGAAGTAATTACAATTGGTATAAGGGTAATAATATTGTGGGAAATGTATATGCTATCCTGGAGCCAATTAAAGATTTAAAAATTCGCTCATCTTTTGGTATAAATGCATGGTTTGGCAATGGTCGTTCATGGTCGCCAACTTACGAGCTGGCCACGCAATACCAAAACACAGTTGATGGCGCAGAGCAAACTATGTATCAGGGTGCCGATCATACTTGGACCAATACTGCAACCTATGATTTTAGAATTAATAATCATTCTTTCTCTGCGCTTGTTGGTACTGAAATTTTAAAAAATGTTTTAAGTACAGATTTAGGTGGTCAAAAAAGAAATACCCTATACGGCGATCCAAAGTATGCATACCTTAATAACACAAAAAACCCCACAGTAGTATCAGAAATTGGTACATGGGGTCAGGATTGGGCAGCTCAAGGTGGTGGTTTAACCTCATATATGGCTCGTTTATCCTATAATTATACGGAAAAATACATGCTCGACTTTACTATGCGGGCGGATGGTTCTTCTAATTTTGCAAAGGATAATCGTTGGGGTTATTTCCCTTCAGTTTCTGCAGGATGGAATTTTACTGAGGAAGATTTTATGCAGGATGTTAGTTTTATAGAGTACGGTAAATTGCGTGCCAGTTGGGGGCAAAACGGAAATCAAGCAATTGATAACTTTGTATATAGTTCAAATATAGCCTATAAAGATCAAGGTTATTATTTTGGTCCTAATAAGGATGTTCCTCAACAAGCTGCTTTTCCTGCTAATGTTCCTAATCAAGATGTAAAATGGGAAACATCAGAACAAATTAATATTGGTCTGGATACGCGTTTCTTAAATGCTCGCTTAGGCTTTACTTTCGATTGGTATAAAAAAACAACCATTGATTGGTTGGTAAGAGCACCTATATTGGGAACGTTTGGCGCAGGGGCACCTTATATTAATGGTGGTGATGTCGAAAATAAAGGCTTTGAATTATTGTTATCTTGGAATGATAGGATATCAGACTTTAGATATGGTGTAACCTTGTCAGGCGCATACAATAGCAACAAAGTAACAAAGCTGGCCAATGCCGAGGGAATTATTTATGGTGAAAATAACGTTTTGTCGCAAGGCACCTCGGATATGGCTCGTGTACAGGTGGGTAAACCAATAGGATTTTTTTATGGCTATAAAACCGATGGTATCTTACAAAACCAAACAGAGGTTGACAATTATGTGTCGGCAGATGGAGCACCTATGGTAATAGAAACAGAGCCGGGAAAACCACGCCAACCGGGGGATGTAAGGTTTGTAGATCAAACCGGTGATGGTATCATTAATGATGACGATAGAGTAATGTTAGGTAGCCCGTTACCTGATTTTGAATTAGGTATCCAGTTAAATGCGGAGTACAAAGGTGTATTTATGAATACTACGCTGTCAGGTAAATTTGGTCATCAGGTAATGCAGTCCTACCGTTCATTTGCCGATCGATTAACTCAAAATTATACAACGCAGATATTTAATCGTTGGCATGGAGAAGGTACTTCAGACCGTTTACCACGTTTATCGTATAATTCAAACGCCAACACACAACTGATTTCAGATATTTACATGCATGATGCAGATTATCTTAGAGTTAACAACTTAACACTAGGGTATAAATTTAACAGTTTACTTAAGAATTTTGAATGGATGAGTGCCGCTAAAGTTTATGTTTCGGTGAATAATTTATACACATTTACCGGGTATGATGGTATGGATCCAGAAGTTGGTTACAGCCCTGATAGCTGGGGGTCGGGTATAGATTTAGGCTTGTACCCACTACCAAGAACAGTAATGTTTGGGATGAATGTTACTTTTTAACCTGAACTATTCATAAATTATCGAAAATATGAATAAAGTTCAGGTTAATCCCGACTTAGCTGAAGTTAAACTTTTGAAAAAAGTTTTTACTGAAAATTAGTCGCTGCCGGAGGCAGAAATAATTCTTGAATTATTTGGGTTAATGAACTACATTATTCTTAAAAAATAAAATTAAAGATATGAAGAAGATAATATATTCAATGCTTATTGGTGTTATGGCAATCACAACAAGTAGTTGTGAAGACCATTTAGATACCGATAACCTGTATCAAAAAAACGTTGAGACCTTCTATAAAACCCCTACAGACATTGATGAAGCGATGAATGGGGTTTATAATGCCTTATTTGTCAATGGTATACATAGCGACGAGCATATAGCCGCTAATTTGTTAAGCGATATTGTTTTGGCCGGTGGCGGACCCGACGATAAGTCCGCTAAGGATGTAGATCGGTTCTTGGATCCAAGTGAAGATACATATCGCGACCTTTGGGTAGAAACGTATAATGGTGTTAGTAGAGCTAACGCCATTATTGAAGCGGTTGCAGAAGGCGAATTTGCTCAATTTTTCGAAACTGCCCAGGAGGCGCAAGAATTTAAGAACAGCGCACTTGGAGAAGCCTATTTTATGCGAGGTTTTATGATGTACCGTGCGGCAAGATTTTTTGGTGGAATGCCACTTATCCCAACTGTTGACGCGGATAGGGCTGTGGGTAGATCCTCTTTAGAAGAAACTTGGGCTTTTATAGCAACCGACTTCAAAATGGCCGCGGAATTACTACCTGTTAGGGTTGCCTCAGATTACGCTCTTGAAACGTACGGACATGCCAATGTATGGGTGGCAAAGGCATATATAGCCCGTGCTTATCTCTATTACACAGGGTATATGACAAATATTGCTAAGCAAGCAACAGATGTTTTGCCACTAAATGATGGCGGTAGTATTTCAAAACCAGAAGTTGTTGCGCATTTAGAGGATATTAGAGACAATAGCAAGTATCGATTGGCAACTGATTTCAGGAATTTGTGGCCCTACTCCTATGTCAATAAAAATGCAAGGGATTTTGATCCTGATGGAATGAACCCTGTTTTACCATGGGCCGAAAATTTAGGTTTAACCTGGGTTGGCCAAGATGGCCTTAACGGAACTATTGGTACCGGTAATCATGAAGTAATGTTTTCGCTACGTTACGGTCTGGGAGACTGGGACTATGACAATGGTAACGGTCAGAAATATAACAACCGTGTATGTTTATACTTTGGTATTAGAGATCACTCAATGATTCCATTTGGTCAGGGATGGGGCTGGGGTACTGTTCATAGTGCCTTTTATAATAGTTGGGACGATGCAGATCCTCGTAAAGAAGGATCAGTTATTGATTTAAATACCAAAGATCCTAATCTGGGTATTCAAGATTGGAATATTGGCAAAGGCGACCATAATACAGGTTTAGTGAATAAAAAATACACTACGCTGCAGCACAATGGGCCGGATGGTACAAAAGGAATGTTTTATTATTTGTTTAATATGGTTCATGGAGACCCAATGCAGCTATGGGCTGCGCAAGATTTCTACTATTTACGATTTGCAGACGTGTTGTTAATGCATTCTGAGTTAACACAAACTGCCGACGGAATGAATGCCGTGCGTGCAAGGGCTGGTTTAGATCCTATTGCCTATAGCTTAGCTGATTTAAAAACAGAACGTTTACATGAGTTTGCTTTTGAAGGATTGCGCTGGTTCGACTTGGTTCGTTGGGGAGATGTGGAAAGTGGGAATAATTATTTTGACGTAGATGTAAAGGTGAATAATTCAGGAAATGAAGGAACTTATAAGGTTGCTTATCGCGCGGAAACCAAAGGGTTAGTTCCGGTTCCGGAAGGGGAGATAAGATTGTCGGATGGTGTTTATATGCAAAATCCAGGCTGGTAACAATAGTATTAATTTGTAAAACAAACAGTATGAAAATAAATAATTTAATCGGTCTCTTTGCAGGAGTTTCACTGATGGCTTTCTCTGCTTGCGAGCCCATAGAAGATAGGGATGTTTTAAGTAATAGTTTTGAGGTAGAAAACATCGAGCTAAAAGTTGTACAAGCTACAGAAGGTGGTAATAAAATGTCTGTTCAAATGCTCACCCCCGGCGTTACAGGTTATTGGGATTACATTTTGGACACAAAATCGTCAGATCGTGTTGAGGTCGTATTTCCTTTTACAGGAGAGCACACATTTACCTATTATGCAACTACGCCTTATATGACTAACGGTAAGCCAGGGGCTACTGAGTTCTTGAGTAAAACAGTAAGCGTAAAAGTAGATAAGCTGGATGAGCCACTTCCCGAAGCTTATTATGCTTTGGTTGGTGACGATTTAGGTGGTAAAACATGGGTGTTTGATAAAGAACATTTATGGTTTGATGGAAGAGTGGCTTGGTGGGTTATGGTAGCTGGTTATAACTGGCAGGAATTATGGTGGGATTCAAATGATCCGATCGATCCCAACGGCAAAATGGTGTTTGATTTAAAAGGAGCACCTAATTATACTTACCATACCGGACCTGACGATGCGGGAAGCGTAGGTAGCTTCGCTTTTAATGGCGACTTTACTACCATTACCTTTAAAAATCAACCTATTTTAGGATCAAACAGCGATAGGGTTAATCCTGAATCTATATATGAGATTAAAGCGTTAACTAGTGAGCAAATGATTCTTTATACTCCCACCAATGGAGGGGGTACCGGTTGGTTATGGGTATTTAAGGCTGTAGAAGAAATTTAGTTGTTCTTTATTAATTTAGAAGGGTTTGCACTTATTGTAAACTCTTCTTTTTTTATGTTCGAACATTTAGATTGGTATTTTTAAGAAAGTCGTTCAGTTATTAGGGCCTGAAAACTCTATTTTTGAAGCAAAGTGTTTGGGATGAAATGATTTGCCGAATAGTTAAAAGGATAAGTTTAAACTAAATAAATACGATAAAATGAAACAAGTTATTTGCCTGGTCATATCTGTGATTACACTGGGTGTTGGAAATATAATAGCGCAGACACATGCGGTAAATGTGGAAGATAAAATTGAGGCTATCATTTCGCAATTATCCTTAGAAGAAAAAGTTAAAATGTGTCATGCACAATCAAAGTTTAGCTCACCAGGAGTTGAACGCCTTGGTATTCCCGAATTATGGATGTCAGATGGTCCGCATGGGGTTAGAGCAGAAATAGCCTGGGATAGTTGGGATTATGCAGGTTGGACTAATGATTCATGTACGGCATTCCCTGCTTTAACAGCATTAGCTTCCACTTTTAATCCCGATTTAGCTTATAAATATGGGGTAGCAATTGGTCAAGAAGCACGTTATCGAAAAAAGGATATATTATTAGGTCCCGGAGTGAATATATATCGTACTCCGTTAAATGGACGTAATTTTGAGTATTTGGGTGAAGATCCGTATCTAGCCTCAGTAATGTCTGTGCCTTACATAAAAGGAGTGCAAACCAATGGTGTTGCTGCTTGTGTTAAACATTTTGCACTAAATAACCAGGAAGTATGGCGCTCGCATATTAACGTTACATTAAGTGATAGGGCATTGCACGAAATTTATTTACCGGCTTTTAAGGCAGCAGTGCAAGAAGGTGAAGTTTGGTCGGTTATGGGGGCATATAATAAATACAACGGACAGCATACCAGTCATCATGAAGTACTAATTAATCAAATATTAAAAGGAGATTGGAGCTTTGATGGGGTTGTTGTTACTGACTGGGGTAGTGCACATGATACCAAAGAGGCTGCTTTAAATGGACTTGACATTGAAATGGGTACCGGAACGGATGGTTTAACTACATCAAAAGAGAATGCCTATGATTACTATTACCTGGCAAAACCATTTTTAGAAATGATAAGAAATGGCGATATTGATGAAAGTATAGTGGATGATAAAGTACGCCGAATTCTTCGTTTGATGTTTCGTACTAACATGGATAAATCACGACCGTTTGGTTCAAAGGCCAATGCACAACATTTTGAGGTTGCACGCGAGGTAGCGCAAGAAGGGATTGTACTGCTAAAGAATACAAAGGACTTTTTTCCTATAAATCCAGAAACAGAGCAAACCATTGCTGTTATTGGCGAAAATGCTACGCGAATGATGACAGTAGGTGGCGGTTCTTCAGAGTTGAAAACTGTTTATGAAATATCGCCTTTAGAGGGTATTCAAAAGCGCTTTGTTAATGCCAACGTTATCCATACCATGGGGTATGCGTCAGGACCCTCTCAGTACGGACGTGTAATTCCGTCCTCTGTTGACGCTGATTCGTTGAAAAAAGCAGCTATCGAACTGGCAAAAAAAGCTGATCTTGTACTATTTGTTGGTGGGTTAAATAAAAATCACGAGCAAGATTGTGAAAATGGCGATCGTAAAGGCTTGAATTTACCATTTGGACAGGACGAGTTATTAAACGATATAATGGATGTAAATAAAAATGTAGGGGTTATTCTGGTTAGTGGTAATGCTGTGGCTATGCCTTGGCAGGAAAAAGCAAAAGCAATAGTACAGACATGGTATTTGGGCAGCGAAGCGGGGTATGCTTTAGCCGACATTCTTTCAGGTGATGTTAATCCATCAGGTAAATTGCCTTTTTCTTTCCCAGTTAAATTAGAAGATAATGGAGCTCATGCTTTTGACGCATTATCTTATCCTGGTGATGGTATTAATCAGGTTTATAAAGAAGATATCTTGGTGGGTTATAGGTGGCACGATACCAAAAATATAAAGCCATTATTTGCGTTCGGACATGGCCTTTCGTATACAACTTTTAAAGTGAACAATATTGTTGCTGACAATACAAGTTACAATAATGGTGATGTTGTTAAATTATCCGTTGTAATCAGCAACGTTGGCAAAGTGCGTGGTGCCGAGGTTTTGCAAGTTTATGTTCATGACGAAAAATCTTCAGTAATGCGGCCTGCAAAAGAACTAAAGGCTTTTAGTAAAGTGAATTTAGAAGCTGGGGAAAGAAAAACAGTTGAATTAAGTTTGCCAGTAGATTCTTTTGCTTTTTATGACGAAGAAATAAACGATTGGAACCTTGAAAAAGGAGTATATCAGTTAATGATAGGTACAGCATCAAATAATATTAAGAAAACAATTAAGGTGAATATTGATTAAATAAGTTCAATTTCTGAATTTTAGGGAGCAAATCCTGCAAAACGGAATTGATTAGATTATAATAAAAAGAAATAAACACATAAAAAGCGCTTAAAATTGATGTTTTAAGCGCTTTTTAGTTTTCGATAAGTTTTGTTTTGCTAAGCCTTTGGGCGCGGCGTGCGGTTGAAGTTTTGGCGGAGCTCAAGATGTGTATCATAAAGCCAACTTGCTAATAGTAGATGAGGTAAAGCCTATGGGGTGCGGGATTGCTCTATTTCGAAATAAATAATTGAGAATTAAAGATGACTCCAAATAAGCCATCTTAGGTCAAACCTAGATATTGTACTTAACCTATCAGGTTTTATTTTTTCTGAACATAAAAAAGGGTGTGGCATACCCGTTTTTTCTTTTATCTCTCCTGTTATTAACCCTTTATTACAAAGCAACACTAAAGTAACACCCCCGCAAAAAATTTCAATAAAATTGAAACTTCTATTTATCAATTACTCTTTTAAAAACTTTATGACGCTCTCGGAACCAAAGTTCCCAGTAAAACGAAGAAAGTACAATCCTTTTTTTAATTGTGAAACATTCAATGTATTAATGTCAGTGCTATTGATAGGCTGAGATATCAATACATCACTGCCATTTATGCTAATAATATGTACATTTGAGTATTTGGATGATAAGCCTGATATTACAAGAATATCTTTTGCTGGATTTGGATAAACATTAATAGTCTCTTGATTAAACTGAAAATCGTTAGTTGAAGTCGAAATAGGTGTGTTAAACTCAAGGCCCTCTATTTTTACCTCATCAATAAATATATCACCAGATTGGCCTGTAGAACCTTCTTTTTGCCAAATAAATTCAATAACCTTAGAATTGTCAAATGCAATTGGGGTAGCCCATGAGGGTTGTGCGAAATGTGTCCAAGGAATAGAAATCTTTGTCCAACCAGTATTTGAAGGAATATTGTACATATGTTCTTGACCAGGAATAGTTACTGAACTAATTCCAATTTTTAAATAGCAACTTTCACCTTTATGCCAAAAAGATACCCCTGTTGAGCCACTTAAATTATATGGAGATTTATCTTTATTCATCGAAAAACCAAATCCAACAAATGGATTGTACTCCCATCCGCCTTTATTAAGCGCGAAGCTAATTTTAGCAGATTTTGAAGTTCCATTTGCGCCTTCTGAGGCCATTGGAAAAGATGCTCCATCGTCTGGCTTAGGTGTTACAGTAGAAGCCCCATTGTCGCTATTATCATCAAAAGATCTCCAATTTGTTTGCATATAAGTAACACCATTTAAGAGTTCACTATCACTTATTAATGTACTTTTTCCACTCGGATTAGGGTCGTCAGGATCCGGATTGGGATTATTTGCAACATTATTTTTTTCTAGTTTAATTGAAGATATAATTACTGGGCCAATCTGATTTCCTAAATCAAAAGCAATTCGAGCAGAAGGATCTGCCGCTGCTCCCATCTTAAAACTGTATGTAAATGTGGTTTCGTTAACAGAAAATAGAGGACTGTAATATTCGCTGTAACTATTCCAAGGGTCACTATCTTTGCCTACACTTACAGTGGCTGAACGGCCTGATGGTGATCGTGCGGTGATAGCGAGCTGATAGGTCTGATTGGCTTCTAAATTAATATTCTGACGAATCAATTGCGCGTGCCAAGCCTCTGTACCCTTAGTGGTAATATCCAAATGTAGTGCAGTGTTGTTATCTGATAAAGAACCCTTTGCCATTCCATTTAATGTTAAGCTCCAACCATCGACTCCGGAGCTAAAATCGCTTTCATATACAGTAGTTGCAATAACTGGGGTTGCGGGGGGCATTGGATTGTGAAGCAATGCATCAACTAATTCTTGATGATAGGTTTTTGTTGCGGGGTTATAAATGCCATACCCAGCACTAAATTCCCAATAAGTCCAGCTAAAGCCTTGTTCTTCAAACCAACGGGCTAAATAAGTTGTCCATTTTACCCTAGAGCTCATGTCTGCTTTACGGTAAGCACCAAATTCGCCTATGTTGATAGGGATATTATTTTGGGCAGCTATAGAAATTGCCTGTGAAAATTCATTAACAACTGTGCTTCTCTCAGCCTCTGTGTTGTTCCACTTCGTTCCCAACCATGCATTCGTCTCTGGGCCAACCCATTCAGCACCTTGATGGGTGAAGTGAAAGGGATTGTAGTAATGAATAGAGAGAATTAGATGATCATCATTGGGGATAACAAGCTTTGGAACACCACCTAAGCCACCAAACTCAGCTACGCCCATTAGGACAGTACGAGTGGGGTTTGTTTGTCGAATAACCGACAATGCCTCTGCGAAGCGAACATTCCATAATTGAGGCGTTAAGACATCTGTGGGTTCGTTAAGAACTTCGAAAAGCAGACTGTCAGGATAATCTTTGTACATCGCCGAAATTTGCTTCCATAAGGCAAGGAAACGATCCTTCTGACCAACAGGGTCGGCCATGAATTGGGAGTGATGATGTAGGTTAATGATGGGCATTAACTTAACTTCTAAAGCCTTATCAACAACTTCTTTAATTCTATTCATAAAAGCTGTAGAAATTGTGTAAGGTGCGTTGGACATGCTTCTTTCTTGGGGTTCCCAACAGATAGGAATTCGAACATGCTTAAAGCCTAATTCAGCCATCAGTTCAAAGTATTCAGGTTTCCAAGGGTTACCCCAAGCGGTTTCAGTTGGACCTTCAAAAGAGTTTCCCATATTTATCCCTTGGCCTAATCTTTCGTTAATTTCAAAAGCGGTTGCAACTGGCTGGCTTTTAGCCAACCAAGTTAAACCAGTAAAGGCAATTAATAAGAAGACTTTTTTCATGATTATATTAATATGATTAAAGAATAGAACAAAAATATTTTTATTGAAATCAAGCAGCAGAAATTTATTAAACCGATATAAAAAACAAAGGCTATTTTATAAATATGTTTAGAATACTCGTAAATGAAGATTGTTATTTACTCTAAACAATAGGTAATTGTATAAACTACACTAACTCTTAGATACAAACATAACTAATGAAACGTTGATCGGCAAGTTCTTATAAGGTTTATTTAATTTTAAATTACTTTTTCACGATTGACTTTTTTGCTAAAATTTCGCTTGATTTTGAGACTTTGTTTTAACCTGCTCAATTCATAAAGCTTACCAAATTAATGCAGATCGCCTTGAAACACAAGGCTTCTTTTTGTCTAATTTTTAAAATAGGGAGAAAATCATTTTTAAAAGCAGTGAGCCTGCGGATTTTTATAGCGCAACAGTATTATGTTGTGAATTTTGTGATACTGTTGAACTAGAAAATCAGCAAACTCTAATTATTAAATATTTATCCCACCATATTCTTTTTTCCCCTCTGCTCCTTCACCCAGGCAATATACCTATAAAAAGTAGCCCTGCTCACTTTAACGATTTTCAAAACTTCAGGGATTGTTCTGCTTTGATCCTGCCATAACTGGTAATACCGATTATTAAATGAAATGAGCGTTAAACTTCTTGCTGTCTATTAACGATCTTCATTTATATCCCGGAAAAAGTACGGAACAAGTTATCGGCATTATACCTGTACTTATTTCATTATTTAAATGGTATAACATGCATAAGCTGTTCGTTTTGTTTCGGATGACAATCCTTTTTTACGGCCGCCAATGCGACCGCGTTCGCGGGCTGCTTGCAGACCTGCCATGGTATGCTCCCGGATCAGTTCGCGTTCAAATTCGGCGAAGCTGGCGAAGATGTTATAGGTCAATCGGCCCTGGACGGTGGTTGTCGATGCTGTCGTTAAGACTGATGAATTGGATACCCTTTTCCCGGAAACCGGTAATCAGGTCGATAAGATGTTTGAGGGAGTGGCCAAGTCTGTCCAGTTTCCAAACAACAACCACATCACCTTTGCGGCGATGGCCGATCATATTATACAGCCTAAAAATTTTGTCCCGTATAATGCCGATTTTTAATTAATAAAATTTTAGGAGTGATGCGAACTGAAAGATAAAATTGATTACATATCGGTATTTTGTAATTCCGGACGCTCTTTAACCGCACTTTGGGTTTACTTGTATATTTTATTGCAACCGGCTTTTTGCGTAGTTTGGGTCTGCATTTCTAATTTTGATCCTTGGTGAAAATTCTTGCATATCCTATCATCATCTTGATTAAATTAATACCGAGGTTTGTTGTAATTCTCATAACACACATTTTTTATAAGTTATTAAAACTACATTTTGGTCTCGATAAAGTATCCAATTTACTATAAATCAGAAATGTAAAGCATGTCTAAATGGATCGATTAAAACTCAATATCTCAGAATGTTATGCACTATAACGAGACCCTCATTTTTGAGGTTTTTGAGGGGACTCGGTAAAGTCTCGATTTTTATATCAGAATATGCCTTTTTTGCCCTTTTTAAAAATAAAAAAAGCACTTAAACCATTGGTTTTAAGTGCTTTTAAAGTTTTGTAGTATTTGCATCGGTGATCCGGCTAGGATTCGAACCTAGGACCTACAGCTTAGAAGGCTGTTGCTCTATCCAGCTGAGCTACCGGACCCTACTTTACTACCCCTTTTTTAAGGCGATGCAAAGATAGAAAAATATTGTTTTCTGCAATAGTAAAGTGTAAATAAATTAAAAGCCGACTAAATCAGGATACAGCCGGCTTTATTATTGATGCAAAACTCATGCTTCAATTTCTTCGTGAATGGCTTGAACAATGCCCATTCCGCGGTCGATGGCTTTTTGGTTAATGGGGATAAGGTGATGGTGACGCTCGGGCAAGGATTTCTTAAGCCCTTTTATCACATTTTCTATTTTCACCACCGGATTCACCTTAAGGAACCCGCCCAATACAATCATATTAAAGGTTTTTGAAGAGCGCATTATGGCTGCTTCCCGGGTGGCATCGACTCTGTAAATACGAATATCTTTGCGCGAGGGATGGCGTGTTATCCCATTGCCATCGTAAATAAGGGTGCCTCCGGGCTTTACCTGTCCCTCAAACTTATCTAAAGACTGCTGATTGAGGATGATGGCTGTATCAAAATCGTGCAAGATAGGCGAACTGATTTTCTCATCGCTTAATATTACGGTTACGTTGGCCGTACCACCCCGCATTTCTGGGCCGTACGAAGGCATCCAACTTACTTCCATATCCTGCATTACGCCTGAGTAAGCCAATATTTTACCCATCGAAAGCACACCTTGTCCACCAAAACCGGCTATAATAATTTCTTCTTTCATTTTTTTAAAATTAGTATCAAGTAACAAAGTACAAAGTACAAAGTAGCAAGATTAAGTAAAAAATAGCACCTGCTCGCTATTGATCTTTCATATCGCCTAAGGGATAATAGGGTAGCATATTTTCTTCCATCCATTTATTGGCTTGTACCGGTGTCATTTTCCAGCCTGAGCTGCAGGTAGAAACCACCTCAACCAGAGAGGTGCCCTTGTTGGCCTGCTGATTTTCAAAAGCTTTACGCAAGGCTCTTTTTGTTTTACGAACATTGCCCGGCGTATGTACCGATTGCCGGGTAACATAGCAAGTACCCGGTAGTTGTGCCAGCAGTTCCGTAATTTTAAGCGGATTGCCATCGCGTGCCAGGTCGCGTCCCGTGGGACAGGTGGAAGCCGGCATGCCGGGTAAGGTGGTAGGTGCCATCTGACCTCCCGTCATACCGTAGATACCGTTATTAATAAAAACCATCACTATATTTTCGCCTCGGTTGCAGGCATGTATGGTTTCTGCAGTGCCGATGGCAGCTAAATCCCCATCGCCCTGATACGAAAATACATTTTTTTCGGGCATTAATCTTTTTACAGCGGTAGCCAGTGCGGGCGCTCTTCCGTGAGCTGCTTCCTGCCAGTCTATATCGATATAGTTATAGGCCAATACGGCACACCCAACCGGTGCAATGCCTATGGTGCTTTCCTGAATGCCCATCTCGTCGATAATCTCGGCAATTAATTTATGCACCGTGCCATGGCTGCATCCCGGGCAATAGTGCATTACATTCTCTAAAAGAAGATCTGTTTTATCGTAAACAAGATTTTCGGGCTTAATTATTGTATTTAAATCTGCCATTGCTTATCCTCCTATTAATTTTTGTTGTAGCGCATCAACCACTTCGCTGGGTGAGTGAATGGCGCCACCGTAGCGGCCAAAATGCTCTACTGGTATTTTACCGTTAACAGCCAGGCGTACGTCTTCCACCATTTGCCCGGCACTCATCTCTACCGATAGCATTCCTTTTACCCGGCCTGCCAATTCTTGTAACTGCAAAACCGGAAAAGGATAAAGTGTAATGGGGCGAAGCATTCCTGCTTTAATGCCTTTGCTGCGCGCTATCTCTATGGCTTTTTGGCATATGCGGGCACTTGACCCATAGGCCACGAACAGATAATCGGCATCGTCGCACATTATCTTTTCGTACAATACCTCATTTTTTTCTATCTCACGATATTTGGCTTGCAGCTTATGGTTAAATTCTTCCTGTACACTGGATTCGAGCTGAACAGAGGTAATTACCCTACGCTCTTGCCCTTTCTTTTTGCCTGTGGTAGCCCAGGGGTGATGCTCCTCGATATACTCGTTGGTCCATCGCGGTTTTTGTTCGCCCAGTTCCACTTTTTCCATCATCTGACCTATCACACCATCGGATAATATCATGGCCGGATTTCGATATTTAAAAGCTAAATCAAAAGCTGTTTCTACAAAGTCGGCCATCTCCTGAACGGAAGCCGGAGCAAGAGTTATTAGTTTATAATCGCCATGACCACCCCCTTTTACCGACTGGAAATAATCCGACTGTGCCGGTTGTATGGTACCCAGTCCCGGGCCTCCTCTTACTACATTGACCACTACACATGGCACCTCGCTGCCGGCCAAATAAGTAAGTCCTTCCTGCATTAAACTTACACCAGGGCTGGAAGAGGAAGTCATCACTTTTTTGCCACATCCGCCTCCGCCGTACACCATGTTAATAGATGCTATTTCGCTTTCGGCTTGCAATACTACCATTCCGGTTGTGTTCCAGGGGGCTTCGGCCATAAGGGTTTCCATCACTTCCGATTGGGGTGTGATAGGGTACCCAAAGTAACCATCTGCACCACAGCGTATGGCAGCTTGGGCAATAGCCTCATTGCCTTTCATTAATTTTAGTTCTCTCATTTATCTAAAATTTATTCTTTTACTACTCATTATGCATCTACCTATACCTGTGCTTTAACATCGGCATACGCATAACAAAACATCGTTGACGAATGATTTTAAGCTGGAACCCGTTTTGCCCGGTATACTGTTATGCATGTATCCGGACACATGATGGCACAGTTGGAACAGCCCGTACAGGCATCCGGATTAGCCATATAGGCATAATGGTATCCTTTGCCGTTCACCTGGTCTGCCAGCTTAATTACTTGTGTGGGACAGGCAGTTACGCACAGGTTGCACCCTTTGCAACTTACCGTATCTACAACAATCGCCCCTTTAGCTTTAGCCATAATTTTTATCGTTTAATTTTATACTTGCAATCTATGTAAATATGCTATTTTATCTTATGATAGTAGTCATCAAATACCCATGACATTTTGCAGACAATAACCATCATCCCAATAAATCTAATAGTCGCCTCGTCTGTCGCTACTTTCTTTTAAGTACATTGGCCAGCCAGCTTGTCTGTCGCAAGAAGGCTTCTCCCTCTGGCTATTCTTTCTTCTTTTATTTGCCTTAAAAGCTTTGCTCAAACATGGCCAGGCGCTTTTCCAGTTCAGTAAACCGGCTTAGTTTGGTTTGCGAAACACAGGCTCTAACCCCCTGAATGCGGCTGCCGGTATTTCGTAAACCAAGTCCGCTAATGCCAAAATATAAAAGTTTTTGAAGCAACTCGCCTTCTGATAATCCGGGATACCCTATGGTAAAGTAAAAACCGTCGGCTATTTGTTCGTCTATATCTTTGTCGTAAACAATATAAAAGCCATAACGTAAAAACAGTTCTTTCATTAGCTTTGCCTTTATACCATACTCCCGTAGCTCTTCTATAAAGTTGTACTTCCCATCGCAGGCTGCTTTGTACATAGCCGCTACCGCGTATTGTGCAGAATGGCTCGCTCCTGACGACAACGAATATAGCAATCTTCCTACGATAACCGGCCCGAAATTACCTACCCCAAACCTAATTTTTAACGATTCAAAATAAGTAGAAAACAGACGGTGTGATATGCACAATGTGCCAAGTCGCTGGCCTGCATAGCTAAACACTTTCGAACTTGAAATAAGCAGGGCGTAATTGTTGGTATATTTGGCTACGGTAGCTTGGTAAGGTGGTTGAAAAGGTGTGGAGATATCCTGTCTGAAATCCATTCCAAAGTAGGCAAGGTCTTCAATGGCAATCGCATCGTATTTATCACATAGTTTACCTATTGTCTCTAATTCGTTGGGACGCAGGCATATCCATGTTGGGTTATTGGGGTTGGAATAAACAATTGCGCAGATATTTTCATTAATGAGGTAACTTTCCAGCTTTTCTTTCAGTTTATCGCCACGGCAATCAAATATATCAAATGTTTGATACTTAATGCCTAGCACTTTTAGCTGTTGTTTCTGTACAGGAAAACCAGGGTCGATAAAAAGGATGGTATCTTTTGTGGGGGAGAGATTTGAAACCGCCATAAAAAGGGCAAAGCTGGCCTGCATGGTGCCCACAGTAGGTACAAAGCACTCCTCGGGTAAATCAATATCAATAAATGCTTTGGCAAAACGGCTGGCCTCACGTTTAAATATTTTAGCTCCATCCAATGGAGGATACGCAGAGGCAAGCCCCTTCTTCAGTGCTTCCACCTCGGCATCTACGCCTATTTGCGGGGCAGAAAGTCCCGGCACACCCATCTCCATCCGTATAAATTGTTCGCCACTGCGCGCTTCAATGCTATTAACAATGGTAACAATTTCCCTAATAGTAGCTTTTCCTAAATCATCAATGTTTTGTTCCTTTACGGCGGTATCTACAATTTTTTTATCGATAATAGTACCTTTTTTAAGTTTCATTGCGTTATGATTTAGATGAATAAAAAAAGTTTATTCAGGATATGGAAGATAGCAAGTATGCTATCTTCGCTTGCGTCAGAAGCCTTCCTGCTTTAGGTCATTGAGCCAGTTTTTAATTCTTGGGTGGGTTTTCTCAGGTTCGTTGTCCTCGTCTAAAGGCAGCCCCATAAATTTACCGTCAACTATAGCTTCGGAATCCGTGTACTGATATCCCTCATCGGGCACAGCTCCATATACATCAACATTTAAAGCTTTTAGCCTTTGATACAACCATCCTATGGCATCTACAAAGTGACCGGGATAGTTAATTTGGTCGCCCAATCCGTAAATGGCCACGCGTTTATTTTTCCAGTTTACCTGGTTTAGATGGGTGAAAAAAACATCCCAATCGTCGTCTTCATGTTCTGAATCCCAATTGCTTCTGCCCAAAGTAGATATGCCAAATATCAATTTTTCGTAACCGTTCAATGACGAGGCATCGCAATCTTTTATTGCGGTAAGGTCAGTTGAATCCTCACCCAATTGTTGCGCTATTACAATGGCTACTTTTGCCACACTTCCTTTTGCAGGACCATAAAATACACCTGTTTTGCCCATACTGTTTTTTTTTATTTGTAACCTACCCCCAACTTTCACAAGCTAAAACCAAACTGTACGTTTTAAGTATTGCTTGGGTGCTTTATCCTTGTTCTTGCTGCATTATCATCAAAATTGCTCTTTTATAAGCACAAAAACAATAACATTTCTCATGCGTTTAGGATAACTTTACCGTTTTATAATATGTCATTATGGATAAAGGTATATCAGCAGAAATCATAGAGTCATATACTGTAGCTCCCAGGCAAGAACGGATAAGGTTGTCAGATTTTGCACCAGGTATTTTTGCCAGCCTCAACTCTATTAAAAGTACTAAAAAAGCAATTAAAAAAGGAAGGGTGCTGATAAACGGAAAACGGGGATATTCTGGTGATTATATTTGGGGTGGCGAATCAATTTGTTTATTAAGAGAAGAAGAGCCGAAGCAAAGAGCCACCCTAGAAATAAATTTGGAGGTGCAGTACGAGGATGATTACTTAGCTGTTGTAAACAAGCCGGCAGGCATATTGGTGAGTGGCAATAAGCGCTTTACGCTGCAAAATGCATTGGGTAAGGTGCTCAAACCCAGCTCAAGAAGGGATGCATTGGCCCGGCCTGAGCCTATCCACCGTTTAGATTATCCAACCAGCGGTGCTTTGTTGGTAGGTAAAACAGTCCTTGCCACCCAGCTTGCCAACAAAATGTTTAAGGATCGTACTATTATAAAAAGCTATCTGGCGGTAACTATCGGCAAACAAAATAGATTTGGCGTGGTGCAAGATAAGGTGGAAGGAAAAGCAGCCAAATCAGAATATAAAGTGTTGCAGTCGCACCCATCCAAACGTTTCGGATTTTTGAATTTGGTGCAACTCACCCTGCATACGGGTCGGCGGCATCAGCTGCGTATACACATGGCCGGTATCGGTAACCCTGTGTTGGGCGATGCGGAATACGGTACCGAAGGGCTAATATTAAAAGGTAAAGGTTTGTATCTGCATTCGCATTCTTTGCAATTTACGCATCCTATTACACACAAAGCTATTAAGGTGGTGCTTGCTCCGCCAAAGAAGTTTTTTAAGTTATTTGCCGAAAGATTGGCGGAGCTATGATGGCGGATTAGGGAAACTATCAACGAGTTTTCTCAAATCCCGGACATGGTGCGGCTTCGTCCCTTTAGGCGGAGCCTACCTCATTTTAATACAACTATATTCAAATGTTTGCTTTTCGACAAGCGCTTTAAAACAGGATCTATCTAATAATCGTTTTCATTGTAGTAGTCTTTAATGTCAGGATTGTCAGCCGTTTCGTTATCTCCTTTCCACATGCTTTAAAACAAGCAAGGTTCAGATGGTCAGTAAATTGTATTGTTCTTCTTCGCATTAAATGAGACAGTTTGTGTGACTAGGCGCGCTCAGTGTCTGCCCCGATTCTTCGGAGGTGTGTTCCATTAATTCTAATTGTTTATCGCATATGTGGATCGTATCTTATTATAGTATCCTTTAGCAAGTGAAATCTCACCTAAATGCTTGTAACCCTTTTTTAATTTATAGATTTTTCTCGTTACTAAAAGGGGTTTCGGCTTCTGTTTTTACCAGACAGACTGCAGTATTAAAGCCCTCTTTTTTTAAGCCTGTTTTTTGCATCTAACACAGAATGTTTAAAACAGATACAAAAATAATGAAATTGAACATTTCAAAATCTTTAAAATGAGGGTAATATTGTGTCGGAAACTTAAATTAACAATTAGTAACTAAAAATAGGATAAAATGGCAAACAGGTTAATTGGTGATTTACCAAAGGTAGGAATCAGACCCGTTATCGACGGTCGGGAGAATGGCGTAAGAGAATCTTTAGAAACGCAAGTAATGGATCTCGCAAGGGCAGCAGCAAAATTTATTGAAGACAACTTACGCTTCCCAAGTGGCGAAAAGGTTACGTGTGTTATAGCAGATACCTGTATTGGTGGAGTTGCTGAAGCCGCCATGTGTGCCAATAAATTTAAAAAGGAAGGTGTTGGCGTATCCCTAACTGTTACTCCCTGCTGGTGTTATGGTACCGAAGTGATGGATACAGATCCGCTTATGGCCAAGGCAGTATGGGGATTTAACGGAACGGAGCGCCCGGGAGCGGTGTATCTGGCCGCCGCTTTGGCCGGATATACCCAAAAAGGATTGCCCACTTTTGGTATTTACGGGCGTGATGTACAGGAAGCAGGCGACACCAATATACCCGCCGATGTGCAGGAAAAATTATTGCGCTTTGTAAAATCTGCTCTGGCAGTTGCCCAGATGAATGGCAAATCATACCTGTCGCTCGGGTACAGCTCAATGGGTATTGCCGGGTCAATGGTTGATGGTAATTTCTTTCAGGACTACCTGGGTATCCGCACTGAGTTTGTCGAGTCCGTTGAAATACTTCGCCGCATGGACGAAGGTATCTATGACGAGGAGGAATTTAAGAAAGCCTTGGCATGGACTAAAAAGAACTGTAAAGAAGGGGAAGACAGAAACAAACCGGAGGAGCAGGTTAATAAGGCCCGTAAAGAAGTAGAGTGGGAAACAGTTGTTAAGATGACCTTGATATGCCGCGACATGATGATAGGCAACCAAAAGGTGATAGATAAAGGATACAGAGAAGAGGGTCTGGGACGAAACGCAATTTTGGGCGGTTTCCAGGGACAGCGGCAATGGACCGATTATCAGCCGAACGCCGACTTTACGGAGGCCATATTAAACTCGTCCTTTGATTGGAACGGAATCCGCCAGGCATTTACTTTCGCCACCGAAAACGACAGTTTAAATGGTGTATCCATGCTGTTCGGGCATTTATTGACGAACACGGCACAAATATTCTCGGATGTCAGGACCTATTGGAGCCCCGATGCGGTCAAGCGCGTAAGCGGCAAAGATTTAACCGGCTTAGCCGAAGGTGGTGTAATCCATTTGATCAACTCAGGGTCCACAACGCTGGATGCTACGGCACAGCAAAAGGACGCCGAGGGAAAACCTGCCATGAAACCATTTTGGGAGATAACAGAAGAAGAAGCACAAAAGTGTTTGGACAATACGGTATGGCCGCAGGCCGACCGTGGATATTTCCGTGGTGGAGGCTATTCATCCTTATTTAAAACCGAAGGCGAGATGCCGGTAACCATGTGCCGTTTAAATTTGGTGAAGGGCTTAGGGCCGGTACTTCAGATAGCCGAGGGCTGGACAGTTGAATTGCCGGATGATATACATGCCGTTTTAGATGAGAGGACAAACCCAACCTGGCCAACAACTTGGTTTGTGCCCCGCACCAACGGAGAGGGCGCATTCAAGGACGTATATTCCGTAATGGCCAATTGGGGCGCCAACCACGGTGCGATAAGTTATGGGCATATAGGTGCCGACCTGATTACGCTGGCCTCGATGTTGCGGATACCCGTTAACATGCACAACGTAGGCGAAGATGAAATTTTCCGCCCCAGCGCATGGTCTTCTTTTGGCGAAGACAAAGAAGGATCCGACTATAGGGCCTGTGCGACCTACGGCCCCCTGTATGGAAGGAAATAATTCCCATCCATAGGTTTTGGGAAAAATAAAATGGGGCTGTCTCAAAAGTCAAAAATACTTTGACGTAACTTACAAATTACAAGTACCATGTAAATGGCTCTTCCCTTTGTTCCTGAGGACAAGGGGAAGTGTGGCGCCAGAGGCGGTGGGATAGGGATCGTGGGGTGACCTCACTTGCAATCTGTAAGTTTAAATGTTAAATAAAACACTTTTGAGACAACCTTATTAAGCATTTTAAATATGAAGGAAAAAGATGTTGCTATAGTTTTTGATTGTGGTGCCACCAATGTAAGGGTGATTGCCATCGATAAGTCGGGCAAAATATTGGCTTCGCATGCCATGCCCAACGAAACCCACGAGGATCCTGATTTTTCGGGCGGAAGGATATGGGATCTGGAGAAATTATGGGGTAAATTGTGCGTAGCCGCAAAAATTGTTTCCGATCAAATAAATCTTGAGCGCATAGCAGGTGTAACGGTTACCACATTTGGTGTGGACGGTACGTTTACCGATGAAAAGGGAATGCCGCTTTACCCTGTTGTTTCCTGGCAATGCGGGCGTACGTCGGCCATTATGAAGGATATAGAAAAATACATACCGCTCAATACCCTATTTCAAATAAGTGGTGTATATCCTTATGCTTTCAATACCATCAACAAGATGATTTGGTTCAAGGAAAACCGACCCGACATTATTGAAAAAGCGCACCGGTTTTTGTTCATTCCATCCTTGCTGATCAATAAGCTGTCGGGGGCATTAAAAAATGATGCTACGATGATGGGGACCGCTATGATGGCCGATCTTAAAAAGAGGGGGCTCTCGGAAGAAATATTAAATGCCATCGGAGTGGATAAGAATCTCTTTGGAGTAATTGGTGAGCCTGGGGAGCAGGCAGGGCAAATAAACAACCAAGCCGCAAAGCTTACCGGAATACCCGATGGTACACCGGTGTTTTTAAGCGGTCATGATACGCAGTTTGCCCTGTTTGGATCCGGCGCTCAGTTAAATCAACCCGTGCTTAGTTCAGGAACATGGGAAGTGTTGATGTGTAGAAGCGAAACTTTTTCGGCCTCGCAAGCGGAACTGGAACAAAACCTGACAACGGAGCTGGATCCTGTTGCGGGTATTTATAATATTGGACAAAATTGGTTAGGTTCGGGGGTTTTGGAGTGGTTTTCAAAAAATTTATATAAGGAGTTGAGTGGAGATGCGCTTTATGCATGTATGGTGGATGAAGCCGGTATGGAAAAGCCCGGTTCCGATGGTGTTATGGTTAATCCTGCTTTTTACGACGATGGCTCAAGTGTAAATGCGGGAGCTATTGCCGGCTTGACAATAGCTACACGCAGAAGCCAGTTGTACAGGGCTTTTCTCGAAAGCCTTGCCTATCGTTTGCGCGAAGGCCTGGAAGCATTGGAGTCGGCGGGTAACTTTAAAGCGGAGCGTATTATTTGTGTTGGCGGCGGGTCCAAAAACAGGTTATGGAACCAGTTGCGTGCTGACGTTTGCGACAGACCCATTCAGCTGATCGATCAAAAGGAAACGACGGTACTGGGGGCATCGATGTTTGTGTTTGCCGGGGCGGGAGTTTATGCCTCAGCGAATGAAGCCCGGCTTAAAATTTCCTACAATCCTCAATTGGTGATGCCTTCTGCAAACCGCCGGGTGTACGATCGCCTGTATTGCAATTTTCTGGATTTTAAAAACCATTACTGTCAATAAATTATGTTAAAAGGTATATCACCAATCCTAAGTCCTGAGTTGCTGAGCACACTCTATAAAATGGGACATGGCGATGAAATTATATTAGCCGATGCGCACTATCCCGCCTATAGTTTCAATGCCAATATATTAAGAGCAGACGGCATTCAAATACCGGATTTGTTAGCGGCCATATTGCCCTTGTTCGAACTGGATCAATACTCGGATCATCCATTGGTTATGATGGAAGCTGTTGAGGGGGATGTGCTGGATCCCGATGTAGAATTAAGATATTTAAAAAGTATCCATTTGTCAAATCCGGATATATCCCCCATCGAGAGGATAGGGCGTTTTGCATTTTATGAGCGTTCTAAAAAAGCTTTTGCCGTAGTTGTAACAGGCGAAACAGCCAAGTATGGAAATATTATCTTAAAAAAAGGGGTTACACCAAATACAAACTTATAAAATCGCTTACTGTGAATAAATCATCCAAAGTTGTAGAAAAAAAATATCTTGTTCCCTTTGTCCTTATCACAAGTCTTTTTGCATTGTGGGGGTTTGCCAATGATATTACCAACCCAATGGTAGCCGCCTTTAAAACAGTGATGGAAATATCCAACGCCGAGGCCTCCTTGGTACAATTTGCATTTTATGGCGGTTATGCCACTATGGCCATCCCGGCTGCATTGTTTGTACAAAGGTTCTCTTACAAAAAAGGGATTTTGATGGGTTTGGTGCTGTATGCCATCGGGGCATTATTGTTTTGGCCTGCAGCCCAATATGAGGCCTTCGGTTTTTTTCTGGTTTCCTTGTATGTGCTCACATTCGGGTTGGCATTTTTAGAAACTACGGCCAACCCCTATATTTTATCAATGGGGAGCTTAGAGACATCCACCAGACGACTTAACCTGGCGCAGGCATTTAATCCCATGGGTTCTTTGTTGGGTATGTTTGTGGCGTCAAGGGTTGTATTGGCAGCTTTAGCGTCCGATAAACAGCGAAATGCGGCAGGCGAATTAATTTTCTCCTCCCTTGATGAGGCCACAAAAGTAGCAATTAAAACGCACGACCTGATGGTTATTCGTAATCCTTACGTAATTTTAGGGTTGGTTGTCATTATCATGATTGTGGTAATTGCAATGGCAAAGATGCCCAAAACAGGGCATGCGACACATATACATCCAATGCAGTCCTTTAAACGTTTAATTAAAAATAAAAATTATCGGGGAGGGGTTGTGGCGCAGGTTTTTTATGTGGCAGCTCAAATCATGTGTTGGACCTTTATTATTCAATATGCCGAAAATTTGGGTATCAGTAAGGCTACAGCTCAGATGTATAATATTGTAGCCATGGGTATCTTTTTGGCGAGCCGCTTTATCAGTACCTTTTTAATGAAGTATGTTAACTCCCGGAAATTACTTATGTGGTTTGCCATGGGTGGCATGCTTACTATATCCGGAACCATACTCATAGAAGGTATGCTTGGTTTGTATTGTTTGGTAGCAACCTCGGCATTTATGTCGCTCATGTTTCCCACCATATATGGTGTCGCTTTAAAAGGGGTAGGGCAGGATGCCACCCTTGGTGCCGCCGGACTGGTAATGGCCATTGTAGGCGGGGCATTGATGCCACCTTTGCAGGGGGCAATTATCGATTTGGGTACGGTTGGGTTTTTACCGGCAGTAAATTTTTCCTTTGTGTTACCGTTTATATGCTTTATAGTAATTGCAATATATGGATATAGATCATACCAAGCGCAAATTGTGAGCTAACTAATTTGAGTTTAGCAGATAAATAATTATGCCAATCAAAAGTTAAACTCTGATAGGAGTTTAGCTTAATTTACACTTGTATAAAACAAGAGCTCAGGTTTTTAAGGTTTACACCCGGTTTGAGGTATTGCTAAAGATATGGAGAGGCAGCGCCGGGCTTACTTACCTTATTTCATCTCAAATTCTTTTTTATATTTTGCAGGAGACAATCCGGTGGTCACCTTAAATATTCTGGAAAAATGATAGCGATCGGCAAAACCGGTTTTATTAGCCACTTCGTCTATTGACCAATCAGAATGGTGCAATAAAACGCAGGCTTGGTCAATTCTTTTTTTCTTCACATACTTTTGCGGCGGCGTGCCAATCTCTTCTGTAAAAAGCCGGGTAAAAGCATTGGTAGTCATTTTAGCCTGTTTAGCCAAAATAGGGTTGGTGAGTTCTTTACCGATATTGTTTTCAACGTAGTTTAATACCTTTAGAATCCTGGAATTTCTGGTAATCAAATTCCAACGACCTTCGGGTAGGCCGGATAATAAATCACTGATTAAAGCCTGGATAGCCAGGCTCGAGTAAAAGCTGAAGCGTGTATGTTCGTATTTTAGATGTCGTTTTATGACGTGTAATTTTTTTTTCAGATGATCGCTTACTTCGTAAGTAAATACCCCGTGCGATATATTATCATAGGGCAGTCCAATATTAAAGTGGACAAACAAATGTAAGATACAACGGTCTGTGAGTAATTGTTGTTCTGTTACAGAGGCGTTTATTCTACCACCTTTTAAGGCATATCCGGTTTCGGGAATGGCATGATTGTGCAAACGGGTAGAATAGGAGGTGTTTGGTGCAATCATTACAATTTTATCTGGTGTTAATGCATATTCTTTCCCGTTATACAATATCACTGCACCCTCGCAACTATTGTGATAGATGCGCCAATACGGAAAGGACAATTCTTTAAATTCCCAATGTTGAAGCCACCAATAACGGCAGCAATGTAGTTGCAGATTATAATTAGGGAATAGTTGTAGTACATCCGAAGGATCACCTTTATCAGGCAGTTTAAATTGTACCGTCATGGTAAAAAATGTTTATACTTTTATTTCTCCTCTAAAATGTCCCTATCAGGGCATACTTGTCGGCATTGCAATACACCTGACTGTAAAACGAAAAATCGGGTCTGTTGGTGTCCATTTTCCGGTCTAACTGTATGATGGGCTGATCTTTGCTCACCTTAAAATAGTCCTGTATTTTTTTAGTGGCCAGGATGGCCATTATTTTCTGTTCTCCTCCGGTTACCTCCAGTTGATAGTGTTTGCGAAGCAGATCAAATAACGATTTATTTTCGAAGCTAAGCGCGCTTAGGCGGGGAAGATTGATGTTGGGTATCATGGTGATATCGTAAAAAACCGGATCGTCGTTGATAAGGCGGAGACGTTCCAGATAGATACATCCAAATTCCTTTTCCCTGTCGGAGAGTTCAAACGAAAATGCTTTCTTCCAGCGACGCACATCGGGCTTAACAATAATGCGTGTGCTCAGGTTCTCGGTACCCAGAGCCGCCGTAGTACCACCCAGCGACAAAATACCCACCCCCTTGGGCGTACCCTTTACTATGCTGCCTTTTCCTTTTCGTTTAACGATAAAGCCGTCGTTCACTAGCTTGTCCAGTGCCTTGCGGATGGTGGGGCGCGTAACACCGTGCGTGGCACACAGCTCGTTTTCCGAGGGGAGCAGATCTCCCTCGCGATATACTTTTTCCGAAATGTGTTTGCGCAGCGATTCGTAAACAATACTATGTTGCGGTTTTCTAACTGTCATTATCCTGTTTTTTTCAACTTTAATGATTTATGCAAGTAACTATATTTTAGTTTCTCTTGAATAATTTAAGTATAAAATTATAAAATAAATTGTAAGCACAAGTATTGTTAACATGTAAATACAAACGTGTAATTTTCATTAGTTCAAAAGCAGCTATAAATCAATGTCGTGAAATTTAAAAGAAAAAAACAACCTTCCAACTTGTAAATACAAGTTTAAGTGTTAAATTTGTTCCAAAATATTCAATATGGCTACAATTGTAATAATGCCCCGCCAGGGGCAATCGGTTGAATCCTGCATACTTACCGAATGGTTTAAACAGGTGGGAGACGAAATTAAAAAAGGTGAGCCTTTGTTTGCCTACGAAACGGATAAAGCTTCATTTGAAGAAGAAGCCCCGGAGGACGGTATCCTGTTGGGCACTTTTTGCCAGGAAGGCGACGAGGTTCCGGTATTACAAAATATTGCCGTGATAGGTAAGGCCGGCGAAAATATCGATGAGTACAAACCGGGTGCTACCGTTGAAAGTAAAGAGGTGCCTGAAGAAAAGGAAGAAACTGCGGAAAAGGAAGAGGCTTCTGCCCCTGAAGTACCAGTTGAAAGTAAAGTGAAAAGTGTTGGCGGAGAGCTAAGGATTTCGCCCCGCGCCAAAAAATTGGCAGTCGAAAAAGGAGTTCCTTTTGAAACGCTGTTGGGTTCGGGTCCCCAAGGAAGGGTTATCGAAAGGGATGTGCAGGCTTATTTGGTGGCTAAACCCAAAATGACCCCGCTGGCCAAAGAGGTGGCCAAACACGAAGAGCTAACAATTGCGGAGCAGGGTACAGGATTGGCCGGAACCGTAAGGGCAGCCGACCTCACGGCCAAAAATCCGGTTTATGCCGAAGATTACGAAATCAAAAAGATGCCTCATATCCGCAAGCTGATTGCCAAGGCCATGCATGCCTCGCTGCAAAATTCGGCACAGCTTACCCACCATTTGGGGGCCGATGCCCGCCGCATCATGGAATTGCGCAAGCAGGTAAAAGCAACGGAGGGGGCGGCCAATATTACCATCAACGATATGGTGTGTCTGGCCGTTATCAAGGCTTTAAAGCAGTTTCCCGATGCCAATGCGCATTTCCTGGGCGATAGCATAAAATATTTCAGTAAGGTTCATCTGGGCTTGGCCGTAGATACCGAGCGCGGTTTGATGGTGCCGGTAATAAAAAATGCCGACGACCTGTCCATTACCGGATTGTCGCGTCAATTTAAGGAAGTGGCCGAAGCTTGTCGTCAGGGAAGCATCGACCCCGAACTATTGTCGTCGGAAGCCGCATCGTTTACCGTGTCGAACCTCGGTAATTATGGGGTGGAGATGTTTACCCCGGTAATCAACCTGCCGCAGGTGGCCATCCTGGGGGTAAACACCATTGTGCCACGACCCGCAGATTTGGGTGGAGGAGTGTATGGTTTTGTGCCTTATATCGGCCTTAGCCTTACCTACGACCACCAGGCGCTTGACGGTGGCATGGCTACCCGTTTTTTGAAGCAGATTGCCATTGAAATAGAAAATTTGGAAATAGATTTTTAACCTGAACTGTTCCTGAATTATTTGGGTTAGGCACAATTAAGAATATATACCTATGTATGATTTAGCAATAATTGGCGGAGGTCCTGGTGGCTATGTGGCCGCCGAAAGAGCCGGAGCCAAAGGCTTAAAAGTAGTTTTAATCGAAAAAAAGGAGCTGGGCGGGGTATGCCTCAACGAAGGTTGTATACCCACCAAAACCTTGTTGTACAGTGCAAAATTGTACGATAATGCTTTGGAAGGTGCAAAGTATGGAATCAATGCCCAGGAAGTGAGCTTCGATTTTGCTAAAATGATGGCCCGCAAAGATAAGATGGTGAAGAAGTTGGTAGGTGGGGTAGGCTCCAAGATGAAAATGTTTAAAGTTAAAACCATTAATGATACAGCTATTATTAAAGGTCGTACCCAACGGGGTATCGAAATTGCCACAGCTGAAGAAGAGATAATGGCTTCCAACCTGTTGATATGTACAGGTTCGGAAGCTTTTATTCCGCCCATCCCCGGTCTGGAGCAACCCAACGAGATAATCCTTACCAACCGTGAAATACTGAAATTAAAGGAAAGACCGGAATCTTTAGTTGTTATTGGCGGCGGTGTTATCGGGATGGAGTTTGCCAGTATGTTTAATAGTCTGGGAACCAAAGTGACCGTCATTGAAATGCTGGACGAGATTGTGGGTGGTATGGATTTAGAAATGAGTATCATGCTGCGTAAGATGTATGCCAAAAAAGGTATTGTGTTCAATATGTCGTCCAAAGTGACAAAAGTAGAGGGCAATAGCGTTACTTTTGAAAAGGAGGGTAAAACCACCACCGTGTCGGGAGATAAGATATTAGTGAGCGTGGGGCGTAAGCCCGTAACCCAAGGGTTTGGATTGGAAAATCTGGGCGTGGAGTTGCACAGGGGTGGCATTAAGGTGGACAAAAAAATGAGAACCAACATTCCCAATGTATATGCTGCCGGCGATGTAACCGGCTTTTCGCTATTGGCACACACGGCCAGCCGTGAAGGAGAAGTAGTGGTTAATAATCTTACCGGTCGCGAGGACCAGATGCGATACAATGGTGTGCCGGCCGTAGTTTATACCAATCCCGAAATTGCCGGGGTAGGTCTTACCGAAGAGCTGGCTAAAGCCAAAGGGATCGAATATAAACTGGCCAAATTGCCCATGGCCTATGCCGGGCGTTTTATGGCCGAAAACGAAGGCGGATCGGGCTTGTGCAAAGTGCTGATAGGTCCCAAATATGGCGAGGTATTGGGGGTTCATATGCTGGGCAACCCGTCGAGTGAAATGATATACGGTGCCTGTATGGCCATAGAGGCCGAGCTTACGCTCAAAGAAATGGAGGAAGTGGTGTTCCCGCATCCCACTGTTTCCGAGATATTCAGGGAAACCGTGTTCGATTTTAGTCATTAACCTTGCAGTTATCGGTATGCGGTTGTCGGTAAAAGCTGATTTCTAAGCTCTAACTTCTAAGCTCTAACTGTCTAACATCTAATTATCAAACACCTAACAATCTATTATCTAACAGTCTAAAAATCTAACAATATGCCAAAGTGTCAATTCATAGACCCATCCGAGGTCCGAAAGTCGTCAACATTAAAGTTCAAGGATATACCGGTTAACGCGTATAACAAAACCATGAAAGAAGAGAAGAGCAACTATTCTAAGGAGCAGTTGATTGGCATCTATCATGATATGGCGCTTATCCGGGAGTTCGAAACCATGATCAATGAGATCAAGATTAGGGGCGAATACGAGGGTATAGCCTACAACCATCCCGGACCCGCTCACCTTTCCATTGGGCAGGAGTCGGCAGCCGTGGGTATGGCCTTTCATCTGTCGGTAGACGATTTTATTTTCGGATCGCACCGTTCGCATGGCGAAATACTGGCCAAAGGGATGTCGGCCATCAACAAGCTCAATGATGAGCAGTTGAACGACATCATGAAAAATTTTTTTGAGGGAGCAACACTAAATATCGTCTCCAAAAACCACGATGGCGATATAAGAGCTTTGGCACGTAAATTTTTGGTGTATGGTACGCTGGCCGAAATTTTTGCTCGCGAAACAGGTTTTAATAAGGGATTGGGCGGTTCTATGCATGCATTTTTTACGCCTTTCGGGGTCTATCCCAACAATGCCATTGTAGGAGGATCCGGTGATATTGCCGTGGGTGCCGCCTTGTACAAAAAAGTGAACCAAAAAAAGGGTATCGTGGTGGCCAATATAGGTGATGCCTCCATGGCCTGTGGTCCTGTATGGGAAGGCATGTCGTTTGCTGCCATGGATCAGTTCGAGGAGCTGTGGGAAGGTGCGCACAAGGGTGGATTGCCCATCATATTCAACATCATGAACAACCAATACGGCATGGGTGGCCAAACGAGTGGCGAAACCATGGGTTATGATATAGCCGCACGTATTGGAGCCGGGGTAAACCGCGATAGCATGCACGCCGAACGTGTTGACGGTTACAATCCATTGGCCGTAGTGGATGCCTACAAACGCAAAATGGAGCTGCTGAAGGAAAAAAAGGGGCCTATCCTGTTGGATGTGCTTACTTACAGATACAGTGGGCATTCCCCTTCCGATGCTTCCTCGTATCGCTCCAAAGAAGAGATAGAAGCCTGGGAATCCCATGATAGTATTGTGGACTATGGCAAAGAACTGATAGCTGAGGGCATTGCCAGCCAGGAGGATCTGGATGCGATGAAATCCGATATAACCGAACTGATGAAATATGCCATGACCTTGGCCATCGACGATGAAGTGTCGCCACGTATGGATCTGAACAAACATCCTGAAATAATTGGCGATATGATGTTCTCCAACGGCAGTGAGGATAAAATGGAAGACCGTCCCGTTGATGTTAATCACCCCATGGAAGAAAACCCCAGGGTGCAGCAGATTGCCAAAAAGGAACGTTTTGCCATGGATAAAGACGGTAAACCGTTTTCAAAATTAAAACAATATCAATTGCGCGACGGTCTGTTCGAAGCCATCATCGATCGCTTTTACAAAGATCCCACCCTGGTGGCCTATGGCGAGGAAAACCGTGATTGGGGGGGTGCTTTTGCTGTATATCGCGGACTAACCGAAGCATTGCCTTATCATCGTTTGTTTAATTCACCTATTGCCGAAGCGGCCATCGTGGGCACGGCCATCGGTTATGCTATGTGTGGCGGCCGCGTAATACCCGAAATAATGTATTGCGATTTTCTGGGTAGATGCGGCGACGAGGTATTTAACCAATTGCCCAAATGGCAGGCCATGTCGGGCAACGTGATTAAAATGCCGGTGGTGCTTCGCGTGTCGGTAGGCTCCAAATACGGGGCACAGCACTCACAGGACTGGTCTTCACTGGTAGCACATATACCCGGGTTAAAAGTTTGTTTCCCCGCCACACCTTATGATGCAAAGGGACTGATGAATAGTGCCCTACAGGGAACCGATCCCGTTATATTCTTCGAGAGTCAAAGGATATACGATATAGGTGAGCAGTTCCATACCGAAGGCGTACCGGAGGGTTATTACGAAATTCCTTTTGGCGAAGCCGATGTCAAGCGGGAAGGAAAAGATATTACCATCCTCTCCATAGGGGCCACCTTGTATCGCGCACTCGAAGCCGCAGAGGAGCTGGAAGAAAAACATGGCATGTCGGCTGAGGTGATCGATGCTCGTTCGCTGGTACCGTTCAATTATGAGTTGGTAATCGAATCCCTGAAAAAGACAGGTCGTATCCTGCTCACCAGCGATGCCAGCGAAAGAGGCTCTTACTTAAAGGATATGGCCCAGCGTATTACTGAGCTGGCCTTCGACGAGTTGGATGCACCACCAGTAGTGGTGGGATCGCGCAACTGGATAACGCCGGCCTACGAACTCGAAGAGTATTTCTTCCCCTGTAAAGAGTGGATGATAGATGCTATACACGAAAAGATAGTGCCGTTGAAAGGTCATAGCGTGAAGAATAATTTTACCAACGCCGAAATTATTCGCAGGAGCAAACTGGGTATATAATTTATCTGTAACAATTAGTTCAGATGTCCGGAATGGGCTTCTGAACTGTTGTTCAGTAAGAGGTATTGCTGTCTATCTAATGGCAGGTGAAAAAAACAGCAAACCCCATAACCACCCCGTCTGATGTTCCGTACCTCCACATCATCCACCCCGCCTTAAAAAGGCGGGGAATCGCAAGGCGCTTAAAAATTATAAACTGGGTGCGGTTCCGAACTTTGTTCGGTAGATTTTGATACTTCTTATTTCTATTTCAACCTATTTTAATTTATCATATGAATTACTTGTCAACACTCCCCGATAAAACAGCATTGCTGGACTGGCAAAAGGAGCGGGGCAACAACGATATTGCAAAGGTGAATGCCCATATTCACACCCCCTATTCTTTCAGTGCGTTTAAAAATATTCCGCAAATATTTGAGATGGCTCGGCAGGAAGAGATTAAGGTGTTAGGCATCAACGACTTTTATACCACCGATGGGTATGCAGAGTTCATAGAGCAGGCACATAAAAATAAGGTGTTCCCTCTTTTTAATATCGAATTTATTGCCTTAGACCTTGACGATCAAAAAAAGGGTAGAAAAGTGAACGATCCGGGCAATCCGGGACGTACTTATTTATCAGGGAAAGGCCTCTTGTATCCGCCAAAATTAGATGAGCCCTTTGTCACACAATTAAACACGGTACAAGCCGAGACCCTAAAACAGGTGGAAGCCATGGTTGAAAAGGTGCAGCATATCTTAATAAATATGGGTTCGGACATTAAAATTACGATGGCCGAAATATTTGAGAAATATGCCGTGGATCAGGTGCGTGAGCGGCATATTGCCAAAATAATCAGGGTAAAGGTATTCGAAAAATATACTTCCTCTTCCGATAGAAAAGCTTTTTTGGAAAAACTCTATGGTGGTAAAGCCTCTACCGCTGATTTAAGCGACAACTCTTTGGTAGAAAATGAAATAAGAGGAATGTTGCTAAAAGCCGGAGGCAGTGCTTTTGTTGAAGAAGATCCCAAAGCTTTCTTGAGTGTGCCGCAAGTCAAGGCCATCATTCTCAATGCCGGCGGTATTCCCACCTATCCGCTATTGGCCGATAATGCCAAAGGCGAATATACCGACTTTGAAAATGATAAGGAAAAACTTTTGCAAGAGTTGAAGGTCAGAGGTATCAATTCTATTGAGTTTATCCCCAACCGAAACGATTTAAAGCGCTTAAAGGAATATGCCCGGTTCTTCTGGGATAATCAAATATTGGTCACTTTTGGCACGGAGCACAACACACCCGAAATGATTCCTTTAACCATAGAAACACGAGGGCATGTGGATTTAGACCACGATCTGAAAGAGTTGTCTTACCAGGGGGCCTGCGTGGTGGCAGCGCATCAGTATTTAATGGCCAAAGGGCAAACCGGTTTTGTGAAATCGAATGGCCACCGGAATGGCGATAGGCTGCAACCCTTTGTAAAACTCGGACATGCGGTTGTCAGTAGATATTTGACATTTCTTAATAAGCACTAAGTATCGAGTGACCGAAAAATTAAAGGTTTTCTTTAATATATTATAAGAGGACAAAAAGCGATCTGATTGGCAGTTTGGTAAACCCAAATCCCTATAACGGCTTCGATTTTTAGCCCGGTCCCTTAAAAATAGAGTTTGCGGATTTAAAGAGAGCCAAATGCTCCTTTAGGAGGATGTAGAGGAAGAGCATTGGTCAATAAACGTTTTAAAAAATTGGAAAAATATAACAAAAAACAAATGGCAATAGATAAAAAAATAGTTTCAATTCTTCCGGCAATGCGGATGATTCTGTCCGAAGATAAAATAAAAGTGGCTAAAATATCGGCAGATACCGATGTGTCGATAGCGCACATAGAGGTGGCTGCAAATGATGATGCTCAGCGGGTACTAGAAAGCTTTAAAAGGGAAGTGGCAGTTTATAAAAGCAAAAAAGGTCAGCTTCCACAGATAATCCATTTAAAAACTTTGGGTGTGGTAGCCGTGGCCGAAACGGCCTATGAGGTGGACTGTCTTTTAAGCCATAGTTCCACCGAAAAAATTATGCCGGCCAAAGGAAGGGCCGTCGGAAAAACGGCTGTCGTAACCGGTGGTGCGCAAGGTTTTGGAGGGGGATTGGCGGAGCATTTTATAAAGGATGGAGCTAATGTGATTATTGCCGACCTTAATGAAGAAAAGGGACAGGAATATGCTGCAGAATTGAATAAGCAGACTGCTTCCAACAAAGCCTTTTTTGTAAAGGTAGATGTGTCCGATCCTGATTCGGTGCAGGAATTGATTTTTAAAACCGTGTGTGAGTTCGGTGGTTTTGATGTAATTGTCTCCAATGCAGGGATTCTTAGGGCCGGAGGGCTGGACGAAATGACTCCCGAGACTTTTGAACTGATGACCAAAGTGAACTATACAGGCTATTTTTATTGTGCCAAATATGCCGCTCCCGTGTTGAAACTTCAAACAGCACATAAGCCGGGTTATTATGCCGATATTATTCAAATCAACTCCAAATCAGGACTCAAAGGCAGCAACCGAAATTTTGCTTATGCCGGGGGTAAATTTGGCGGGTTAGGACTAACACAATCTTTTGCCCTGGAATTAATGCCCTCACGGGTAAAAGTAAATTCGGTATGTCCGGGTAATTTCTTCGATGGCCCGCTTTGGAGCGATCCTGAAAAAGGTTTATTCGTGCAGTACCTCAACGCCGGAAAGGTAAAAGGTGCCAAATCCATTGACGACGTAAAAGCGTTTTACGAAGCCCAGGTGCCCGCCGGTAGGGGATGTACGGTAATTGACGTAATGCGGGCTGTATATTATATCATAGAGCAAGAGTATGAAACAGGTCAGGCGGTACCCGTAACCGGAGGTCAGGAAATGTTGAATTAGATTTAGATATTAGATATTAACTATCAATGTTTTAGTATCAAGTGTCAAGATTAAGTAGAACTGTGCATGCAATGATATTCGCTCAATATCAATTACTTGATACGTTGTGCTTAATACTATTTTTAAAACTATGGAAATAAAAGCAATAATATTTGATTTAGACGGTACGCTGATCAATTCCATTGAGGATATTGCAGATGCCAATAATAGGATGTTGGAGGAATTTGCTTATCCCGTTCATCCCTTAAAAGATTATGTGGGATGGATTGGCAATGGAGCCCGGACTTTAGTAGAAGCTTCTTTGCCACCTGAAAAACGTAACAGGGATACCCTTCATTATCTAAAGGTGTACGAGGAGTTTTATCGCGAAAATATAAGTGTGAAAACTAAACTTTATCCAAATATCGCCAAGGTGCTGGATTTGATATCGGAATATGATATCCCCATGGCTATCAACACAAATAAGCCCCAACACCTTACCGAGTGTGTAGTAAAACATTACTTAAGTAATTGGTGTTTTAATAGCGTGATTGGGCACAGTAATCATTTTCCGCATAAGCCCAATCCTAAAGGTGCATTGCATTTTGCAAAGCAAATTAATTGCCCACCTAAAAATGTTCTTTTTGTGGGTGATTCATTAGTGGATATGCAAACCGCCAATGCAGCGGGCATGATACCCTTGGGGGTGAGCTGGGGCTACGGGCAACCTTCGGTGGGAGCTTATGGTGTTAACATGATTGATCAGCCGGAAGAATTGTTGAATTACATAAATGTAAAAATACAAATATAAAACGAGCCGGGACAGTTTTCTCACGATAGAGCGTCATTATTGGCGAGTTCCATCAAATGCTAATAAAAAACAAATAATTATAATACCATGAAAACGAAAGCAGTACGTTTGTACGGAAAAAAAGACCTGAGATTAGAGGAATTTAAGCTGCCTCAAATCAAGGACAATGAAATATTGGCCAAGGTGGTGTGTGATAGCCTCTGTATGTCATCTTATAAAGCCGCAAACCAGGGGGCCGATCATAAGAGAGTGCCGGATGATGTGGCTGAAAATCCTATTATTATTGGTCATGAGTTTGCCGGTGAGTTGGTAGAAGTGGGTAGTAAATGGGCCGGAGAGTTTAAAGCCGGCGATAAATTCTCCATTCAGCCGGCAATGAATTATAAAGACGGTCCGGTGGGCGTGCTAAGTGCACCCGGTTACTCGTATAAACATATCGGAGGCAATGCCACCTATGTTGTTATTCCCAACGAAGTGATGGAGCTGGGTTGTTTATTGCCCTATAAAGGGCAAGGATTTTACCCGGCCTCGCTGTCCGAACCGTTGTCGTGCGTTATTGGTGCCATACATGCCAATTACCACACAACACCGGGCTCGTACGTTCATAAAATGGATATTGTGGATGGCGGAAAAATGGCCCTTTTGGCAGGCGTGGGTCCCATGGGGCTGGCAGCCATTAACTACACACTGCACCGTCAGGACCGTAAGCCCTCCTTGTTTGTGGTTACAGATATCGATCAGGAGCGCCTGGATCGTGCCGCATCGCTTTATACCGTTGATTTTGCCGCAAAGCAGGGAATTGATTTGAGATATGTGAATACGGCGGATATGACCGATCCTGTTGCGGGATTGAGAGAAATAACGGGCGATGAAGGGTATAACGATGTTTTTGTGTTTGCCCCCGTTGCAGCCGTGGTAGAACAGGCCGATGCCATTCTGGGCTTTGATGGCTGTCTCAACTTTTTTGCAGGCCCCTCGGAGCCGGACTTTACAGCCAGAATGAATTTTTATAACGTACATTATGCCACTACCCATGTGGTGGGCACCAGCGGTGGTAACACCGACGATATGAAAGAAGCACTGGAAATTATGTCGAAAGGATTGGATCCGGCAGGATTGATTACCCACATTGGTGGTATGAATGCCGTGATTGATGCTACCTTGGACTTGCCCAACCTCCCTGGTGGTAAAAAGCTCATTTATACTCATGTGGAAATGCCCTTGACGCCTATTACAGCATTTAGAACCATCGGAAAAAATAACCAGGTTTATAATAGGTTGGCCGATATTTGCGATAAGAACAAGGGTTTGTGGAGCATCGAAGCCGAAGAATATTTGCTGGCAAATGCAAATGCAATGAATTATAAATAGTGGATAAATAAAATAAGAAGTATTCCTTGGAAGCCGGGGAAAATTTCTTTTAAAGCCACTACCCACCTGTTTTCTTTGTTACGCCCGCTAACTGCCTCAAAGGTAAACAAACATACCCCTGTGATGTGCCTTTATGGAGTTAGGGGGGTAATAAAGGAGATGAGTAAAGTTGCAATAGATTGACCAAAAACCGCTCTGTAAGATTTTTCTGCGGGTGCAGCGCTGCATAGGCGGGTTAAGAATGGTTAACTTTGTTGCTACTCAAATTTAGTATTTATACTTTTGCCATTCCTCTGTAATACAAAATATATTTTGTACAGAACTAAAAATCACTTTTAGTGATACATTTTTCATCTTAATCACATTCCTATGATTTATTTAGCGGATACCGCGAATATCGAAGAACTCAAAAAGTTATTTTATTATTTTCCTCTCGAAGGAATTACTACTAACCCAACCATCATCGCAGCCGAAAACAAGCCCATGTCTGAAATATTGCCTCAACTGGTTGAACTGGTTGGTGATAAAATGTTGCATGTGCAAATGATAAGCAGTAAAGCTGTGGATATGCTGCGCGAAGCAAAAGCGTATAAAAAGAAATATGGATTAGGCGATAATTTCTTTGCTAAAATTCCGGTTACCGAAGAGGGATTTAAGGCCATTAGAATGATTAAAGACAGTGGCATAAATGTAACCGCTACTGCAATATTTACCCAACAACAGGCCTTGGTAGCGGCACGTGCCGGAGCAGATTGGGTAGCGCCTTACGTAAACCGACTGGATAATATCTCGTCGCACGGGATAGAAGTGGTAGGCTATATTGCACAAAGCATAAAGCAGTACGGACTCAATTCAAAAGTGTTGGCCGCCAGTTTTAAAACCGTTGACCAGGTGCACCGGGTGAGTCTTGTGGGAAGTCATTCCGCTACAGTTAGCTACGAAATTCTCGAACGTTTAAGAAGTCACCCAATGACCGACACGAGTGTGGAGGCATTTGAGAAGGATGCAGAGGGATTGTATGATATAGAGTTTTGATCCGTTTTGATCCTTGCAGGATTCGCAAGTAGCTAATAAAAAAAGCCTTACAACTACAAAGTGTAAGGCTTTTTTTATTAATGTGGAGAATACCAGAGTCGAACTGGTGACCTCTTGACTGCCAGTCAAGCGCTCTAGCCAACTGAGCTAATCCCCCATAATTTGAATGCGCTAACCGAGAATAACTACGTTGCCAGTCCCGATCTTTATAGGGAAATCAATTCCCATTTTTTTAAAGCGATGCAAATATAGCGCTTTTAATATTCAATCCTAATAGAACCTCAATTTTTTTCGATAAAAAATACATTCCGGTGAAAAATCAAGCAATTGATGGGGTATGCTTTTTCTCCTAAAAATAGCGCAATAAATAATTTCGGTTAAAGTATGTTAATACTATATGACTAATTAGTTCAAATAGTATATTTGCAAAATAATGAGTGAATGCTCATTCATTATTGATTTGTTGCGGTAAATACGTATTAAAATTATGGCAAAAGTTGTTGACGAAAGTAAGCTGTTGAGAATAAAGGAGGCAAGCATTGAGTTGGTTGTACAAAAGGGCTATGGCGGTGCATCCATTTCGGCCATTGCCCACCAGGCTGGCGTGGCAGTTGGATATCTTTATCGGTTTTATGACAGCAAGTACGCTTTGGTGAGTGATTTGCTCGATGATAAAATTAAAAATATTGCCGGACAGTTAGAAGCTATGATGCCGAAATGCAGTACTATTCTGCAGCTGATTACCTTACTGGTGAATTACTTTTTTGAACTGGCTTTACATCAGCCGCATCACATGCGGTTTATTTATACTTTAATCAATGATTATCGGTTTTCTATTTCCATTGATCAGCATCAACGTATCCATAGCCTTTGCCGTCAACTTTTACATATAGGTAAGGAAACCCGTGAAATTGCTCCGACATATACAGAGGAGGAGATTTATTTGATGACGGTGATTTATCCCGTTCAATTTATCAATGTGCGTTTCAAAGCATTGTTTTGTACGCAAGTATTATCCGAGACTGATAAGGAAAGGGTGGTGAGTTTATGCATGGGTGCTTTGAAGGGGGCAAGCCTTTAGCATACATTGCTTTTAAATGGACAGGTGATTATTAAGTTGTTAATAAAAACGGATAAATGATAAAGCACAGTATGAGGGCGACTTCTTAAAATGGAAAATAGATTAAATGGTGAAATAGTTGATTGTAAAGGCGACTTATGTATGCGGCAGCAGACAGGTATTTGACAAATAGGATTAATTAAAATAGCGTATATAAATATGAGCAGAGGACTTTTATTAGCAGTACTTTTTTTATGCGGAATCATACTTAGAGCACAAGATGAAGTTGTACGTATAACTTTTGATGCAGCTTTGGAAGCCACTTTAAATAACAATGAAGTGCTTCAGCAGGCCGTTTGGCAAAAACGACAGGCAGAATCGGAATGGAAAGCAGTACGAAGCTTACGGTTGCCGCAATTGACTCTTAGCCTAAACTACGTCAAGTTATCTGATGATATTACCATCGACATGCATGGGGTTAGGGATGCCATTACGCCCTTGTATGGAGCCATGTCGCAATACGGCGTGTTTAGCGGCGTCCCCAATCCGGACCCTGCTACATCGGGTGCCATGCCCGTGCTACCCGATAATGTTTCTACCCAAATTGTGCGGCAACAATTGGCCGACGGATTGGTAAAAGTAGAAAATGCAGAATGGGACAAGTTGATTCAGAAATCGCAATTTGGAATGATGAGTGCCGGTGTTACCTGGCCACTTTTTACCGGTGGAAAAATCAAGGCAGCCAATGCAGCCGCAAAGATTAAAATAAATGAGGCTGCCGAGGTGGAACGTCAAAAAACAGGTGAGTTAATGTCCGAACTTGTGGAGCGCTACTTTGGCCTCGCGTTGGCGTTGGAGGCAGAGCAGGTTCGTAGCGAAGTTTTATCCGCCATGGAAGCACATCTATCCGATGCTGAAAAACTGTATAAAGAAGGTATGCTGCCCAAAGCAGAGTTCTTGCACGCCCAGGTTTATCATGCGCAGGCCGACCGTGAATATAAAAAGTCTGTGCGTGACAGGCGCGTTATTAATGAAGCCCTGGCCAACAGCATGGCCCAAAGTCCCGAACTAAGCTATCAACCCCTTACCTCCTTGTTTTATAACCACAGCATTGAGTCGGCCACGTTTTTTAAGTTGCAGGCGCAGGCCTCGAATCCTTTGTTGCAGCAAGTTGCTGCCAAGAAGAATCTGGCCCATCAGGCAACGCGTGCCGAACGTTCCGGAATGCTGCCCACCGTGGCGGCGTTTGGTAGCTACAATATAGCCAATGTAGATTTGTCGCCCAATATATCCGATTACATGGCGGGTATTACCCTCAGCTGGAAAATATTTGGCGGCACATCGGCCCGTCACAAGTACCAGTCGGCCCGTTTTGTAGAAGAGCAGGTAGGGCAGGTACGATCCAAAGCGGTGCGCGATTTGGGTATGGGCATAGAAAAGTACCATCAGGAGATTCAGATGATTTTAGAGCAGCTGCATGAGCTGGTCACAGCGGAAGCTTTTGCCGATGAATATTACCGGGTGCGTAAAAAGGCTTTCAACGAAGGTATGGCCACCAGTACGGAAGTGACGGATGCCTCACTGGCAGCAGCTAAAGTGCGCATCGAAAAGCTGGAAGCCATGTATCAGTACGATGTGGCTCTGGCACGTTTGCTTGAGCTGGCCGGCATACCGGAATATTTTCCCAATTATCTGGCTAAAAATGGACAGTAGATTATAAATAGTTTATTCAAAAGCATTACAAGTTGATGTGATAAAATAGAAACACATGAAGAAGAATAAAAATCTAATAGTTGGGGTCATTGTGAGTGGCTTGTTGATATTTCTGATTTATACTACCTGGCTGCTGGCACGGCCGGTTCCTCTTGAGGTGCAAGGGCAGGTTGAAGCCCGGCAGGTTAAGGTTTCCTCAAAAGTAACGGGGCGTATAGACACCTTGGCCGTATATAGGGGTATGCAGGTGAATAAGGGCGACTTTTTATTTGCCATTGAGAGTCCCGAAGTTGAAGCCAGGTTAGGACAGGCAGAGGCTGCTCGTATGGCCGCTGAAGCACAGCAGTTTAAGGCTATGGCAGGCGCCCGGAAAGAAGATGTTCAGGCAGCCTACAATACCTATATGAAAGCGGCAGCAGCATTAGAATTTGCCGAAAAGAGTCATCAGCGTATCGAAAACTTGTACCAGAGCGGAGTGGTTGCTGCCCATAAGCGGGATGAAATGGAGATGCAGCTGTCTATTGCACGGGAAACAGCAGCAGCTGCCAGGGCTATCTGGAATAAAGCCAAAGGTGGTGCCAGAAGTGAAGATAAGGATGCCGCTTTGGCATTAGTGAAAAAAGCGGATGCCGTAATTGCCGAGGTGAATGCCTTTGTGAATGAAACGCGTGCTTATGCTTCCATTTCGGGCGAAGTAGCTAATGTGATGTCGGAGCAAGGCGAGCTGACGCCTGCTGGTTTCCCGGTGGTTACGCTGGTCGATTTGGATGATGTTTGGGTAGTGTTCCATCTGCGCGAAGACTTGCTGGCAGCTATTCGTAAAGGTGACCATTTGACGGCCCGCTTCCCTGCTTTAGGCATGAAGCGTGTAGAGCTTGAGGTGACATACATCCATGCTTTGGGCGATTTTGCCACCTGGAATGCAACCAAAACATCAGGTGATTTTGATATGAAGACTTTTGAAGTGCATGCCCGTCCCCTAAAGCCTGCAGAGGGATTACGATCGGGTATGAGTGCATTGGTTGACTGGGATAAGGTAGTTGCGACTACAAAATAAGCCTGTTGGTATATGTCAAATTCTAAATTAAAAAACCTAAATAATAATGGTTTTATGCGGGTTTTAATCCGTGAAATCGGTAGGATAACAGGCAGTAAGGCCAGTATATTTCTCACGCTGATAGGGCCCATGCTATCGTTTTTATTACTGATAAATGTTTTTTATGCCGGTGTGCCAAATGATTTGCATATAGCAGTGGTTGATAAAGATTTTAGCACTATGTCGCGGCAGCTTACCCGCATGGTGGATGCCACCCGTATGGCTCATGTGGCGGATCGCCTGACTTCTTTGGAAGAGGGAAAAGAAGCCGTGCTGAGTGGTCGTGCCGAAGCAATAATATATATCCCTTCTGAATTTGAAAAGTCGGTTCTTAAAGGGGAGGGGGCAGCTGTGCAACTGTACATCAACAATACCAATGTTTTAGTGGGCGGACTACTGAAAAGCGCGATCTACAGGGTGCTGACTACTTACTCAACGGGAGTTAAGTTGCAGGTAGCCATGAAACAAGGCCTGCCTCTTGAGCAAGCAATGGGGCAAGTGCATGCGGTAAATATGGATAGCCATGTATTGTTTAATCCTTATACCAATTATTCTTATTTTTTGGTAACAGCACTGATGCCTATGTTGGTTGTTTTATTCACGCTTTTGGGTGCTATTTACGCCATTGGTATTGAAATCCGTAAAGGTACTTCGCCTCAGTGGTTAAAGTTGGCGGATCATAGTATTATGGTGGCTTTGGCTGCTAAACTTCTGCCCTATATCTTTTTTATGCTGATAAATGTGGCCGGGATGCACTTTATAATGACGCAGCACCTTGGGTTTCCCTTACGGGGCTATTGGGGGGCGATTATGTTGTCGCAATTTCTGATGATTCTGGCTTATCAAATGGTGGCGGTTATGTTATTGGCATTAACGGCCAATACCCGCCTGTCGCTCTCGCTGGGCAGTGCGTATTCTATGATGGCTCTGACCTTTTCGGGCTTGGCATATCCTGTTTTCGGCATGCCTTTATTCGCCCGAATACTGGCTCATCTTTTTCCCTTTTACCATTGGATGGAGGTGTTTATGGGTCAGGGTATGCGGGGTGAGCCCTTGGAGCAAACCATTTGGCCAATGGCTTCTTTGCTGCTCTTTGTGCTGGCTGGATTATTCTTTATTCCGCGCTTAAAGGGGGTTCTTTCTGATGCGCGCTTTCAACACCGCTATTAACTTTCTGCCGATTAGCGGCAGGCAATTAAATTGTATGCAATGTTCAAACATATAACCACCGGTTTAAGATTAAGTTCCCGGTTTTTTAAGGAGGAACTACTGGCCATTTTTAAAGATACGGGTGCCCTGTTAATACTTATTCTGGCACTGATTATTTACCCGGTTATTTATGGCATTGCCTATAAAAATGAGGTCTTGCGCAACATATCCGTGGCTATGGTCGATTTGGATGAAACAGCTTCCAGTCGCCTATTGACACGCATGGTACATGCCACCGAAGAATTAAATGTTACGCATAAGGTGGGTTCGCTATCAGAGGCCGAACAACTTTTCTTTGAAGACGAAGTGGGGGGTGTTATTATGATTCCGGCCGGCTTTGAGAAGAAGGTGATGAGAGGACAGCAGGCCTCAGTGAGTATTTATAGCGATGCGGGCTATTTCCTGGTCTATAAACAAACGCTAACAGGAGCCATGCAGTCTGTCGGCACTTTTTCGGGTGGTGTAGAGGTGCGCCGCCTGATGGCACAAGGCGCAACAGCGGAGCAGGCACTTAAACGGCGTGATCCGGTAGCGCTGAATACTGTGATGTTGTTTAATCCAGCTGGCGGGTATAACAGTTTTGTGATTCCGGGATTAATAATAGTAATACTACAACAGACGCTCCTGATTGGAATTGGTTTGTTGGGTGGCACGGATAAAGAACGTGGCCGTTTTAGGTTTGCGGTGCCCCAGGCATTGAATAGAGGCGGCGTTATTCCTGTAGTCCTTGGTAAGGCCGGAGCTTATTTTGTGATTTACCTGATCAACATTATTATAACGCAATTGTGGGTTTACCACTGGTTTAACTTGCCCAACAAAGCAGCATTATTGCCGGCTCTCGCATTGATCATTCCTTTTCTGCTGGCCGTGATTTTTCTGGGTATGGCATTATCAACATTCTTTTCGCGGCGCGAGCATTCCATTTTGTTTGTCGTTTTCCTTTCGCCCATCGTATTGTTTTTGTCCGGTCTGTCTTGGCCGGTCGCAGCCATTCCACAATGGCTGTACGGAGCCGCACATCTTTTCCCATCTACCACTATGGTTCCGGCATGGTTAAGGGTGCGTACCATGGGTGCCGAATTACATCATGTTGGCGACGCTTTTTACTTCCTGGGCGCGCAGGCCTTGATTTACTTTATGCTGGCGGTGGCACTTTATTATTGGGCAGGAAGGCGAAGCGAAGTGTAGGTGGTGTATGATGTAAATTACAATTTACAACACCGTTATACACCAGGCCATGCCGTATAAAGCAACATCGATAAATGCACGGAGTGGTTTACTGGCCTATATTGCTGTTGGTGTGCGAGTTAGGTAAAGGTGTTTAAGGCAAAATGCCTTGTGCACTTCTGTACTTGAAAGAAGCGGAACTACATATAAACTCTCAGAATCAGGAATAAAGCTGGGCTTAACCCACGATGTCTCAACTTTATTTTTAAAATAAATGAGTTTAATAGCTTTGGTTTTATAATAAAGTTCTATTTTTATGCACTCAAAAAAATAACCTTGGCATTAAAAATTGAAAATAATTGATTAACCTTGCAAAAATGGTTATCTTTAGACATCAAAAACTAATTTTATTATGGAAGTAAAAAAGTCACCAAAAGCGGATCTAGAAAACAAAAAAAGCGTTTTCATGCAGATTGGTTTGGTAGTGGTCTTAGCTATTGTGTTAATTGCATTCGAATGGTCAACCACGGATGTTGACGCCAGCACGTTCGACATGATTGACGACGTTGAAGCTGAGGAGGAAATTGTACCCATTACCCGGCAGGAAGAGGTTAAACCACCACCACCACCACCGCCACCAAAGGTAATCGATGTGTTAAACATTGTGGATGATGATGTGGAGCTTGATGAGGAGTTGGATATCGAGGATACAGAAATCGATGAAGATACAGAAATTGAATTTGATCTTTCCTTAGAAGAAGAAGAGACGGATGATGCACCCGTGTTTTTTATTGTGGAAGAAATGCCTGAATTTCCGGGTGGTGACACCGAACTGAGAAAATACATTGCCCAATCGGTTAAGTATCCGGTAATTGCACAGGAAAATGGTATTCAAGGTCGCGTTTACGTACAGTTTGTTGTGGGCACCGACGGCGGTGTAACACAGGTAAAAGTAGCGAGAGGGGTTGACCCTAACTTAGACAAAGAAGCCATACGTGTGGTTCAGTCCATGCCAAAGTGGAAACCCGGAAAACAGCGGGGTAAGGCGGTAAAAGTATCTTATACCGTGCCTATTAACTTTGTACTGCAATAGCAAAAAATATTATTGTTAAAATAAGAAAAAAAGAGGCATCTGTGATGCCTCTTTTTTTTATGTAAATTTTTTAGCACTGTCCCTGTGCAAACCAAAAATAGATTTAGTATATAAAAATTACATATCTTTGGGAGTTTTTTTAAATTAACTGAATGACAGACCATATATTTACAAATAAAGAGTTAGAGAAGGTGATATTGGTGGGTTTGCGAACCCCGGGAATTAGCGATGCATTGCTAAACGAATATTTGGACGAATTGGCTTTTTTAGCCGAAACAGCCGGTGCTGTGCCGGTAAAAAGATATACCCAAAGCCTGCCCATAGCCGACAATAAAACATTTGTTGGCAAGGGAAAACTGGAAGAGGTGCTGGAAGGGGTAAAAGTTTACGAAGCCAATTGTGTCATCTTCGACGATGAGCTGAGCCCTTCTCAGTTGCGAAACCTCGAAGGAATATTAAAAGTAAGAATACTGGACAGAACCAATCTGATTCTGGATATTTTTGCCCAGAATGCCAAAACGGCTGCTGCAAAAACTCAGGTAGAGCTGGCACAATACCAATATCTGTTGCCTCGTTTAACCCGCATGTGGACGCACCTGGAACGACAACGGGGTGGTATTGGTATGCGGGGACCGGGCGAAACGGAAATTGAAACAGATCGTAGGATTATCCGTGACAAGATTGCAAAGCTGAAAACAGATCTAAAAAAAATAGATAAGCAGAAATCAACACAGCGACAAAATAGGGGTAAGATGGTAAGGGTAGCGCTGGTAGGTTATACCAATGTGGGTAAATCTACCCTGATGAACACCTTGAGTAAATCATCGGTGCTAACCGAAAATAAGCTTTTTGCCACGCTTGATACCACGGTACGAAAGGTGGTAATAGGCAATCTGCCATTTTTGATGGCAGATACCGTTGGTTTTATCCGTAAGCTTCCACACCATTTAGTCGATTCCTTTAAATCTACCTTAGATGAGGTGCGCGAGGCAGATATTTTGGTGCACGTGGTGGATATTTCGCATGGTGGCTTCGAACAGCAGATTCAGATTGTGAATGAAACCTTGCGCGAACTGGATAAAACGGAAAAGAAAATGCTGATGGTATTTAATAAAATTGATGCATTTTCTTATTCTCCAAAGGACAGCGACGATTTAAGCCCTATGGTTCAGGAAAATTACTCGCTGCAAGACCTGAAAAAAAGCTGGATGGCTAAAGATGTAGAATCTGTGTTTATATCTGCCAAGAGCAAAGAGAACCTCAATGATTTTAAGGAGTTGATATACAGCGAGGTTAGGAAAATACATACAGCTCGTTTCCCGTATAATGATTTTTTATATCCAACCATTAATTTTGACGAAGCGGATAGCTCCAACGAGGAGGAGACTTAACTATTAATAACGGTTGGTATTTAAGCACCTGTGCTTATTAGTCAGGCAAGTGGTAATATGGGCTCGAAACAGCATATCAGCAAAAGCTTAACTGTGTTGGGATATTAAGGCTGTTTTCGAGTAAAAGAAGTTTTCTTTTTGCAAACAGCCCTCCGGCATATCCAACCATTTTACCCTTGCTGCCAATAACCCTGTGGCAGGGAACAATAATAGACAGGGCGTTGGCGCCATTGGCGGCAGCTACTGCACGGATGGCTTTTTCCTTGCCTAAAGTACGTGATAGGTCAAGGTAGCTGCAAGTATGGCCGTAGGGTATTTTGATGAGCTGGTGCCACACTTTTTGCTGAAAATCGGTACCCACAAAATGCAAAGGGAGCTCAAATTGTTTTCGTTGCCTGGCAAAGTATTGCTCGAGTTGTAGCACTGTGTTATGTATTACGGCGGAATCACCCGTTGCATAAGTACAGCCTAGCGCAGTTTGAATTCGCTTGTCAATTTTAGCCCGCATCGTACGGTAACGCCAATCGCACAGGCACAATTGGTTAAGGTGCGAACCGATAATCAGTTCGCCAACAGGTGTGTGGTGGTATTTAATAATAATGCTCAATGCCACTATTTATGGTTCAACCAACGAAACGCCATCCGCATATCTATCTTTGATTTCATTTAGGCAGGCGTGAACTTCGTCTGCAGTAGCAGCCCGAAGCATTTTAATTTTCAGGTTTCTAAAATCGTGCAAGCCCTTAAAAGTAACTGCCAGGTGACGTCGCATATGTAAAATGCCGCGTCTCTCGCCCAGCCATTCTATGTTTTTATCCAATTGCTCCGCAATCATTTTTACATGCTCCGGTATCATTGGAGGGTCCAGTATTTTACCGGTATCTAAATAATGGCGCACCTCCTTAAATATCCACGGGCGGCCAATGGAGGGACGCCCAATCATAAGCGCATCAACACCATATCTGTTTAAGTATAATTTGGCCTTTTGCGGACTCGTTAAATCACCGTTACCTATGATGGGGATATGTATTCTGGGATTATTTTTTACCTCACCGATTAAAGTCCAGTCGGCCTCTCCCGTATACATTTGTGCACGTGTTCTTCCGTGAATGGTAAGTGCCTGTATTCCTGTGTCCTGAAGCTGTTCTGCCAGTTCAACAATTATTTTAGATTCTTCGTCCCAGCCTAAACGAGTTTTAACCGTAACAGGCAGTTTTACGGCCTGCACAATTTTACGCGTCATCTCCAACATTTTAGGTATATCTCGTAACATGCCGGAGCCCGCACCTTTATTGGCTATTTTTTTTACCGGGCAACCAAAATTGATGTCAATGAGTTCGGGGCCGTTTTGTTCGGCTATTTTGGCGGCTTCTACCATGGCCTCCACATCTTTTCCGTAGAGCTGGATGCCTACAGGACGCTCCTCGTCAAAAATAGTTAGTTTGCGTTGGGTGCTTTGTACGCTGCGCACCAAGGCATCCGCCGAAACAAATTCGGTATACATTAAATCGGCACCATATTTTTTACACAACAGCCTAAACGATGGATCGGTAACGTCTTCCATTGGTGCCAATAACAGGGGAGCCTCCCTTAACTCTAAATTTCCTATCTTCACTATTCTTCTATTAATTTATGCAGCAGTTCCTTAAAAGATGCACTGTTCCATTTCGCCGCTCCTATTTTCTGAACTACCAACTCACCATTCTTCGAAATAATATAGGTGGCGGGTATGCTTTGTGAGTACAATAGCTGTGGCAATTCGTCTAAATAATGATAGGAGGGTACTGCATAATCTTTTTTTGCCAAAAACTTTTGTACTACAGATAAATCCTCGTTGCTCAGCAATACAAACTCAACTTCTTCACCGTATTCTTTGTATAGCTCATTTATCGCAGGAAATTCAGCTATACACGGACCGCACCAGGTAGCCCATAAGTTTAAAAAAACCACCTTGCCCTTTAAGTCAGAAAACTTTTTGATTTGTCCTTCGCTATTCAAGTATCTCCACTGGTAATCTTCCTTCGTTAATCGGATTCCTTCGTCACTTTCCGTGGGCGAAAGCATGGTATAGCGGATAACGAATGAACTGATAGTTTTCCGGGTAGATGGATTTATCATGGCAATAAACAAAGCCAGCAACATAAAATCAATGATGATTCCTGCCTTTGTTTTTCGTGCCTTATATTTATTCCACTGTGCTTTTATAAAACTGCTCATCCTATTCTTTTAAATGTCAACCAACTAGGCCATTTTATGCTTTTATATGTTGTGCCTGTGGTACTGTTTATTTCCATTCGTAATGTTTTATATTTAGTAAGCCCTTCAACATTATCGTAGAACTTTTGCGCATCTATATTAAATTTATGACCTGTACCCGGGGTAAGGGTTATAGGGAAATAATTTTGTCCGCCAATGTTTTTAATAATGAAGGCCCGTTTTTTATTTCCTTTAAAAAAACAAAGTGTTGGATTGTTAAACGTAATGGAAGTGCTGGTTCTGTTTATCAAAAACACCCTTAGTATCAGGTGGCCGGTTGTTTTGTTTTTGTAATGGTTTACTTTAAATATAACCACTTTAGGAAGCATTTTGTCCAGCCATCCATAGCGTCGGGCAACAAATAAAGCAAGCAGGATCGCCGTCATTATTAGCAGGCTGTTCAAATTGTTCGCAGGCCCGGGTGGTTTTTCCGTCTCACTGTTTTCATGGGGCAATAACTCATCCTGGGGTGCCGGCTGCGTTATCTCTTTATACTGCGGCTCGGGTGAACGAATGGCTTGCTGCGCTCCCTTGCTGCATATTTGCAGCATAAGGGCAGTTCCCAGTAAAACGTAAATAATTATCCTGTTTTTTTTTATAAAAGACAGGAAACTAATAATAGATTGGTTCATATACTTTTTACAACTATTTTTTAGTAAGAGGGAAAGGTATAAGGCCTTTATAGTTGATGTAAAACTCCCCGCCGGAAACCGGCTTCGACATTTCTTCATCATTTTCTCCATTGGCATTGGCGATGCCCACACTTGCATACCAACAGGTGGCATCGTGCTTTGCGGCCAATTTTCTTACCTGCTGTATCGTTTCGGGTAGTACGATGCCCATATCAGGGTAGTAAGCGGTTTTAACCACAATCATCTGAAAAATGCCATCTTTTTTGGCCAGTATTTGCGGATTAATATCTAGCTCCTTGCGTACGTTAAGAACTTCATAGCCCTTATCCACCAAATCTTTATACACCACCTTGATTCCTAAAAAATGCAATTCCTCTAAATTTAATATATCTGCCATGATAAGCATTTAATTCTGTGTGAAATAAGATGCAAAATTGTAAAAATAAAAGCAGATAGGCAATTCTGTAATTGTTATTAAGCGATAAAATAAGGTGTGGTAAAATCAAAGTGGAAATCCGCTGACTGTAATTGCGTAACAGGTAAGTTGGGTGGTTGCAGAACAAATAGCAACCATGCATTCCTAAGATCCAGATCGCGATTTTCTTGCATAAAAAAAGCTTGAAACAGTACTGTTTCAAGCTTTTTTGTTGTCCCACTAGGGCTCGAACCTAGACTCTTCTGGACCAAAACCAGACGTGTTGCCAATTACACCATGGGACAATCCTCGTATCTTTCTTTTTGAAAGCGATGCAAAAGTAGGCCTTTTTTTGATTCGTGCAAAATTATTCTTCACTTTTTTAAATCATTCCTACTATATGCTATATTACTACTCCTCCATTGTGGTGCCTATTCCTTTGTAGCCCTTTGTATTAAGTGTTTTATGGCTGATGGTGAAAAGGGAAAAAATTATTTTCACATAAGGGTAAAAGCAGCAAAAAATTAATCTGCTTACACTTATTTTAGGTATAATTGTGCCTCAAGACGTCATTTTTTTTATGAAACCATATATTTTGGCTAAGATTACAGCAAGGCAAACAGGTGGGTATTTTGTTTTTGCATTCAGTTGGGTACTTTATCTTATTACTTTATCGCCCACGGTAAGTTTTTGGGATTCCGGTGAATTTATTGCCTGTGCCAATGGCTTGGAGATTGGGCATGCGCCGGGTGCCCCTTTTTACCTTATGCTGTCAAAGGTTCTTTCGGCTTTTGTTCCTGCTGCATCTGTAGCTTTTTGTATTAATCTGTTATCGGCTATAGCTTCGGCTGTTACCATCTGGCTTTTATATTCTACACTGCTACTCATTATTGATAAGATAAAGGATAAGCAAGTTTCCCGTAGTCCCGATAACAGCTTTATCCTGCCTGCTTTAGTTGGCTCACTTACTTTTGCTGTGAGCGATACCTTTTGGTTTTCGGCTGTTGAGGCAGAGGTGTATGCCTTATCGCTGCTTTTTACGGCCTTTACGCTTTGGGCGGTTTTAAAATGGGAAACAGAGCTGCCCAATACCCATGCGCATCGCTGGCTTCTGTTAATAGCCTTTAGCATGGGCTTGTCGGTGGGTGTGCATCTGCTTAATTTATTATGCATTCCTGTAATTTTTTATTGGGTATATATCCATCTCTATCCAAACAAAAAACACAAGCATGTACAAGGACTGGCGATGGGACTGGCTGTTTTATTTATTGTGCATTTTTTGGTCGTTGAAAATGGACTGTTTCTTGCAAAAAAAATGGAATTATGGGCTGTTAACGTACTAAACATGCCGCTGCATTCCGGTTTGTTGTGCTTTGTAGCTTTGCTGCTAAGCTTAATGGTGGCCGGAATCTATTTCTTCAGGAGAAGAAACCAACTGGTGCATTTCCTTTTTCTGACTTCATCTGTTTTTTTGTTGGGCTTATCGTCGTATGCAATGGTTATTATCAGGGCCAATGCATATCCCGCCATCAACCTGAATAGTCCCACCGATGTTTTTTCCTTAGAATCGTTTATAAACCGCGAGCAATACGGACAGCGTCCGTTGCTACGGGGCGAATGGTTTGGGGCCGAGCATACGCAGATAGAGCCGGATTTTAATTATCGAGTAAATGATCAGGGCAAATATGAGTCGTATCCGCAAAGCCAAAAAATAAAATATAAGAAGGAGGATCTCAACTTTTTACAACGGATGTATAGCCCAAAGCCACAGCATATCCAGGGTTACCGTTACTGGACAGGCCTGCAAGATGGTGAAAGACCTACCTTGATGCACCAGGTTGAATTTATGCTGAGGTACCAGATTGGCCATATGTACTTCCGATATTTTATGTGGAACTTCTCGGGTCGCCAGAATCATTACCAAGGTCATGGCGACTTTTTAAACGGTAACTTCACCACCGGATTTCCTTTTATCGATAGTCGATTTTTGGGAAGCCGACATTTTTTACACAGCAACGAATTGACTAGCAGGGCCCGCAATCATTATTTTATGCTTCCCCTGCTATTTGGTTTTATAGGTATTCTTTTATTAGTGCAAAGAAAAAAATGGAGTGTGTTGCTTTTTTTGGGCGGCTTGTTTCTGCTCACGGGAGTAGGTATAACCCTTTATTTAAACCAACCTCCCTACGAACCACGCGAGAGAGATTACGTGTTTGTTGGGAGCTTTTATGCGTATGCCCTATTTATTGGAATAGGGGTTTGGGCTTTGCTGCAAAAAATAAAGCAACTGTCGCCTTCGCGCTTTACTCAATGGGCTGCGCTGATAGCCGTTTTGCTTGCGCTTCCGGGGCTTATGCTCGCAAATAATTTTAACGATCATACTAGGAACGACCGAACTTTAGCCCGTGATTTGGCTGCATCGTACCTAAACAGCTGTGCACCCAATGCCATTCTTTTTACCTATGGCGATAACGATACCTATCCGCTGTGGTATTTGCAACAAGTAGAGGGCTTACGCCGGGATGTAAGTGTGGTAAATATAGGTCTTCTCTCAGCCGACTGGTATATTTTTCAACAAACTGTAGCACAAAAAGGCAGAAAGCCCCTGCAATTTTCTATACCTGTAGATAGGTATAAAACAGGAGATTTAGATTATGTAGCGGTTGTTAATAGCGCATCCAACCCCATAACGCTGGACCATGCCTTAGGTTTTGTTGGCGATACTGCAGCCAATACCCGGTTGGCTCTAAGCAGCACAAGTAAATTGGATTATATACCCTCAAATCAGTTACAGTTAAACAAGGCTTCCGGCTCTACTTTGAACATAAATAAAAGCTATTTAACGAAAGGAGAAGTGGCCTTAATTGATATGATAGCTAGCAATTATAGCAGTCGTCCTATTTATTTTGGCAATGGCACACCCGCTTCGGCTATAATTGGCTTTAATAGATATGTATTTCCGTATGGGATAGTGGGTAGGCTGTTATTGGACATGGAGCAACCGGATACCGAAGAGTTATATCGGCTGCTGACCGAAAAGGTGCAACTGGGTATACCCGTAAAAAGTTGGTGGGATCAAACCTGTACCGATGCTATTCGTTTATCGGGTTTGCAGAAATCTGTACAAGAGCTGGCCAGGAGTTTATTACAAAACGGGCAGAGGGAAAAGGCGCAACATCTGCTGGAAAAATATGTTGATCTCAGCCTTATATCCCACACCAATTCTCCGGAAACCAACCTGCCATGGATTGAGGTTTTATTTAAAGCTGGCTTAAATAAAATGGCTGTGGACTATCTCGAGAAATCCACCTATTCCGTTATGCAGGATTTTAATTTTTATAGTTCATCCCAAATCTATTTGGGCGATAACATGTCCTATTATGCTAAAAGTGAATTGCTAACCCTAAAAAAGCTACATGCCATAGCCCGGGCTCATGGTGCGATGGAGTTGGCGCAGTGGATGGAGGCCGTATTGATGAGTGAAGGAGTAAAATAATGATAGAAAATTTGGATTTTAAAAAAAACCATATACTTTTGCATGTATTCAATAAAAACTATGACAAATTTCATACATCATTTCGGACATCATTCTGTTATCTACGATAGGTAGTCCGCATTGTTGTGTATAATAATATAGGAGGGCTTACCATATATGGGAAGCCCTCTTTTTTTTTGAACGAGTAAAAACATAAACAATATGAATAAATTAAGAATTGCATTACAGAAGAAAGGACGTTTGCACGACGAATCGATGAAACTTTTAAAGGAAGCCGGAATAAAATTTAATATTGGTAGCGGCAAGCTCATTGCGCAATCGCCAAATTTTCCGATGGAAGTGCTGTTTTTACGCGATGACGATATACCACAAACCATTGCCGATAATGTGGCCGATATTGGTGTTGTTGGAGAAAACGAATTGCTTGAAAAAGGCTTTGATCTGAACATAGCCAAACATCTGGGCTTTAGTAAATGCCGTATCTCCCTGGCTATTCCCAAAGCGGACACCTATCCTGGTCTGGAATATTTTAACGGTAAAAAAGTAGCTACCTCGTACCCTGTTATCCTTAAAAAGTATTTTAACGAAAATAATATTGATGCCGATATCCACGAGATAGCAGGGTCAGTTGAGATTGCACCCGGAATAGGATTGGCGGATGGTATTTTCGATATCGTTAGTTCGGGAAGTACCTTGGTGGCCAACCGCCTGAAAGAGGTGGAGGTAGTAATGCATTCCGAAGCCTTATTGGTGGCCGCAGAGGGACTTTCGGAAGAAAAAAAGGAACTGTTACAGGAATTGCTATTCCGGATAGATGCGGTAATGGCGGCCAACTCCAATAAGTATATTCTTTTAAACGCACCCAACGATAAAGTAAACGAAATTGTGAAAGTATTGCCGGGCATGAAAAGTCCCACCGTGTTGCCGTTGGCGGAAAAAGGATGGAGTTCTATCCATTCAGTGATATCTGAAAAACGATTTTGGGAAATCATAGGCAAGCTCAAGGAAAACGGGGCGCAGGGGATTTTAACCTTCCCGATAGAAAAAATGATTTTGTAGTATACCCACTGCCTCACTGCGAACGCGGAGGTAAATTAAGTTTATTATTAAGAATTACACATGCAAGTATTTGAATATCCGCCTAAGCAAGATTGGAAAGAATTATTAAAAAGGCCAGAGAACGATTTGAGTAATCTTTTCGATACTGTAAGGGATATACTAAACGATATTAAAAATAAAGGTGACAGTGCGGCTAAAGCCTATTCGGCAAAATTCGATGGATACGCATCTGACCAGCTAATGGTATCCACCAAAGAAACCGATGAAGCATGCCTTCAGGTTTCATCTCAGTTAAAGGAGGCTATTGGTGTGGCCAAGCGCAATATTGAGGAATTTCACAAGGCACAATTAAGCCCCGAAATAAGAGTTGAAACGATGCCGGGTGTGCTATGCCGTCAGAAAAGTGTAGCCATAGAAAAAGTAGGCCTGTACATTCCGGGAGGAACGGCACCACTTTTTTCTACGGTATTGATGCTGGCCGTACCTGCCCTAATTGCCGGATGCAAAGAGATAGTGCTGTGTACCCCTCCCAATAAGGAGGGGAAAATTAATCCGGTAATTTTGTATACAGCCTCCTTACTGGGATTAAAAAAGATATTTAAGTTGGGTGGTGTGCAGGCCATAGGCGCCATGGCCTATGGAACCGAGCGTATACCCAAAGTGCACAAGATATTTGGACCGGGCAACAGTTATGTTACGGCAGCCAAGCAGTTGGTGAGCCTTAAAGAGGTGGCTATAGACATGCCTGCAGGCCCCTCGGAGGTGCAGGTGCTGGCCGATGAATCGGCTAATCCGGCTTTTGTTGCTTCTGACCTGTTGAGCCAGGCCGAACACGGCACCGATAGTCAGGTGATACTGGTAACCGACAGTGAAATGCTGATACCCCGTGTGCAAAACGAGATAAACAAACAACTTGCATTGCTCACCCGAAAAGAGATAGCCCGGAAAGCATTGGAAAATAGCCGTATCATCCTGTTAAAAAATACGGATGAAATGATAGAAATCACCAATGCCTATGCTCCAGAGCATCTTATTATTTCCATGCGCGATCACGACGAAATAGCCGACAGTATTGTTAATGCAGGATCAGTATTTCTGGGTAACTACACACCGGAAAGTGCCGGTGACTACGCATCAGGTACAAACCACACTTTGCCCACACATGGCTACGCCAAGGCATATAGCGGCGTTAACCTGGACAGCTACATGAAAAAAATAAGCTATCAGAAAATTACTGCCGACGGAATAAAAAACATAGGCCCCATTATTGAGGAGATGGCAGCGGCAGAGCAATTGGAAGCACATAAAAATGCGGTTACAATTCGCTTGGAGTCGTTGAAGTAACATCCCAAATTAGGATTTGAAACCAGAAAGCATGAATGGATTTAGTAGTACATGCATGTTTAACAATGCGAATCACGGGTCATTGAATTTAAGGCTATTTTTAATGAATAAAAATCTCTGAAAACAATCTGGTATATCCACTGCTTAACTTATTTTGTAGAGTCCTCCTGATTTTTATGACCTTTGCAAAAATCTTTGTGGTCTCTGCCTGAAATTCTTCTTGATACCTTACTATGAAAACATTAGAACAATTAGTCCGCCCCAATATAAAATCGCTAAAGCCTTATTCGTCGGCGCGCGATGAGTATTCAGGCGAAGAAGCGATATTTTTGGATGCCAATGAAAATCCTTTCAATGCGCCTTACAACCGTTATCCCGACCCCTATCAGCGTAAGCTTAAAAAGAGGATAGCGGAGATAAAAGCAGTTTCGTCCGACCGCATCTTTTTGGGCAATGGCAGCGATGAGGCTATCGACTTGGCTTTTAGGGCTTTTTGCGAGCCCGGTATCGATAATGTGCTAACCATCGATCCCACCTACGGAATGTATCAGGTAGCCGCCGATATCAATAATATTGAAACTCGAAAAGTAAAGCTTAACGCAGATTTTAACTTGGATGTAAACGGACTGTTGGCTGCAGCCGACGAAAACTCCAAGCTGCTTTTTATTTGTTCGCCTAATAACCCCACAGGCAACAGTTTTAAGAGAGCGGACATCATCACCTTGCTTGAAAAATTCGAAGGCATCGTTATTTTGGATGAGGCCTACATCGATTTTGTGCCCGAGAAAAGTTTTCTGAATGAGCTTCTGAATTATCCAAAGCTTATTATCCTTCAAACATTCAGTAAAGCCTGGGGAATGGCAGGTATTCGTTTGGGTATGGCATTTGCCTCGCCTGAAATTATTACTGTTTTTAACCATATTAAATACCCTTACAATATCAACCAGCTCACCCAGGATAAAGCACTTGAGCTATTAAAAAGTGAGGATGCTAAGGATAAGTGGGTGGAAGTGTTGTTGAAACAAAGAGAAATAATGGCTGAAAAGTTAACCGGCTATCCGTTTGTGCAAAAGATATATCCCAGCGATGCCAATTATCTGCTGATTAAAACAGCTGCCCCAAAGGATATTTATCACTTTTTGGTGGAGCAAAACGTAATTGTACGTGATCGCTCATCGGTGAGCTTATGCGAAGGCTGCTTAAGGATAACTGTTGGTTCGGAAGAAGAAAATAAAGCGCTTTTTGATGGGCTGGATAGGTATAATGGATAAGATAGATGATAAGGCAACCTGGTTTGTTACAATATAAAAAATGGAAATAAAAACTGAAATCACAAGAAATGACTTTTTGGAATTTAATAAACATGTTATGTATGGCAAAAGGCTTAGAAGACACTTTTTAATTGCCACAGTATTTGTAATTATTTGGATTGTTTTATTAAATATTGGAGAGCCTTTTGATTTACTTAAAGTAATTTCAGAAGCAGTTATTTTCTTTGCTATTTGGAGCTTACTTATTTTTATTTTTAATCAGATTAGTTTGTATAGGATCAAGAGGATACCTGACAGTAGTGGTTCAATACTGGGAGAGAAGACGTATTTAATGGAGGAAAATGGATTTAAGGAAATATCGGAATCAAGTGAAACGCTGACTAGTTGGGAGGGGTTGAAAGAAATTCAAGAATCGAAGGACTACTACTTCCTATTCGTTGACAAAATCGCTGCCTATATAATACCTAAAAGAAGCTTTCGTAATAAAATGCAAGAACAAGATTTTATAGATGCTGTTAACAGAAAAATGGGTAGGTATTAAAGGGGGCTAACGTTCTTTGATTAGCATAAAATTTATAGTGCTGGCAGTTAGTAACAAAATCGAGTAAGCATAAGTCCATTAAGCCGTCATTTATGCTGGGGACAATAACGCTTTAATTAGGGACTTTAGCCCAAAAATGTACAACAATAAAACTTAAACATATGCAACGCGTACTTTTTATCGACCGCGATGGCACCATTATCGTGGAGCCGCCAGTAGATTTTCAGATTGATAGCCTGGAGAAACTGGAGTTTTATCCCAAGGCCATTACCAACCTGGCGGCCATAAGTCAAAAGCTTGATTTTGAACTGACCATGGTAACCAATCAGGACGGTCTGGGAACAGATTCTTTTCCGGAGGATACTTTTTGGCCTGCACATAACAAGATGCTGCGTACCTTGGAGGGGGAAGGCATCGTGTTTGACCATGTTTTTATTGACCCATCCTTCCCTTCGGATAACTCGGCCGGACGAAAACCGGGCACCGCCATGCTCACCCAGTATTTTGATAAAAAATACGACCTACCCAATTCGTTTGTGATTGGCGACAGGCTAACAGATGTTCAGCTGGCAAAAAATATGGGCTGCAAAGCTATTTTTATGGCTGAAGGCGAAAGTGGGTTAGGGGAATTGGAGAAACAGGGGCTGACCGAAACATGTGCACTGATATCAACCGACTGGGACGAGATTAGTGCCTTTCTGTTTGCAAAGGAGCGGACCGCAAAAGTGAAACGTACTACGTCAGAAACCGATATTGCCATTGAACTAAATCTGGATGGTAGCGGAAAGTGTGATATCAGTACCGGTCTGCACTTTTTCGACCATATGCTGGATCAAATAGGGAAGCATTCGGGCTGCGACCTGAAGATCAAAGTTAAAGGCGATTTACATATCGACGAGCACCACACCATCGAAGACACCGCATTGGCACTCGGCCAGGCTTTTAAGCAGGCCCTGGGCGACAAACGGGGGATAGAACGTTATGGTTACTGCCTTCCTATGGACGATTGCCTGATTACGGTGGCCCTAGACTTTGGTGGGAGGCCTTGGTTGGTATGGGAAGCAGATTTTAAGCGCGAGAAAGTGGGCGATATGCCCACCGAAATGTTTATGCACTTTTTTAAGAGTTTCTCCGATGCCTCCTTGAGTAATCTGCACATCAAAGCCAGTGGCGATAACGAACACCATAAGATTGAAGGTATATTTAAGGCGCTGGCCAGGGCTATAAAAATGTCGATAAAAAAAGACGTATTTAATGATACCCTGCCCAGCACCAAAGGCGCACTGTAGTTTCTTACAAAGCAACTAACGCCAATGCCGAAAAAATGGAGGCAAGGAGTCTCTTAGCAATACGGGAGACTCCCGCTTTGGCGGGACAGGTTCTCCACAATTGGGATAAATCAGGCCAACAATAAATTGTTATAAGTAGTTTTACTCGCGGGTAGATGTTTTTGCGGCAGCCGGCACACTTTACTTTTCTTTTTTTGCGTATAGTAAAAAAGTACAATTCGCTCCTGTGTAAGGGGTAAATTGAAGGTTCAAACTTGTAGTTGTCTGTGCAGCGTCCTGGAGGGCTTTTTGCAGCAGCAGAAAACATAAGCGCTTAAAAAAAGAAGAATATAAATGGATGAAAATTAACTATAAGGTAAGGTGTGTTCCGTCGCACATAGGTCGATTAATAGTATGCTTACAGCCACAAAGATAATGCTTGCCGGTTTTTATAGGGGTAAACTCAATCGGAGTAAATTCTGAACCTTGGTGCGTTCCGTCGCAAAAAGGTTGGGTCGCGCTGCGACCACATGCGCACCAATAAACTGTAACTCCTTCGGTAAGATCAACCTCGAAAGGGCTTTTTTGTGCAATTTTTGGTTCCATGGATTCCTTTTTATAGTGATGATTAACTATTATAGTCAAGTTACAAATACTTTTTGACATTATCCTATAGCCTGAAAAACACATCAGCTTTTATCTTTTGTTAGTACAGGCGACCATCTGCTTTTTATAATAAATTTTTTTTAGAGGGCTAACTATTGTTCAGCCCCGACTCAATCGGCCATAGGTAACTTGTTTTTAAGTTGGATGAATATGATCGGGTAAATAAATGCCTGGCTTTTGATTCCTTTCTTTGCGTAAAAATTATATATTTGCACCCGCATAATAAAGCGGCCCCATAGTTCAAGGGATAGAACAAGTGTTTCCTAAACACTAGATACTGGTTCGAGTCCAGTTGGGGCTACAATTAAAAAATTAAAAGGTACTTATAGTAGGTGCCTTTTTTTATTTAAGTATGCCAGATGGCATATAAAAGCTTATTCCATATCTTCTATAACCTGAACTATTCATACATGGCTGAAGACATGAGTAGTGTTGAACCTGTTCCGCGTTAGCGGGATTACCCACGAATTAGCTGAAGTTAAACTTTTGAGCTGGGTTTTACTGAAACTTGGTAACTACCGGAGGTAGAAAAAATTCCTAAAATTATTTGGGATTAAAACAAATTCTCCAATACTTACGGTCACTGAAGCTACTTCCAAAGCGCAATAGGTGCTTTCCATACGAGTACTTTCATTTTAAAATTTACCATTAGTCATTTGAGTATTAAAAAAAGGAGGCTGTATTTTTGCTATATAAGGATAAAAAGGTATTTTTATGGTAAAATCACAATTGATTAGTGTAAAAAATCTACAAATAAATTATCTACATGAAAGCCATAAAACTAAAGTTTATCACCCCTAAAACGGCACTATACATCGTAGCTGCGTTTATTATTATTTCATCTTGTAAAACGGATGGCATTGATAAAACTAAAATTACAAGTAGCATGGATATTCCTGCACATGTAGAAATGAAAGCTATTTTGACCTCGCCTCCCAATGTGCCGCCGCCAACGGCCGATAGGGTAGCTAAAAAATTAATTGTGGATATGGAAATCCTGGAGCAGGAAGGAGAACTGACGAATGGTGTAAAGTACGTTTATTGGACTTTTGGGGGAACGGTGCCCGGAAGCTTTATTCGTACCAAGATAGGTGATGAGGTAGAGTTTCACTTGAAAAATCATCCGGACAATAAATTGCCGCATAACATTGATTTGCATGCGGTTACTGGTCCGGGGGGTGGGGCGGAGTCTTCTTTTGTGGCTCCCGGACACGAAAAGGTATTCTCCTTCAAGGTGTTAAATCCGGGTCTGTATGTTTACCATTGTGCAACCGCTCCTGTGGGTATGCATATTGCCAATGGAATGTACGGACTAATATTGGTAGAACCGGAAGAAGGCCTGTCGCCTGTAGATAAGGAATACTACGTTATGCAAGGCGATTTCTATACCAAAGGTAAGCATGGCGATCGCGGGCTCCAACCGTTTGATATGCAAAAGGCAGTTGATGAGGACGCTGACTATGTGGTGTTTAATGGAAGCGTAGGAGCCCTTACCGGCGATAATGCCCTAACGGCTAATGTAGGGGAAACAGTGCGCTTGTATGTAGGTAACGGAGGCCCAAACCTGGTATCTTCTTTTCATGTGATAGGCGAAATATTTGATAAAGTTCACGTAGAAGGTGGAGATTTAATAAACGAGAACGTGCAGACAACTTTAATTCCGGCCGGGGGAGCTGCCATTGTGGAGTTTAAAGTAGAGGTACCCGGTAGTTTTATTTTGGTGGATCACTCCATATTCAGGGCTTTTAATAAAGGTGCCTTAGGCATGCTAAAAGTCGAAGGTGAAGAAAATGAAAAGGTGTACTCAGGTGAACAACGGGATGATATTTATTTACCCGAAGGTGGAGGTATTCAAACAATGCCTTCAACAAACGAGATTCCGGAATCTGAAATCCCTGCTAAATCGATGGCTGAACGTATGGAATTTGGAAAGCAAATTTATATGCAAACCTGTTTTGCATGTCACCTGGGCGAGGGGCAGGGTATTGCACATGCATTTCCTCCCTTGGCAAATTCAGATTATTTAAATGCTGATGTAACACGTGCTATTGATATAGTTTTAAATGGCAAATCGGGCGAAATAACGGTTAACGGTGAAAAGTATAATAGTGTTATGACGGCACAAAACCTATCAGACGAAGAAATTGCCAACGTATTAACCTACGTTTATAATAGTTGGGGTAACTCCAAAAAGGAAGTAACACCGGCAATGGTAAAAGCGGTAAGAAGCGGTAATTAAAAAACAATAAAGATGGGTTTTAGCGGTAAAATAGTATTTCTACTCTTTGCAGTTATTACAGTTCATGTAGCACAGGCACAGAAGGATATGGTAAAAATTAAAGGAGGAACCTATATTCCTTTATATGGTGTTGATTCAGTGGCTGTTACTATAGATGATTTTTCAATAGATGTTTATCCGGTTACCAATGCCGAATACCTCGCATTTGTTAAAGCTTATCCCACATGGCAAAAAAGCAAGGTGATACGATTATTTGCAGATGCTAATTATTTGCGGGATTGGGAAGACAACCTTTCATATGGGAAAGTACTTTCCGATGATGCGCCTGTAACAAATGTATCGTGGTTTGCAGCGAAAAATTATTGTGAGTATCAGGGGAAAAGATTACCGACAATTGATGAGTGGGAGTACGTAGCAATGGCCGACGAGATTTCGGCCGATGCCAGATCCAAAAAGAGTTATAATCAAAAAATACTGGACTGGTACGAGGCGCCAAAATCTTTTAATAAACCAATTGGCTCTACCTTTAAAAACTACTGGGGTGTTTATGATATGCATGGTTTAGTATGGGAGTGGACCATGGACTTTAATGCTGTGCTTATTTCCGGAGAATCAAGAAAAGATGTGGATAAGGACAGTAATCTTTTCTGTGGAAGTGCAGCCGTTGGGGCTTCCGACTTGATGAATTATGCCGCATTTATGCGTTATGCCTTCAGAGGAAGTATGAAGGCTAATTATGCCATTAAAACTTTAGGATTCCGCTGTGCTAAAGACGCTATTGAATAATAAAAAATAAACCATGATAAAAACAATAACTTCTTTACTTTTATTATTGGCTGCATTTGCCATTGTCAGCTCCTGCCATTCTAATAAAAAAGAATCCACATCAAATGTAACTTACCAATGCCCCATGCAATGCGAAGGTGACGTAAGCTCGGATAAACCCGGCACTTGTGCGATTTGTAAAATGGATCTGCAACCCGTTGAGGCTGATACCCAGGAAGCAAAAGAAATTTCGGATTTATCTATCTATAATCTTCCTTCGGTTTGGACCAACCAGGACAATCACGCAATAGAACTAAAAGAGCTAAAGGGGAGTGTTTTGGTTATGGTAATGATTTATACCAGTTGTAAAGCGGCTTGCCCCAGGCTGGTTGCCGACATGAGAGCAATAGAAAAACAAATTCCTGAAAAGAATAAAAATATGGTGAAATTAGTATTGGTCAGCATCGATCCTGAAACGGATACGCCGGAGCGACTGAAGCAGTTTGCCATAGAAAATAAAATGGATGCTGATCAGTGGGTTTTTCTTCGGGGTTCCAAAGCCGATACGCGTGAATTTGCAGCAGTTTTGGCGGTAAATTATAAGAAAATTTCACCAATAGATTTTTCCCATTCCAATATTATTAGCGTTTTTAATCAACAGGGGGAGTTGGTGCACCAAAAAGAAGGACTCGGTATAGATCTTGAAAAAACGGTAGGTAAGATATTGGAACTTGTTCAATAAAAGTATGAGGTTGTCTCGTAAGTGTTTTATATAACATTTAAACTTACAGATTGTAAGTGAGGTCGCCTCACGATCCCCATCCCACCGCCTCCGGTGGCGTACTTCCCCTTGTTCTCATGAGCAAAGAGAAGAGTCATTTACATGGTACTTGCAATTTGTAAGTTACGTCAAAATATTTTTGACTTTTGAGACAGCCCCGTTTTTTTAATCAGCAACCCGGATAAACGCTTATAATATAAGGTGCGAGATAAGCACAATTTATTGAGCTGTCTAACTAGGAAAAAATGTAGATGGTTTGGTGGCAGGTGATATCCTTGTATGCAATACCCCGAAGTGCTTTTAGCGTTTATTTTTTTCGCTTTATTACTACTCTACAGGCTCGCAAACGGTTTCAATTTTATTTCTGTCGGATAAGTATTTGCTGTAATTCCCTTTAAATTCTATCCGTGTTTCTATGGCTTGTGGTAAGCTACCCGTAAGGCCGATGATGAGTTCGCACACTTCGCGCACCCCCCCATTACCACCTGTGCTGCCCGTGCGGTAGTCGCATATTTTGTTCTCTACGAGGTATTGATTGAAAAGCGGGTTTGCCACACGGTTTATTTGAAAGCTGACCCCAACCGAGCGGGCCAATTCCACATCCAGTATATCATCGAAGATAAAAGCAATTTCATCGGGTTTCAAATCATTTTCCTTACAAATCCGATCTAAGGCCAGCATTTTAAACTTACACTTGTAAAAAGCGGCATTCATGTGTTCGCGACCTGCCAAAAACTGCGCTGTTTTATTTTCCTCGCCTGTAACAATAAAAGTATGGGGCAATTTACCATGGTGCAACCAATAATCGAGTTTAAGCATGTTAATGCCCATGGCATCGGGTTCGGCAAAATTACTTCCCTGGTTGCCCACCTTGGAGCCATTATTAAAAACTCCGTCCCAATCAAAAATATAGGCTTTAATGTTGGAGAGTTTAGCCATAAGCTCATCAATTGGCGTAATAAATTTCCCCCCAATATTTGTAAATTGACTTTGGATATTCACCATAAAAAAAATGTTATAACCCTATAGTTGCAAATTGCTGCGCAATTCTACGCGTTTTAGTCTGTAAACTTCTCAATTCACATCAATTTGTTTTTCTGCAGAAATTGATCAAACGGCTTTATTTTCCTTTAACCATCTCATTGGCCTTTTTCAAATCCTCCTTGGTATCGATGCACATGGTTTCGTCTAGTTCTGTGATTACGCAGCTTACAGGAAACCCGTTTTCAATCCAGCGTAACTGTTCAAGTGATTCGGCTATTTCGAGTGATGATCGATTGAGTTTTACAATCTCCTTAAGAATATCAGTCCGGTAGGCATAAATTCCCAAATGTCGGTAGAAGGTATGGTGCGTCATCCAGTCCTTTTGCGCAATGTTATGCAAGAAGGGAATGGGCGAACGGCTAAAGTAAACCCCCTCACCCCAATTGTTTAACACCACCTTTACTTCGCTTTGGCTCAATACCTGATCCAAATCCTTTGCTTCTTGCACCAGGGTAGCTATTTGCGTGTCCGGGTTGTCGAAACAAGCTTTAATATCGTCAATCTGGGCCGATTCAAAAAAAGGCTCATCCCCTTGAACATTGATGACCACATCGGCCTTAATGCCATACTTCTTTTCGATATTAACAGCAGCCTCTGCGCATCTATCTGTTCCGCTACTATGGTTTTCGCTGGTCATCACAGCTTTACCACCAAACTCTTCCACAGCATCTATGATTCGTTGATCGTCGGTAGCCACAAAAACATGATCTAGGCCTTTTTTACAGTTTTCGTATACCCATTGTACCATGGGTTTATTGCCAATAATAGCCAATGGCTTGCCCGGAAGACGACTGGAGCTATAACGGCTTGGAATGATTGCTATAATATTCATTCGTTTATGTTTTTAGCCATCAGATAAGAGATGAGAGCTTATCTGTTTGTCTCTTATCTCATTGTCTAACAGTCTATGTATTACATCCTTTTAAAAAGATCCTTAATGGTTGGTTTGTTGATGTGATTTTTCCAATCCGGACCAAAAACATTGTTCCACATATGTTCCAGTGCCCAGCTCACCTCTACCATTTGATCCAATTGTTCGTCGGTGCAGTTGGCGGTTATACCACTGGGTATTTCAACACCTTGTAAAGCCTGCATCTTTTTAAACATTTTGTAACCATCAGGATAATAATCCTGCAGCTGATTAAAAACAATGCAGTTGCCTACCCCATGGTGGGTTCCCAATACCACCGCCAAACCATACGACAGAGCATGGCATACGCCCACCTGGGCATAAGTGATACTGTTACCGCCCATGATGGAAGCCACCATCATTTGCTCGTCGGCCTTTAAGCGGTTGCTTATTTTATTGGTAAAAACCTCCTCACATAGCTCGTTCGATTTTTCCGCAAATGCTTTTCCCATAGCGTTTATCCACGTTCCGTTTAGCGACTCTACGTTATGGATAAAGCAATCCATGCCGGTATAAAATCTATCCGAGTCCAAAACGGTGGCAAGAAGCTCCGGATCAAAAATAACCTCGTTGGGGATGGTGTAATCGCACTTTATACCCAGTTTTTTTTCGGGTCCGCTCAAAACGGCAGTCATCGACACCTCGGCACCGGTTCCGGCAATGGTTGGGATACAAATATTATAGATACCTTCGTTCTTGATCAAGTCCAGGCCCTGATAATCTTTTGAATCGCCCGGGTTGGTCACCATTAGGGCGGTAGCCTTAGAATAGTCCATGGCCGTACCACCCCCCATACCAACAACAACGGCCGGCAAGGTGTTTTGATGTGCCAGAATTTTATCGCGGTACTCATTAACCAAAATAGTTTTGGGTTCGTCCTTGGGATCAATCCAAATAAACAAATCTTTTTCGTTAGTCGGGATACGGTTAATCACCTCATCCTTATCCTTAAAAAAAGTGTCGATCATATAAACAACCCAATCGTTGTTTTCATTTTTTTGTTTATTTATTAATTCGCCCAAATGGTTAAAGCTACCTTTACCAAAAGCGTAGCGTCCGGGATTAACAAAACTTCTAAAATCGTATAGCATGATGATTTGTTTTATTTATTCACAGCCTGCCCCGTTTTTTCGGGGAGTTGCCCGAGTTGCACGCATAGTATTCGTGCAACTGAGCCAACCGCAGTAGTTAATTTAACCCAACACTTTATCGAAAGTTTTACAAATAGTCTGTAATTCTTCGGGAGATGTGGTGATTTTCATGTTAATGGAAACCAAACGTCCGATAATATCGTAGGATTGAGGAAGTTCCAAGGTCTTGTAATCCTGGGGTTTATCCAGGAATTGCATGCCTACAGGCGCTGCTACTCTACACTCCTTTAAATGGTCCCAGTTTTTAATAAAGTGGTAATTGTTATTATACCAATAGGCCGATGCTACCCCATCTGCTGCCAACGCTGCTGCCACGCTTTCCGCTTCCTTTTGTGTTGGCAAAAAGAAATTTAATACGGTAGCCGAATCTCCATCCTCATCCGGTAGTGGACGAAATGTTATCTGTGGGAATTTTTTCAGATAATCTTTTAGCACTTTTTTATTGGCTCTAAGTCTTTCGAGCATATAATCGAGCTTACGGAACTGAGCCAAACCAACTGCTGCATGTAACTCGCTGATACGATAGTTGGTGCCTAAAATAGCATGTTCTTCGGCACCACGGTTATCGCCCTGGTGACTATGTCCGTGGTCGGAATAGGTATGTGCTGTTTCGTATACGTCGTCGTCATTGGTAATGATAGCACCTCCTTCGCCGGCTGTAACGAGTTTAAAAAAATCGAACGAAAAACAGCCTATCTTACCAAAAGTGCCCAACATCTTACCTTTGTACGAACCACCTAAAGATTGTGCAGCATCTTCGATAAGGATAATATTATGTTTTTTGCACACTTCCACAATTTCGTCTATCTGTGCCATAGCGCCAACCATGTGCACCAATAAAACGGCTTTAGTTTTTGGCGTGATTACAGCTTCTATTGACTCGGCTGTCATACAAAGCGTTTCGTCCACTTCGGCGAACACGGGCACCGCACCACAGTTAACTACCGCCTCTATAGGAGCAATAAAGGTAAAGGGCGGCACAATCACCTCATCGCCGGCTCCAACCCCTACGGCGGCTAAGGAAAGGCAATCGGCTGCTGTTCCACTGGCTACCATATGGCAATGTTTAGCACCATGATATTCGGCAAATTCTTTTTCAAAATCCTTTGCTTTCCAAATACCGTTTCGCTCTTTATCGTGGTTGTATCTGAACAGAACCCCTTTATCGAGGACTTCCATTACCTGCTCTTTTTCTTCTTTACCAAATATTTCTGTACCCGGCATAACTTTATTTTTTTAGATTTTTATATGATTATATCAGACTTTATTTGCAAAGTACTTGCTTAATAATCTGCTATTAGTGATTCATAAGGAATATTCAACTTTTCATGAAGATTTCTAATCATCTTTAGTGTCAATTTCCTTTTCCTGCTAAGAATTTCTGTGACTCGGCTTTTATATCCTAAAATATTGGCTAAATCACTTTTGTTCATATCCATTTGCTCCATGCGAAACTTTATCGCCTCAATTGGGTCCGGAGGACCGATAGGATAATGTTTTTCTTCATATCTTTCAATTAACACACCTATCAAATCCGCTTCATCGTTTTCTTTTTTGTTTCTGTAGTATCAAATATTTCTTCAAGTTTTAATAAAGCTTGATTATAGTCTTTTTCCGTTTTAATTAGTTTTATTTCCATGATGCTCAAATATTGTTTGCGTCAACTTTATCATAGTCATTATGTGTTCCTATAAACCGTATAAAAACCCACTCTCGCAAATAATTGCTGCAATAAAAATAATTTTCTTCAAATTGTAATATTTCAGCTTACAAATCAAACGTAACAGGGGCGATTTCAAAAAAATCACCCCTTCAATAAATGTTTTATGTAGCTATCCACTCAAGGGATTAGCAGAAGCGTGTAATTCGTTTACAAAATCTCCAACTTAACCAAATCTTGTACATCCAACATGCCGGCAGGTTTACCATCGCTTACCGCGATAATGTTATCCACCTGTTTCTCTTTAAAAACACCTACGGCCACATGTAATTTATCATCGATGTTGACATGGATAGGCATCTTCAAATCAAAATCGCTCATTTTCATACCCAATAACTTTTTGCCATGCGTATTCATTTGGCGGCGTAGATCTCCGTCTGTAAAAATACCTTTTAATTTGCCGTCGGCATCTACAACAGAAACGGCACCTGTGGCATATCGGGTCATTTCGATGCTGGCATCTGTAACCAAACCATCCAAACCGATAATAGGATTTTTACTACCCACTACTTCGCCCACTACCATAGTCATCTGGCGGGTGTGGTTTACAAATTCATGTGTACCTATTTCTGTGAAATTATTGTTGTTCAGGTTCTTCATTATCTTCCATGGAATGGTGATGTTTTGGGCTCCCAAATCAATCGCATTTTTAATATGCTCAGGATAACGCACCGACGAAAACATAATCTTAGTGTCGTAATTGTACTTATTCACAAGCTTTACACAATCATCAACCAGCTTTAGCGCCTCATAGCCCTGGTCTTGCATGCGTCCTACTAATACACACACATAGGTAGCACCGGCAGCCATCGCCATATATGCCTGTTGAATATTATATACCAAATGGATATTTACCATCATACCCTCATCGCGAAGCATCTTACACGCTTTGGCCGCAACTAAAGAAGCCGGTATTTTAAAAACAGTTTTATTTTTGTCCAGCCCCAGGCTCAACAAACGCTTTGCTTCGGCTACGATTTCTTCAGCCGTATCGCCCAGTGCCTCAATCATCAGCACGGGAACCATTTTCGACAGCTTAAGGATTGCTCCATCGATATCGGTTATGCCATGTCGGTGCATAAAGGTAGGTGTAGTGGTCAGGCCGTCAATAAAACCGAGTTTAAATGCCTCTTCTATTTCATTAATGTCGGCAGAATCAAGATATAACTCCATGATATAATATTTTTTATGGTAACAAAATTATTTTCTGGTTTGTTTTTCTATATGATGAATTTCAATAAGCGGTTTTAAAAATTCTTCTAACTGATCCAATGGGTATTGGCTAGCCGCATCGCAAAGGGCATTGGTGCAATCAGGGTGCGACTCGATAAATATGCCATCGATACCGGCAGCAACACCTGCACGGGCAATGGGACCAAGATACTGACGTGTTCCACCGCTGGGATCGGAACTGGGGATACCGTACTTGCGAATACAATGGGTAATATCAAAAACAACGGGATACCCGGTTTGTTGCAGTTCGTAAAAACTACGCGGATCCACAATTAAATCGTTGTACCCAAAAACATAGCCCCGTTCGGTTACCATGATGTTTTTATTGCCGAAATGTTCTATTTTTTGCACCGGTTTAATCATATTTTCGGGAGCCAGAAATTGGCCATGCTTCACATTAATCGCTTTTTGCGTTTTAGCAGCCGCTGTAACCAATGAGGTTTGCATACATAAATAAGCCGGTATTTGAATCACATCCAATACCTCGGCTGCAGCATTAACTTCGGACGCTTGATGAACATCGGAAATGACAGGAACGTCGAAGGTATCTTTAATCTTTTGCAACATTTTTAGGCCTTCCTCCAATCCGGGACCGGGATAAAATTCTACCGAGCTTCTATTGTCCTTGATGTAGGATGATTTAAAGATGAAAGGAAGATCCAGCCTTTCTGCCATTTTTTTTAGCTTTTCCGCTGTCTCCATCATAATCGATTCTTTTTCGATTACACAGGGACCGGCGATTATAAAAAGCTTGTCTTTGCCAAATTCTTGTTGGCCTACTTTAATATTTTTCATGTGCTATATTTGCCGTTGTTATTTTCCAAAATATGTATTAGATAAAAGGTACGTGAGCAAAATTTTTATTCTTTAGTTGTACAATATCTAGTTTGATGATTGATGAATTTGAAATAAAGGTTTTTATTAGGAATAAAAAAATGCCGATTAACCAGGTCAAGCCAATTTCTGTTTGGTTGTGGCTTGTGCGGGTTAAGTAAAGCTATGCACCTAAACAATGCTCGCGTTTTTAATATCCATAATTGCCGTGTTTGTGCATGGTGTAAGCTTTATTCAATCACTCCGGATATAAAGACAATCCAATACAGCAAAACACGTAAAATTTTTACTTTACAAATTCTCGCAAAAATAACAAATAGTTGGCACATAATCAGAAAATAAGCACAATATATGAAAAAAGAGGCGCGGCTTTAATGCTTAAGACGTGTAAAGTTGAAATATAGGAGGTGGGAGCGGAGTACACAGGACGTGGAGGTCTGACAGGTTAGGGATAAAAAATCTCTCACTCCTTAGGCTTTCATAATGCAAAATAAAGCGTTGCTACCGGATATATGCATAATAAAATCCAGTGTTGTGCTGTCCTTTCGCTTGAAACAAATAAGTTGTGTTTATCTTTTGTTCCTTATCTTTGTGGCTCACATTTTTAAAAATACCACCTTGAGTTTTGATGCGAATAAAACCGGTTTGCCAATTGTTGAAATAATAGACCAAGTAAAATCAACTCTTCGGCAAGAAAACACGTTGATTGTGCACGCACCCGCGGGGGCAGGAAAAAGTACCTTGCTACCATTGGTATTAAAGGATGAGCCGTGGCTCGAAGGCAAAAAAATAATTATGCTCGAGCCGAGGCGTCTGGCTACCAAAACCATCGCCCTGCGCATGGCCGATTTGTTAAACGAAGAAGTGGGGCAGTCGGTAGGATACCGCATCCGATTTGAAAATAGGATAAGCGACAAAACAAGAGTGGAGGTTGTAACCGAGGGCATACTCACCCGCATGCTACAGAGCGATAATGCACTGGAAGATGTGGGTATGGTAATATTTGACGAGTTTCATGAGCGCAGCCTCTTTGCCGATGTGGCACTGGCGCTGGCACGCGAATCGCAGCAAGTGCTCCGTCCCGACCTGCGCATAATGATTATGTCGGCCACTCTGGACTTACCCAAACTGTCGGGACTGCTGCAGTGCAAAATCATCGAAAGTCTCGGCCGTCAGTATCCCGTTGAAATTAAATACGAAGGACAAGGCGATAGGATGCTGCTGCCGGAGCTTACAGCGCGTTTGGTAAAAAAAGCAGCTGCGGAACAGAAAGGCGATATACTGGTGTTTTTACCGGGCGAAGGCGAGATCAGAAAGACAGAAGCCATATTAAAAAAGAGTCTGCCGCAAATGGCCATTCACCCGCTTTACGGACAGCTGCCTCCCAACAAGCAGTTTGCGGCCATCATACCCAATAAAAAAGGAAAACGAAAAGTTGTACTGGCCACTTCGATAGCCGAGACCAGCCTTACCATCCAGGGAATAAAGGTAGTTGTGGATAGTGGCTTTGGCCGTACCATGCAGTTCGACCCTTCCACCGGCCTCTCCAAACTGGTTACCGTGGAGATAACCAAAGATGCCGCCGACCAGCGTGCCGGACGTGCCGGACGACTGGAGGCGGGGGTGTGCTATCGCATGTGGACCCAGGCTACCCAATTGCGATTGCGCGACCATCGGACGCCGGAAATACAGGAGGCCGACCTGGCTTCGTTAGTACTTGATTTGGCTGTTTGGGGAATATCCAATCCTAAGGATCTTGTTTGGCTCACGCCACCTCCACAAGCGTCGCTGGATCAGGCTATTGAGCTTCTGCATCAGTTAGCGGCCTTGGAAGACGGAAAGATAAGCGAGCACGGTAAACGCGTGAGCCAACTCCCTTGCCATCCCCGCATCGCACATATGCTTTTAATGGCGCAGGAAGAAGGCTTAAGTGCACTGGCTACTGATGTGGCTGCGGTTTTGGAGGAGCGCGACCCTTTGGACAAAGAGGCCGGTATCGATATTAACCTGCGTATTGAGATGCTTCGGAAAAGTAGAAGAGGCATCGTCAGCAATAAAATATTAAACCGGATTGAGAAGATAGCCGCCCAATATCGAAAACTACTCCATATTAGTGTTGAAAACGATGCGCAGGATCCTTTTGAAACCGGCCTGCTGTTGGTGTATGCTTATCCTGAGCGCATTGCTTATGCCCGGCCCGGCAATAATGCGCAGTTTAAATTGGCCAATGGCGCTATTGCGGCAGCGGGGCATAAAGACGATTTAGCCCATGAAGCCTGGCTGGCTATTGCACACATGAATATGCGCGATACGGTGGGTAAAATATTTTTGGCCTCTCCGCTTAATCCAAGAGATCTGGCACCCATGGTAAAAGAAAGAGAAGTGGTGGAGTGGGATACCAAAAGAGGTGGGTTTTCGGCGCTTAAAAACCTGTGTGTGGGGCATATCATATTACAATCACAGCCGCTCGATAATTATGACCCCCAACTAAAAACCCAAGCTATCTCAAAAGCTATTGAGAAAGAAGGCCATCATCTGCTCAACTGGAACAAGAGCGTAACGCAATGGCAAAACAGGGTGCTGAGCTTGAGGGCATGGAACAAAGACCTGACATGGCCCGACGTGAGTACAGAAACACTGTTGCAAACCAACCAGGAGTGGCTGACACCTTATTTATCAACTATTAAAAAACCGGAAGATTTAAAGAAGATTGATTTAAAACTGGTACTACAACATCATCTTGATTTTGAAAAGCAAAAGCAGCTCGATGAGTTGGCGCCCGAAAAAATTAAAGTACCCACCGGATCATATATTGGCATTATTTATAATCCCAAGGGAGATTCTCCGGTGCTGGCCGTGCGCTTGCAAGAGGTTTTTGGGTTGCAGCACACACCCACCGTAAACAAAGGAAGTATAAACCTATTAATGCACTTATTGTCGCCCGGCTATAAGCCTGTACAAATAACCTCCGACCTGAACAGCTTTTGGAGCAATACCTATTTCGAGGTGAAAAAGGAACTCAAAGCCCGACACCCCAAACATAAATGGCCGGACGATCCGCTGAGGGCAAAGCCAATCAGGAAATAGGAGGGGCTGTGTTCTGTAATCGCTTTGTTGTGTTATTGCCGCATCTACGGCTCACCCGATGCGATCGCACACGCCAAGGGAAGCGGAACGGGGGACTGTTATATGGCATAGCACTTATGGCACCCCGCCGATACCCGTATTGGTAAATTCCAGAATTTTTTGAAAAAAATATTTACACGTAAGGTGATAACAAACCCCTTACCGTAAAATGAACTTTGTTGCGTATTTTGCAAAGGCTGAAGGCTCCAAACAAATACGGGTTACAAACAGTTGAAAACCTAAAAGCAACATAGTAAAAACAATATCTGCACTTTGTTGTTAGGTTTATTGAAAAAATAAACATACTTTACTGTCTTTAAACATTATTTAAATAATTTAGGGCGTGTTTAGGCCAATCCAACTTTTAGTGCGATTTTTATGTCATCCTTAAATACTATAACATGAAACAGTTGATTTGTATGAGCGTATTGTTTTTTACCGTTATGGCAGCACAGGCGGAAGAAACCAATACAATCGGTATCGACGAACATTTAGACGAATATATACCTGCAGATATAGAGGTGGTAAATGTGCAGGGCGATACCGTGCTTTTTAGTTCTATCGTTAAAGAAATGCCCACCGTTTTAAATTTCGTTTATTATCGTTGTCCCGGTATATGTACGCCTTTAATGGATGCCATTACCGAGGTGGTTAATATGTCGGATATGGAACTGGGCAGAGATTACCAGGTAGTTACTGTTAGTTTCGACTATAGCGAAACATATGATTTGGCGTTAAAAAAACGCAACAACTATTCCTTACTTGTAGAAAAAGAAGGCTTTGAAGACGGCTGGCTATTCTTTACGGGCGATAGCGCCAATATTGCCAAGCTTACTAAAGCTACCGGCTTTTCGTACAAACGTACGGGTAATGATTTTATCCATACGGCAGGCCTGATACTATTAAGTCCCGAGGGTAAAATAACACGCTACCTTAACGGCACCTATTTTTTGCCGTTTGAACTTAAGCTGGCCGTAATTGAGTCCTCGAAAGGTATACCCGGCCCCACGGTAAACCGTATTTTGCAATACTGCTATAGTTACGATCCCGTGGGCCAATCCTATGTGCTCAACATCACCAAAATAGTAGGCATTCTTATATTGATAATAGCAGGCTTAGTACTCCTTGTACTTACGCTTAAACCCAAACGAACCAATTAATTAAAACCATATATGGAAAATAAGGAAACAACCCGGGAGCACGTCAGCTTCAGGGAGCATAAAGGCAGGTATAAAGGTATATTAGGCTGGATTTTTTCTACCGACCACAAGCGCATCGGATTACTTTATTTTTATACGATAATAGGTTTTTTTATTACCGGATTATTCCTGGGGTTGGCCATGAAATTAGAATTATTGGCACCCGGAAAAACGGTAATGGATCCGGCCACTTACAATGCCATATTTACCCTGCACGGTGTTATTATGATTTTTTTAGTGGTGATACCCGGCCTGCCGGCAGTATTCGGTAATTTTATGCTGCCCATAATGATAGGAGCTAAAGATGTGGCTTTTCCACGGCTCAATCTTTTATCGTGGTGGGTATATGTTTTTGGTGCGCTGGTTGCCCTATCTTCCCTGTTTATGGCAGGTGGACCACCGGATACCGGCTGGACTTTTTATGCACCATACAGTTTTAAAACCGGCACCAATATGCTTCCGGCGGTGCTCGGTGCCTTTATTTTAGGTTTTTCTTCAATCCTTACCGGCATTAACTTTATTGTTACCATACACAGGATGCGGGCACCGGGCATGACCTGGTTCAAGATGCCTCTGTTCCCCTGGACGCTCTATGGCACCTCCTGGATACAAATATTGGCTACGCCTATTTTGGCTGTCACCCTGATGTTAATTGCAGGTGAACGACTGTTTAATATTGGCTTTTTCGACCCGGCGCTTGGAGGTGACCCCATTCTTTATCAACACTTGTTTTGGATTTATTCGCATCCGGCAGTTTATATTATGATTTTGCCAGCCATGGGTGCTATCTCAGAAATCATACCCACCTTTGCCAACAAGTCTATCTTTGGATATAAAGTTATTGTGCTGTCTACCCTGGCTATAGCATTTGTAGGTTATTTTGTTTGGGGACACCACATGTTTACTTCGGGCATGAGCGGTACGGCACTTTATACATTTTCGATACTCACCTTTTTAGTGGCTATTCCCAGTGCCATAAAGGTTTTTAATTGGGTAAGCACCATGCACAAGGCATCCATACAATTGGAGCCTCCGTTTTTTTGGGCAGCTTCCTTTTTATTCGTTTTTATGATTGGAGGATTGTCGGGATTGGCCTTGGGGGCGCTCTCTGTTAATGTTCATTTGCACGATACGGCCTTTGTGGTGGCTCACTTCCATTACATTGTTTTTGGTGGTACCGGTTTTGCTTTTATAGGTGCCATCCATTATTGGTTCCCAAAAATGTGGGGAAGGATGTATAATGCCCGTATGGCTACCACCGGGTGGATATTTTTCTTTATCGGTTTTAACGCTCTTTATTTGCCTATGTTCTTTTTAGGTGTAGCGGGTATGCCCCGACGCTATTACGATTATGTTGATCGCTTTCACGGGCCTAACATTATTTCTACTATAGGTTCATGGGTATTGTTTACCGGCTTAGCTATCATTATATTTAATCTGATACACGCGGCAAAAAACGGACCGCGTGCCAGCAAGGATCCCTGGGGAGGTAAAACCCTGGAGTGGACCGTTGATTCGCCCCCTACCGTAGAAAACTACGAAGAGATTCCTCTTGTTGAAAAAGGACCTTATGATTACCGATAAATATTAAATTATGGATACAAGTGCAACAATACAACACAGCCATCGCGACGACGAGGCCTCAAAGCTTGGCATGTGGCTATTTATTTTTACCGAATTACTTTTGTTTGCAGGTCTGTTTATTGTTTACGGTGTATATAGATATCTGAACCCAACGGCATTTAGCCTTGCTGCCGAACAACTAAGTGTAACTGTTGGCACCATAAACACCATTGCGCTGCTTATAAGCAGTGCCACCATAGCCATGGCGAGTACGGCCATACGTCTTAAAAACAAAAAGCTAACGCTATTTTTATTGTTCGTTACGCTTTTTATGGCCGTATTATTTATGGTAAACAAATATTTTGAATGGGCAGGAAAAATTGAACACGGACTTTTCCCCAGTAGTGCAAGCCTCCATAGTTTAGGTAATGGCGACACCCTGTTTTTTGGTTTGTATTTTTTTATGACCGGGATACATGCCTTGCACATTTTAATTGGTATTGTTTTAATTGCCGTTGTTTTTATCAGGGTAAAAAACAGTAGCATCACCGATAATAATCCGGTACTGCTAGATAATTCGGGCTTGTACTGGCACCTTGTGGATGTAATATGGATATTTCTTTTCCCCTTATTTTACCTTATCACCTAAAAATTATAAGTAATGAAAAATCATAACAACACCCATATCATACCTTACAAAACCTACCTTTATATTTTGGCTGCGCTCATTGTACTTACACTGGTATCGGTGGGTGTAACTTATATAGAGTTTGGTGAGTTGAGTATATTTACAGCATTGCTACTGGCTTCTGTTAAATCGATATTAGTGCTTGTATATTTTATGCACCTCAAGTTTGACAACAGAATACTACAAATACTTGTACCGGGCATTTTTATATTGGTTGGTGTGGTTATTTTTATTACTTTCTTAGACTATAATTTTCGCTAGCTATGATTGAAGGAACAATGAATAACGCTTCCAATTTTGTTGAAACGGTAGATGCTGCCTTTATTTTTATTTTTGGCATCTCGCTCTTTTTTCTTTTCGGTATTACCATTGTTATGGTGTACTTTGTTATACGGTATCGAAAAAGCAAAAACCCCACAGCCACCCATATCGAAGGTAACAATACCCTGGAAATTATATGGACGGTGATACCAACCATACTGGTGGTATTTATGTTTTATTATGGTTGGTCGGGATGGAGATTTCAGAGAGATGCTCCAGATGACGCCATGAACATTAAAACTATTGCACGTATGTGGAGTTTTTCGTTTCAGTACGATAACGGTCGCATCACCGATACCCTCTACGTGCCCGTAAATAAGGCAGTAAGTTTGGATTTGATAGCCCAGGATGTGTTGCACAGTTTGTACATACCTGCCTTTAGGTTAAAGATGGATATGGTGCCCGGTAAAAAGGATATTGTTTGGTTTGAATCAGGTAAAATAGGCGAGTACGAAATGTTTTGTGCAGAATATTGTGGTCTCCGGCACTCCTATATGAAATCGGTAGTTAAAGTGATGTCACAGGAAGATTTTGATAAGTGGAATACCATTGATACCAGTGCCGTAGCAGCCGGCCCTGATAATACAGGCGCTAATATACGCTTAGCGGCAAACAGCATATTGCGTAAGCATGGCTGTGTAGCATGCCACACCTCCGATGGTTCTAAACTGGTGGGGCCTTCGTACAAGGGTTTGTACGGACACAAGGTAACCGTAATTAAAGACGGAGAAGAAGTGGAGATATTGGCGGACGAAGATTATATTAGGCGCTCGATTTACGAACCTAATGTGGAAGTGGTAAAAGGTTACCCCAAAGGAATGATGATATCATATAAAGATCAGGTAACAGAAGATGAGATACTACAGTTGATTGAGTATTTTAAATCATTGTCCAATTAGTCAGTATTATTAGGTGTAAGACTAAAGAGAATAGACTTATGCAAGCCTTTTTGATCTTTTTAGGTCAGCAAAAATCAAACCGCCTAATGTAGGCTTTGCTATTCGTATGATTACAAAAAATGCCTGAATAAATAACATGCTTACCTTTAAAGATATACGCACATTTGGAAAATTTTCTATATCCATTCCCATAGCTTTTACGGCCTATGCAGGCTATGTAATGTTTGATGAGCAGCTATCGTGGGCGGGACTATTGGCTTCGCTGGGTATTTTTTTTATGTCGGCAGGAGCATCGGCGCTTAACCAATTGCAGGAGATTAGTTTAGATGCTAAAATGCCGCGTACAGTAAATCGTCCACTCCCATCAGGATTAATGAATAAGGGATTAGCGGTTTCCATCATCCTGTTTTTTGTAATGGCTGGTTCATTGTGTTTATACCCCTTTGGAGGGTATGCCGTTTTGTGGGGTTGGATTGGACTCTTTTGGTACAACTTTATATACACCCCCATGAAAACACGAAGTGCATTTTCTGTTTTTCCGGGGGCTGTGGTGGGAGCCATCCCTCCTATAGCAGGCTGGGTGGCAGCTGGTGGCTCTATCCTGGATGCGCGTATTCACTTTTTGGCTTTCTTCTTTTTTCTGGGTCAGATGCCGCATTTTTGGTTGCTCGTGCTCAAGTACAAAGACCAATATAAAAAAGCGGGTTTTCCTGTTATTACAGATGTACTAAATAAAAAACAGGTCATCCGTATCAATCTGGTTTGGTTCCTGGCCACATATATCTCCGCACTCTTCCTTCCTGTTTTTAATATGCTCGACCATCGGTTTATTATCTGGCCTTTAACAATTTCGTGCATTGCCATGATTGTTTGGACTTTAAAAATTACCATGCAAGCCAACAAAGATGGACACTCGACTCACCTACGCAAATTATTTGTATATTTTAATTCCTTTTACCTTTGGGTAATGATTTTAATTTATATGGATCAGATATAGAGTAGAAAGATAAAACGAACCCAAATGTAACCGAATAATTACTTCATTAATTTGCCAAATAATTTACGGATTTTTGAACTTTTATTTTTATCCAATACAGAAGAATCAGGTTGGATGATAGGTATAGTTATTTTTACAAGCACACCACTTTTTTGAGTCGAATTTGAATGTAAATCCAAAATAGAGAGGGCGCATTGTTTTTTGGTCATTCTTTCAATCATCTGAAGCCTTTCGTTTGTAATACGAATGGCCATAGACTCGTGTTTTACTCCACCTTTTTTTAACATTTTCGCATCGGACAAACCTATGCCATTGTCCTCAATTTCTATCACTAAGGTATTATTATCCTGCAAAAACCGTACTTCTATCAAGCCATTTTTCTCCACAGATTTAAGTCCATGCTCCACCGCGTTTTCAACAAAAGGCTGGGTAATCATGGGGGGGATCAGGGTACTTGTTTCGCTAATGCTTTTATCGAAAGTAATATTATAAGTAAAAGGTTGTACAAATCGAAGTTGCTGCAGCTTCAAATAATAATTGAGCATGTTTTTTTCTTCCTCAAGCGAAACGTATTCTTTTTCGGAGCTACGCAGAACCTGACGCATAAGACGGGCAAAATGCGACAAAAACTTGGATGAGTTTTCCATGTCGTTTTCAAGTATGTATACCTGAATGGCGCTTAGGGCATTGAATATGAAGTGTGGGTTCATTTGCGAACGTAACAAGCGCTGCTGCATTAAAATGCTTTTGTAACCAGCATTTAGTTTTATCTGACGATATATTAAAACGCTTCCGGCAATTAGTGCCAAAACAAAAAATACAAAATATAAAATAGCCCTTTTTTGCTGTAATATTAATTTTTTCTGCAGGCCTGTTTCGATGTTAAGCTGCTGTATCCTGGCTTTGGATTTATCGGCTTCGTGTTTGGCTCTTACCACTGTGATATGGCGTAAGCTGGCTTCGTTAAAAATACTGTCTTTGTAGGTTTGTGCAACCTTTAAGTGGCCGATGGCGCTTTGTAGCTGATTGGTTTTTTCGTAACATCTTGCCAATAACCTAGAACAGGCTTCGATTTGGTACTTAGAGCCTATTTCTACGGCAATATTCAATCCTTCCTTAAGGTGCTCTATGGCTCTTGCGTAGTCGTACACCTGCAAGTATGTTTCCCCTAACATTGAATAACTTACCGATACATTTATTTTATCCCGTGTTTTTTCGTTCAGCACCAATGCTTGCTTTAAATATTTGAGCGCCTTACTGAAGTCGTTTTTAAGTCGATAAGTATCCCCAATACTGTTATAGCAAATGGCATAACCTACTTCCGAGTTTATTTGCTTATTGTATTCGAGCGATTGGTAAAAGTACACTAATGCGGAGTCTAGCTGGCCGGTAAATTTTAAGGCTTCCCCTATATTATTGGTGTTTATGGCAAGCCCTAAAATATTATTTTGTTGCACAGCAATGTCAAACGACTTTTTAAAGTATTCGATAGAGGCATGGTATCGTTTAAGCCCCAGGTAAACATTGCCAATTCCATTCAAGGCTACGCTTAGCTGGAAGGTGTCATTTACCTGTTCTGCAAGTTCCATCGCTTCCATGTGCATTTGCATGGCTTGGCTATTTTCATCTACCCTGCGATAAATAACTGCTGCCATATTGATGTAATTGGACAAAAGTGCTGTGTCTCCAATTTTTTTGGCCAGCTCAAGCGCTTGGTTGGCATATTTTATGGCTTCGCCGTACTCCGACCTGTTTCGGTACCTTTTGCTTGCCATGGTAAATATTTCGGCCAATGACTTATTAAAACCATTTTTTTGGGCGAGCTCTTCTGCTTCCAATAAAAACTGATCAAAAGCCATGGCCGTATTCGTATTGTCATCGTAGTAAATTTTTGACCGATTAATCAGGTTGGCCACCACCACAGAATCAGTTTCGCGTATGGAAAGCGGAACGTCGGCCTGCAGCTGCCCTTCTTGAATTGCACCCTCGTTTAAAGTGCAAGCACCAAAAATTGTCAATGAAATAAAAATGTATATATATTTGTTCACCTACAATTATTTTTAGGGTATTTATTTTAAAAAATCAGCCATCCTGAATTATTTGGTTCAAAACACTATCGCTTTTAGTTTTTTAGTGCCATAATACGACTGATATATTTACCTATGATATCAAATTCCAGATTAACAATGCTACCCGGTTTTAATTGATGAAAGTTGGTGAACTCATGCGTGTAAGGGATGATGGCAACCGAAAACCTATCCTCTTTGCTGTTAACCACCGTAAGACTCACACCGTTTACGGTTACCGAACCTTTCTCAACAGTCATGTAACCCTGGGCAGCCTTTTCCTTATTTATTTTATACTGAAATGTGTAATACCAACTTCCGTCAACTTCCTCTACCTCAATGCACTCCGCTGTTTGATCTACATGCCCCTGAACGATGTGTCCATCCAACCTCCCATTCATCAGCATGCTCCGTTCCAAGTTCACTTTATCGCCAATTTTTAAAACACCCAGGTTTGATTTATCAAGTGTTTCCTGTATAGCTGTAACGGTATAAGTACGATCCGTTTTTTCTACCACGGTTAAACATACCCCATTGTGTGCTATGCTCTGATCTATTTTTAACTCATTCACAAATGAGCACTCCATGGTAATATGAAGGTTACTTTGTTCTTTTTTGAGCCCTGTTACTACAGCAGCTTCTTCAACAATTCCTGAAAACATATCTTTATATTTTTGTAAGCTTAGAGTCTCAAAAATAAAACTATTATTTGAATAATAGGCTAAATTATAGCATCAAGCATGCGCTCAGCTTCTTAAGCTTACTTTTTATGCGGTATTGATGCGATATAAGGATGGGAAAATTATAAAATCCGAACCTTTTCCTTTTGATCTTCGTTATTTTAAACGATAAAAGTTAAAGCAAGCGGTATTTTTTGTTTCTTTGATTTTATGAAACGGGAAAGCTTTAATTTTAATGCCTTTTAGTTTTAAAAAGTAATCGATAGTGTTACGGGTAAATTAGGTGCTGTAAAACCATAGCCCGAACCCCAAATAAAATATAAAACTTAACCGGTAAAGTATAAATATGATTTTAGTTACAGGAGGTACGGGCTTGGTGGGCGCTCATTTATTGTATCACCTTCTTTTGAGTGGTTCAAAAGTCCGGGCTTTAAAACGCAGCTCTTCCAACATTAACAAAACGCGTTTTGTATTTGAGTTTTATGGTGACGAGACCCTCCATTTGTTTGAAGAGATAGAATGGATAGAAGGCGATTTGCTTGACTACGAATCGCTGGAGCTGGCACTTGCCGACGCTAAAACGGTATATCATACCGGAGCTTTGGTTTCGTTTAACCCATCACTCAGGAATCATATGATGGAGGTAAACGAAGAGGGAACGGCCAATTTGGTGAATGCATGCGTTGAGAAGGGGGTGGAGAAGTTTTGCTACGTAAGTTCTATTGCTACATTGGGAAACTCTAAAAACGGTGAAACGATAGATGAGTTTTCGTATTGGCAAGGGGGGAAAAATCACTCGGCATACAGCCTGAGTAAATTTAGGGCAGAGATGCAGGTATGGCGTGCCACCAAAGAAGGGCTGAACGCAATAGTAGTAAACCCATCGGTAATTCTGGGGCCGGGAAACTGGAAACAGGGAAGTTTAAAAATAATAGATACGGTTTATAAAGGTTTGCTGTTTTACACCTCGGGCGGAACTGGCTTTGTAGATGTTAGGGATGTGGTTAGTGCCATGATAAAACTGACCAAAAGCAATGCAGTTAATGAGCGTTTTATACTAAATGGAGCTAACCTTTCATTTAAATCGTTATTTGCACAAATAGCTCAATCGCTACAAGTACGACCCCCTAAATTTCGCGCAGGTGCACAACTTGTTGGGATAGCCTGGCGATACGAATGGCTAAAAAACTTTCTGTTTGGCACTGAACCGCTTATTACCAAAGATTCCGCCAGATCATCCTTAAAAAGGACGGTCTTTTCGGGGGCTTTGATTTCAAAAACCATTGACTTTGATTATACACCGATAGAAAAAACAATTAAAGATACGACGCAATATTATTTGAACACCAAGCAGTAATCGATTAACTTACCAAAATATTTTTGTGTGTCATTGATGTTTTTATATCTCAGATACCCCCCCGGAAACAATATATTTCATCACATCAGCCGAATTGGCTTTTAAGGGTATAATTTGCTTCTTAGGCACAGCATACATTTCGCCCAACATACCGTAGGAGCTGGGCAAATAAACACCTACCATATCGTCCAAGCCTAAATTGCTGAGGTTGTTGCTGGTGATAAACCCAAATCGATGCAGTAATCCGGCCTCATCGAGCTTAACAATTACCGGCTGGTTAAACTTTTTTTCACCTCCCACAAAGGCCGAAAGTAAATCCTTTACCGACGTATATATCATTTTAACCAAGGGCGCCTTTTTCATGGTTTTATCGTAAGCCAACGAAATAGGCGAAGAAATCATCCGTTGGCCAACATACCCTATTAAAGTAACCAGCATTAGTATCAGTATCAATCCTAAGCCGGGGAAATTATATTTAGATAGAAAACCCTCTTGAAAAAACGCACGATCGCGGAGCAGGCTATCTATCCATACAATGGAAACCACAATTATATAAACGGTAACAGCCAATGGTGCTATGTAAAGCAGCCCCTGTAAAAAATAACGGATTAATCGCCTCATTTATTTAAATTTAGTAATGAATAAACACAAACAGTATTACCAAAACAAGCTCATGCTTAGCATAAGGCCAGCTTTTCCTTTTGTTTTTTTGTGAGTTTTGATACCACCAAATCATAGGAGTGATCTATCATTTGCATTACAAAGTCCGGTTTTAGGCTACCGTCCATTTGTACCGTGTTCCAATGTACCTTACTCATATGGTATCCCGGTTGGATGGATTCATACTGTTCCCTGAGTTGGATGGCTTTTTCCGGGTCGCACTTTAAGTTAATAGACAGATCACCCTCTAAATTGGTGAGGGCAAACATTTTTCCCATCACTTTAAAAACAAGGGTAACCTGGTCGAAGGGAAGTGCTTCACTGGTGCCTTTTTTTAACAGACAATAATTACGTATTTCTTCTATATTCATAATTAATGGGGAAGATTTTTTTTATAAAAGTACTTTTTTTGAGATGTTAATAATAATTTTTTACGACTAATTGACCGGAGGATAAAAGGCTTCAGTAATATGCTCTATTTTCCAATCGTTATTTTCCGGGGTAAGGGCAATCACATCGAACCTCACTTCTAAATCAATATTGTTTTGCATAATATAGGCTTCGGTGGCATCTACCAAAAAACGTATTTTCGCGTTAGTGATAGATTCTTCGGGCAATTCCCAATCGTCGTTGGTTCGGGTTTTAATTTCTACGATAACCAACAAATCTTCTTTTTGGGCAATCAAATCAATCTCCTTGTGCTTATAATACCAGTTCTGTTCTAAAATCTTGTAGCCTATGCCGGCCATATATTTAACGGCAACCCGTTCTCCCTGCTTACCTAGTTCGTTATGTTCTGCCATGGTTTAATTTTTCGTTAAGCTTAAAATACGATATTATTTTTTATCGCACAATACGCTTTCAAAAGGGCTGTTTTATGTTAATATAGGATGATTTTTATTTCAAAAGCAATACTATAGCGGATAAAGCAATTACACCTATCACAAAAATTCGATAGGCTTTTTCGGGGATGTACTGTACAATTTTTTTACCGGCAAAGGCTCCCGCTAACAAAATGGGGAGCATAACAAAGTTTAACTGTAAGGTACTGGTGGATATCGATTGCCAATAAAAAAAATGAATAGGTAGCTTTATGGTGTTAAGGATAAGATAAAAATAGGCTCCGGTACCTATAAAAACATTTTTGGGTAAGCGCATGCTCATTAAATACAGATTGAAAATAGGCCCTGCCGCATTCCCTATCATGGTGGCAAAACCACCGGAAAAACCCAAGGAATGGGTAAACCATTTATTATTTGTAAGCGCTGTTTTTTGTCCCGATATATCGCGGTAAACAATAATGGCAAGGCATACCAAAATAGATACGGCAATACTTGTTCTGAATTGTTGATCGTTGATGTACTTACCTATCAGCATAGCTATTACCAAACCAACCATAGTCCATGGAAACAGGCGTTTAATGTGGCTCCACTGCGCATTTCGGCGATAATAAATTAATGCAAAGGCATCGCCAAAAATTAAAAAAGGTAATAAAATGCCAACTGAGGACATGCCACCGTAAAGTATTGCCAATATGGGGATATTGATCATGGCAAATCCTTTTAGCCCGGATTTACTCAAACCGGTAATTAAGGCACATAGTGCTGTAATAAACCAGGTATTCCAGTCGGTTTGTAAAGGATTTACAAAGGATGATATCATGTGTACAAAGGAAGCCAATTATTTTAAACCCGGGAAATTATTTACTATCGGATGTTGTTAGCCGGGTGGGGCTGTTATTTTAACCGCTTGCTTTTGGCATTTAAAATGCGGAGTGTCTATCCGTTCCTAATTGTGTGAGGGGAGGAAGTGATTTTGACGTCTATATAGATACTGGATTACTAAGCACATTATTTTTATTAAATTTTATTTGTTATGAAAGGTTTATTATCAGGGTTAGTATTGCTGATGGTCCTCGTTACCATTCCGCTGCAGGCACAAAATCAACGGGGACAGCGCAACACAGGCACTCCCGAAGAAATGGCCGCAAAGCAGACCGAGCGCATGAAACAAAACTTAGGGCTGAGCCTGGAGCAAACAACAAAGGTGGAAGCGATTAACCTTAAGTTTGTGAAGAAGCAACGGGAAATTCGAAAAGCCCCGGGACAGGACAGAACCGCCATGCGCGAGGCTATGGCCCAAGTACGAAAAGATCGTCAGTTGGAACTAAAATCCGTATTGAGCGCAGATCAATTTAAAAAAATGATCGACTGGGAAAAGGAAATGATTCAACGAAGAGGTAAAGGCCAAAGAAAGTAGAATTTGCGGAAAGATTTGCTTTGGTAATTTTTGATGCTTTGTATGTATTTCAATTTTAAAGCCCCGTCAGGATTTGACAGGGCTTTAAAATTGAAATAATGGATTATCCGATTTTTTTGGATATCCAATTGTCAACCGAATATTTACCGGCACCTACAATGATAATGGCAAGATAAATAGTAGCATAAAGCAAGGGTAACTCTTGCCGCGCGAAAGGATCTTGTGCATGAAATACAAATGCCGCAACCAACATGGTAATAAGCAAGGGGATGGCCGACAGGCGGGTGGCAATACCCAGCATTAATAATATGGAGCAAAAGAATTCGGCAAAAACCGTTAGTGCCAAAGAGGCTGTAACGCCTATCCCTATGGGGTCGGCAAATTGAATAGGCTCGTCGCCCAGTAGCAATAAAAATTTACTGTAACCGTGGGTGAGCATTAAAAGGCCAACAGAAATTCTTAGCAATAGCAAAGCAACTGAAATTGCAATGGGATAGCCAGCCGTGTATAAAATTTTATGAAGTAATCGAGTCATATTTTTTGGTTTGCAATTTTCAATTCTTGACAAGCTCAAACTTGGCTAACGGAGCCATTCTGGCTTTGTTCAGTGACAAGGTAGTTTCTGTTACACTTAAGTTGTCGGCCGTGCTAATGGCATCGATAAATTCGCGTTCCATACCATCGTCTTCCGGGCAGGATATCAGGGTAGCGGCGCCGGGTGAAGTGATTAATTGAAACTGATGACGAATGGTGTAATCAAAAAGTAAATTGTTGCAATTGGCCTTAGCTTCAATTCTATTTTCTTTGGAATGAAAAATAATATAATGCGTTTCGGCACTTCCCTCAACAGCTTTACCGTTTAGCTCCTTGAGCTCCCATCGTTTGTTTTCGACATTTAAATTACCATTTTTAGTTAAAACGTAATGCGAAGCCAATTCTCCTTCTATGGCCTTGCCCTGCCTATCTAATTGACGCACCTGGTTTTCCTCCACTTTAAAAATCACAGGCGAACTATCTTTGTCTGCTTCTTCCAATTCAATATTGTTGCCCTTCCAGCTAAATTTACCTTCCAGGGTATATTCTGATTCGTCTTCCTCTAAGTATAGGCGGGTTAAAACATAATTTAAATCAGCTGTTAAGGTCAGTTCCGTTTCAATACCGGGGCACGAAGCACAGGGGGTAACTCCATAATAGGTTCCTTCCCAGTCAAGAGCGTTTTGCGCGCTGTGTGTATCAACAGTTGTTTTTTTGTCGGTTTTTTTTGTTCTGTTACACGAGGTAAGCAAAACAGCCGTCACCGTGGCCACTACAAATAATAATTTTTTCATAATATGTTTTTTCGTAAAAATGATTTTTCTATATGGATTATCCACTGCACAAAATTAAATATATGGCGTTCAACCACCACTCAAATTTTGCGTGTATCGGGTACAAAAGTAAGCATCTGTAGCCAAATAAAACAATAGTTTAAAAAAACCTCCCTAACAGAAATTTTCATTTAATAAAACTTCCTGAGGGAGGTTGTAAGCGTAAAATAAAGAAATAGAGATTATCTGACAATTTGATGCACCCAACTTGCCCCGCTAATATCGGTTATTTTTAAACGGTACTTACCTTTGGGCAGCTTAGTGACCGATGGGTGCTGGATGCTAATTTTAGCTTTGGCGCCCAGTGGCACCACCAGGCTATGCTTGCCGGGTTTTACCTTTGCCACATAATAATTTTCTACCTGCATCCATTTTAGTGATGCCAGCTCATCCTGCGAAAGGTTGAATACGTTATTATTCTGCCCGTCGTTTAATTCCATGCCGATTATCCAGGCGCCATAAACATCTACTCCTTCGGTTCTGAATACATCAAAAGAAATTTGGTTGCCCATAAATTGTCCCTCGCTAATTTCTAACTTAGGTTTTACCGATTTGTTGTGCAGTGTACCCCACAGCCCACCATGAAATACCTGGTTGGTAAATAGAGTCATTGCGAGGATGAAAAGCGAGCCTGCCAAAACAATCTTAGGAAAAATACGATCTTTTATGGGCAAAGTGCCCGATCCTATCCATGGGAACCATTTTTTTTGGCTTATCCAATGCTTTTTTTGCATCAGGTAATTATCTATTGAGTACATACCGCTTCCTGATAGAAACAACATAAAGCCGGATGCGATACCCAAAACACCAATCTGCCACTCATCCAGGCAGGTGGTGCCTATCCAGCCCGAGCCCAGCAATATACCCATTGCTAAACCAAATATACCTACACTCATCAATCGGGTAAAAAAACCCAACATAATAAAAAGTCCTACAATGCCCTCTACTATGGTAAATATTACCATAGCCCACCACAAAGTATCGGGGTTTTCTACTAAATACTGAATAATGGGTTTTATACCCAAAGCATTGGGTAGGAAGTGATTGAATTTTTCACCGATATAGCCACCTACTTCGGGATCTAATTTATTAGCTAAAATTGTTCTGCGAAAGAAAGCGGAAAAATACGTCCAGCCAATAACCAGACGCACCGCAAGGGCCAGAAGCCCTGAGTCATTTTTTATTTTCATCTTACTGTGTGTTAATCGTTAAAAATCACCTCATTTTCAGGGGTATTAGCTTACTCTGTTTCAATCAAAAGAATTGATTACAGATAAACCTTGAAATTTTGATATAAGATGTAATAAGGAATGGGTGGTGTAAGTCTGTTTCCTACGTAATTTTTGGCGAATGCCAGCTTATCCGATTCAACAAAACAAAGAGAAGATGGTATTAAAGTAGGGGTAGCCTCTAATTTTATTTTGGTGGAAATTTTGGAAGACCTATTTGAAAACTTTTCGCGCTCAAAAGCAGTGCAAGAAGCCTTAATTAAACTGGTCTTGCTTGGGTTGAGTACCTCGGTTTGTTTAAGGCTCAAGGAGGCCTGCACGGCATTGCGCACATTACAGGGCACAAGTATAAACAGTAATATAAGGATGCCAACACCCAAATATACCATGCCTTTATCTGTATTTTCATTCCGCCTCATGCAACAAACATAAGGTTTTATCTCCACGTTTGCCACTATACATTAGTAAGGCTTGTTGTAATTTGTTAATTTATTTTAAAAAATGCCGATACTTATATCGGTTTAAAATGGTCGCTTCATAAATACAATTAAACTCATTTTATCCTACCTTTGCAAAAAATATAAATATGGGTAGAAAATCCACATACTTTCCACAGATTAAAGATATAATAGCAGCATCGGATCGGCTAAAGGGTGTGATAAAACGAACAGCATTAGAACTTAACCCTACCTACTCCGAAAAATATGAAGCCAACGTTTATTTTAAACGCGAGGATCAGCAGGTGGTGCGCTCCTACAAAATACGGGGTGCCTATAACAAAATGGCCTCCATGCCCCTACAGGATATCAAATGCGGCGTTGTTTGTGCCAGTGCCGGCAACCATGCCCAGGGTGTAGCCATGTCGTGTTTTATTTTAAAGGTGAAGGGCATCATTTTTATGCCAACCACCACCCCGTCGCAAAAGATAAAAAGAGTAAAAACATTGGGCAAAGAGTGGGTTGAAGTAATGCTGGTGGGCGATACCTTCGATGATGCCAACAGTAATGCTTTGGAATACAGCAGGCAAAATCAGTTGTCCTTTATTCCGCCCTTCGACGACAAGAAAGTGATTGAAGGTCAAGGCACTATTGGTATCGAGATTATGGAGGATTTGCCCGAAGTAGATTTTGTGTTTATACCCATTGGTGGTGGTGGGCTAACAGCAGGATTAAGCACCTACATTAAACAAGTTTCGCCAAAAGTAAAACTGATAGGCGTTGAGCCCGAAGGAGCGGCAGCCATGAAAAAATCCATGGAAACAGGTGAGGTTTTTGCTCTGCACGAAATTGACAATTTTGTGGATGGAGCGGCCGTGCGGCGACCGGGTGAATACACTTTTCCGCTATGCCAAAAATATCTCGACGATATAACAACAGTACCCGAGGGTAAAGTGTGCACCAAAATATTGGAACTTTATAACAACGAAGCCATTGTTGCTGAGCCGGCCGGTGTTTTGTCCGTTGCCGCGTTGGAGCAATACAAAGAACAGATAAAAGGTAAAAACGTGGTGTGTATCATCAGTGGTGGCAACAACGATATTACCCGCACGGAAGAAATTAAAGAACGGTCCTTGTTGTACGAAGGTTTAAAGCATTATTTTATCGTTCGATTCCCGCAACGTGCCGGAGCACTAAAAGATTTTGTGAACGACATTCTGGGACCTAACGACAGCATCGTTCATTTTGAGTATTCAAAAAAGATTAACCGTGAAAAAGGCCCCGCACTCGTGGGCATAGAACTAAAAGATCCCGCCGACTTTGAACCACTAATGGAAAGAATGAAAGCCCGTAACTTTTATGGGGAGTACCTCAATAAAAACTTTAACTTATTTGAGTATTTAATTTGACGTTGAATACCAGTAGTTACCGGGAGTAGCAATAATTCCTGAATCAAGGTTCGGCCTGCTGAGTTAAATATTCAGTATCAGGATGGGCAGCCAATAATTTGGGCTAAATAGGCTGAGGCTATTGATATTCTGTTACGCTTTTTTCAACTGTTTTACCTCTAAATCCGTTATACAGCAAAAGAGAAGTGTAATGAATAATAAAAATAATGAGCCGATATTATTATACGACGGAGAATGCGGCCTGTGCAGTTTTGCCGTCCAGTTTATTCTGCGCTACGAAAAGGATAAACGCTTAAAGTTCGCCACGCTGCAATCGGATTGGGCCAAAGGTATCTTGCAGAATTCAGCGGATGCACCACCAAATCTCGATTCGGTGGTGCTACTGCAAAATAATAGCATTTATATTAAAAGCAGGGCCTTAACCCGCTTAACGCCCTACTTAAAATTTCCCTTCAACCTACTGGCCATATTTAAAATAATCCCCCCTTTTGTTGCCGATCCGCTTTACGATTGGGTGGCCCGTAACAGGCAACGTTTTTTTAAACCGCGATGCGTTATTATCAGTAAGGAGCAGGAAGGTAGGTTTGTGGGGTGAGGAGCTCCTACTCCTGCTCCTATCCCAATCCCGATTTTCGCAATCAAAGCCAATGCTACCCAGAATATTTCTCCTGTAGGGTCAGTATAAACCAACGGATTATTCAAACCATACGCATACCTGTTGTAATTCACCAATTGCCTGGCGATTGCAACCGGGGGTCGGGACTTAGGGAGCTACTTATAGCGGGATCATATACACGTCCGCTCATGTTAATTAGTGCAAACCCATCCAAATGCTAAGGCGGGGCAGGCTGTGCAGGGTATAACCCCGGCTAGCGAACCACGATGTCCGTGTGTCGGCCAATGACCAGTCGACGGGGTTACGCCGGTTTCACTCCCGAATTCTATGGCGGGATTTCCGTTAGAGCCGGACAAGAGTTCAACCAACCCAACTGCCTACGTAAACTTGTCAATTGGGGGTTTCTCTGAACACGGGTCATAGGCATATTTTTAAGCTTGGTTCTTTTTCTTCATGGAAAGGGCATTTGAGCATCCCGTTTCGGTTGGCTTGTAAACCGTAGTGTTTTAGAACTGTTTCTATTTTCAGCCTCTGTTTTATCTCGCTTATTTCCATGATGAAAAAAGTTTTAAAAATTTCACACTTGTGTATTATAGGACACAAAACAATAAAATAACACCCTTGCAGCAAGCAATTATATTGTTTAATTTTGTATTACCTTATCTTTGTAAAATCAATGTATTATCGTACAGAATAAGGTTTGATTATGCTTAAAATAGGTGATAAAATTGCACAGCTCTGAAAAGGCAAAAATTGGTCGCAGTCCGATTTAGCTAAAGCAACCGAAGCTTCGCGAGAAGCTATCGGCAAGTTTGAGCGTAGCGAAGTTGTTCCTTCTGTAGAAGTAGCAAAAAGAATTGCGGATATTTTTGACGTTACACTTGATTATCTCGTAAATGATAAAACAAAGCCCTCTATTGATAAGCAGACAGTACAAAAGCTTATGGATATTGAGACCTTAAAAGATACAGATAAAGGTCATTTATTTGCCTTAATTGATGCTTACCTGAGAGACGCTAAAACAAGATTGGCTTACGGTTCTTAAAATGTAAAATTATGGAAGCTGCAAATTTAAACATAAACTTACCCCTTAATTTCAACCAGGTTGTTGACCTTGTAAAGCAATAGCCTTATAAAGAAAAACTTAAATTAAGCGAAGTGTTAAAAAAAGAGACAAAGCAAAAACCGGAGTACAATAACATATTGACCCATCTTGCAAGTGAAAAAGTGTTAGCCAAAGACTGGCTGTTACCTGAAGAAGATGAAGCATGGAAAGATTTGTAAAAGCCCCGGTTATTGCCCCATTGGAAAACTTGCCGCCTAGCGTTGCCAGTTATATCTTCCCTTGAAGCTTGGGAGAGCGTACTGGCAGCACAATCACTATTTAATAAAAAACATCCCTTTATAACATTCTTTACCAGTCACAAATGTTTTGCCCTCCATTAATTTAGGCTTAAATACATAATTAGTATAGTACTTTTCGTTTGGTACAAGAATAGTAGCCGTCTGCGGGCTGCAAATTTTTCAAGTCACAGAAAGGCTAAAGCGGGCTACAACCCTTGAACTTACAACTGTTTCGGCTATTATTTTTGTACATTGTTGGCATTTCGTGCTTTATTCATCGCCTTTCAGCCTTTTAATTTCTTTATCGAAATCAGATTCATAGTTCTTATCTTGAATCATTCTGTATTTGCCGTATTCTTGTTCTGCTTTTAATTTTGCCTCTAAAGCTGAAATCTTTCCTTTGTCTTTAAGAATCGGGAAACTTGATAATTCCAAAAACTGATGCAAGAAATTAATCCATTCTTCCATTGTCGTTGGAATTTGTCTTTCGGCTCTGCTTTCAGCTAAATCGAGATATGCTGAAACAATCCTATTGAGCTCTTTAATATGCTGTTCATTCAAATAGTTCTTAGCAATAGAAACATCAGATTTTAGAATTTTCCCATCAGGTGCATGCTTCCAATTTGATAATCCCATATACAATTTCTTAGCATCTGCTGAAGTGTAAATTATCTCGGCAGCTGTTTTCCCAGTTATTGCCCAATGAAGTTTATTTTGAACTGACGCAAAGAAATCTTTTGTCAAAAAATCAGAATTGTCGTAGTCTAATGAAAGCGCATAGATGTCAGTTATTTTTTGATAAAATCGCCTTTCACTAGCCCGAATTTCACGAATCCTTTCAAGTAACTCATCAAAATAATCTTTTCCGAAATGCTTACCCTGTTTTAAACGTTCATCATCTAATACGAACCCTTTGGTTATAAACTCTTTTAAAACTTTTGTAGCCCAAATCCTGAATTTGGTTGCCTTGCTTGAATTAACTCGATATCCAACCGCAATGATGGTGTCAAGGTTATAAAATGTTGTCTTGTATTTTTTTCCATCCTCGGCAGTATGTTCCATAATGGAACTAACTGAACCTTCAACTAATTCGCCACTCCCAAAGATGTTTTTTAAATGTTTTGTTATTGCAGGTCTCTGAACTCCAAACAACTCGGAAATCTTCTTTTGAGTCATCCAAAAAGTTTCATCGTGATAGAGAACCTCAATTTTTACTTTTCCATCATCTCCTTGGTAAAATATGATTTCAGATTCTTTTGCCATTCATTTTTTTCTTTCAAAAATAACCTTTTTCGCCGAACTTTCTTTTATGTCCTGCGGTTTCTCAGCATGAATGCCAACTTTGAAATAAAAACAAGTATCAAGATTTTTACTAAACATTAATGAATGCAAAGTATCATCCTTTATTATTTCACACCTTAAAAGACTAAAATTTATGATGTTATTTACTTTTGAAAACTCTAGATAATATGAGGTGTCATTACTTAAGTAAACATAATTATAAATTATATGATTATCAGATCCTAATTAATGATTAAGGTGCCAAGAAATACTAATTTTTTTTATTTGTTCATGTTTCTCTAATAATTGATTTAAATCATCATCAGAGTTAGACTTACATGACCACAGTAAACATAGAAAGAAAAATATAATACGATATTGCTTTTTAGTATAATCATTTGAATATGTGCTTTTTAAAGTGGTTATTTTTTAATATGGTCTGTAATCTTTTCAAAGCAAAGAATATAAATATGCAAGACCCGAAAGCGATAAATCCCAAAACTATTATAAAAAAAGGATTGGCTGATACCTGCTCGTGACTTTCTATATATTGCCGCACATGGGGCACTAAAAAGCCTGTGGAATTGGCGAAAGTATGAATCCCAATGCATAACCATAAATTATTGGTTTTATAGTAAATCCATCCTAAAATTTAACAAGAAGCAGTGATAAAGAGCCTGCTAAAAGTATGTAGCCTGCAATAAATATGCAACTTTGCAAAATATTTCTTGGATAACACGTTTTCTTCATTTTCAACAAATTAGTTTTACAAGGAAGATGAATGTTTATTCTTACCCATAAACCTAAGAATGTGTAATACTAATATCACACTGAGCAATACCATTATAACATAAAACAATGAATTTAGCGGGCTCATAGAAAATTCTTGAATCCGGGTAGTTTGCGAATAAAAATTAATCAGCACATGCAGAACAATGGGTGCCCACAGAGATTTTGTTTTATCATAAACCCAACAAAACAGTATTCCATAAACAAACAAAAAACTCAAATCGGAAAAATTAAAATGAACCCCGGCAAAAAGCATACTTGATATAATCACCGATATCCAGAATGAATAATTTTCCTTTAGTAATTTGAAAATTACACCTCTAAAAATGAGTTCTTCCATAATAGGCGCAATAAGTATTTTCCCCATTGAGAAAACAACAAATGACACGGAAAACGATTCCAATCCGGGCAAAAAGACCGTTGCTCTGCGATGGATTAGATTGTCAAAAAACAACCCGGGATGGCTGAATAAAGGAAGAATAAACCAAATAATTATGCTAAAAACAACTAAAAGCATCAAAGTTTGAAAACTTAATGGGCTAAATTTATATCTAAGGTTAAGTGAATGTTTCCGATTAAAATAATATACTACAGGTATATTAGCTAACGACCCCGAGGCCATCAATAACGAAACAAAAGTTGCAGACAGCACTATCCCTAAAATCTGGGGGACAGTTCCAAATAAAAATAGAAATATGGCGGGTGCAATAACACTGAGGGCTGCTACGAATATTACATATATTATTTTCATAAATTGTTATTGTGGATTGATAATTCGCTTTTTGCATTTCCACTAAACGCAGCAAATGTTAAGCTATCGACTTGTTGCTAGCATGGCCTGCCAGGCTTGGCCATGGCAAACAGGTAAATATTTTTATTGTTCAGGTCTTTTTCTGATGTGTAGGTAATATTCTCCAATTTCTGTTTCTTGTCTTTTTATCCAATCAAATAGTGGGGATTCTTTTATTAAAAATGGGTAATTAACAAAAGTATCGGGGAGCTCGATGTTCTTTTGTTTCTTTAATTTTTGCGAAATAACACTATCTTTACCTTTTACCGTTATTACATTATAATCATTTTGAAAATAGAACTCAGCCATTATTTTTCGATAATTAGAGGCAACAAACCTGTAGGAATTGTCTTTTTCGACCCACCTATCATGAAAATAAGATTCGTTTCTTTTATACACCTCATTGTTATTTATTACCAGCACGGTATCGCCAAGGCTAATGCCTGGTTCCAGATTATTGCGTAAATGAGAGATGATAGGTTGTGTATTATAATTGGAAATGCCCACCCCTGATGAATTAATAACGTAATTGATATTCTTGTAATAATCAGTTGTTTTATATTGTTGTTTTTCTCCAAAATAAATTCTTTGGTTTATATAGTCGATGATTACATTGTTAAAACGTTTTAAAAAATCAAGCCCCAATACGTTGTCTTTATTAGAATTGATTTGGATCATTTCATCTTCAAAAGCATGGTTGGCCACCTCGAGACCGGCGATGGAATAATAGACCTGCTTTTCATAAAGAATATCATTTTTTTCAAAAATATTATTCCCTGCATTTTTCCCAAGGACATCCCATTTTTGTAAGTGATGTAGTTTGTTTTTAAGTGCGCTTTGGTCTTTGTTAATCAGTGCAAACCCTGACAGTCCTGTATCTATAATAAAATCAGTTTCAATCCCATTTACTTGAACTGTAATTACAGGACGCTTGTTTTTGAGCCTAAACGGAATGCCCGGAAGTTTTGGTTTAAACCTCTCGATAGAGTCCGTTATTTGAATGTGTTTGTTGGCAAAATCAATTTTCCATATCAAATTTTCCAGAATATCCCCTCCTAATAAACCATCATAATGCCTGATTGGGTAACTTAAGAAATGACAATTGGAAAACTCAATTTCAGAAAGCATAAAATTGTCAATTAAAACTTCTGCTGCTTCAAATGTATTACCGTCAATATCTTCAAAAACACTATTTTTTTTTAAATCATGCGAAGGAATATTTGTATTAATCATTGTTCCATCTGCCCCTGTATCAAACCCGAACGTATATTGTTTGCCGTTAATAATACATTTTGTAAATATTGTTGTCCCTTCCTGATTAAATATGAGTGGAATTGTATCTGTTTTATTGTTTAGTTGAAACGTCATAGCACTTGGTTGCTTTCTCGAGCCAGAGGTGCAAGCAAACAAAATTACAAATGAGAGTGAAATGCAAAGATTTACCCAAAGGTGTTTTGTGGTTTTTAATATTGCCATTGTATATCGCTAATTAATTATGATTAAACTCAATTTTTGTAATATCCTTATTCATCTTCCGGGGGTATATTTGACACCGTTTGTTCTTTACCATTTTTATAGAACGTTACTGTTTGTTCCTTGCCCATTAGGGTTGACCATGGAATGCCCATCCATAAGTTTTTTAAATCAAAGCGTATGGCGGAAAATCCATATTTAAAATCATCTGATGAAAAACCATAGGCTAAAGCTGGGAGTGGACTCATTTGTGTGTCGCGCACAGCGCTGACCGATTCAATTTTTCCGTGTTTTAGAAAATGCAAAATTGCTTTATTTCCACGGCTAAAGGTATTTAGCACCTCTGCTTTCTGCCTGATTGTATCTTCCTCCACATAAAACTTTGTACGGCTATCTGTTTCAATAATTTTATCCATTGTTGCCTCGTTAAAAAGCATATTGTCGATACCAACCAGTGTGTCGCCCGCTTGTATATTTTCATAGGCTTGTCGATATTGTAGGGCATGAATTGTAAAAGGCACCGATTTATTTAGTTGCATCCCCAGCGAGTTGATGCGCTTGTAAAAAAGATTGAGGTATGCAGCAGGCACATCTTTAACCCTTTTCCCGGAAAATTTTACGAAATCAATGTCATCGGGGAATGTAAACCAGATAATGGAAGCCGGGTAATCAATAGTTATGGATGCAAAACGGCGTATGAACACGGTGCCAATAAGATTATAGTTTACGCCGTTATTGTATGCAACAATTGTATGGGCAATCTTTTTATCTCCCAGGCTAAAGTTGGCTAAAACACAGACAACAGAATCTTTTAGCGGATTTGATTTTGTCGAGAATAGTCCGATGCTCCCATCTATCCATATTTGGTTATCGTCTTTAACCTTATCCTCTAAGTGAGCACTCGGAGTACCAATATTAATTTCGCCCGAATAGCCGGAATCGAAAAGGAATGTATCCTTTTTCCCTGCCAAAGTTTCTGCGAAGTAAATGCAATTGTATTGTAAATCAAAAGGGATGCATTCCCCTTCAGGCTCAAACGCTCCTGAACTTTTTGCCAGCATAATCTTTTTCCGAACGTTATCAATCTTTACACAGAAGTTGCGTAATAGGTCACCCCCAATAATGCCATCAGCATTAAAATTCAGTGAATCGAGCATAGCACAGGTCAAATTTTTTATGATTACACCTCCCCATTCAATGTGCTTTACTTTTGTCGTAGGCAACTTTCGTGTAATTCCTTTGGAGTCGGCAGCTGTTGTAGTCGTATTTGCCCCCAACAGGCTGTTGTTGGTTGGGACAATGCTCATGGATGCTCCTGTGTCAATAATCAGACTGAGGGTATCTTCTAAAATAACAGCCTTGGTAATCATGTTTCCACTAATACAATAGTGGAAAGGAATTTCAACAACTTGTTGCTCTTTGGGAAATTCAATGGATAATTCCTGCTCGCTACAACTAAGCAAGCAAAATGTTGAAATTGCTGTAAGGAGAAGAAAGGCTAAGTTTTTTTTGCGTTTTGTGTTTTTCATGTTTTAAACGTATAAGTATGCAGCCGGGCCGCCCCGGCAGAATGTCCCTTGATAGTTCGTTTCGTTTAATAAAACGTATTATGCATTGCCACTATCGCTGCAAATGCCAAGATATGGGGATGTTGCTTGTATGGCCCGCCAGGCAGGACCATGGCAAAATAGCAAATGATTTTTTACCCGTCTGCATCCATCTATATTTTTTTAATTTAAAAAACCCTTTACCCTATGCCAGCCAGTTTTAAAAAACAGGAAACTTAGCATTGTCATTGAAACACCGGCAATTATGTAATATGTTGGCGATTGCAAAAGAGCACTGTTAGCATTGAAGAAATCTTTCCATAAAGTGTTTTCAATCGCAATTATTCCATTGTACAGTACATGGATAAGTATTAACAAGGTGCCATTTTTTAGAATATAATATAACCTTACCAAAACCAATGAAAAGATAAATAAACTGACATGCGCATAAAAACTTCCAAAATGAATTAAGGCAAAATAGATAGATATGATAATGGCTATAATCCAGAAATTTAGTCTATGTTTAAATTTGTTTATAATCAATATTCGGAAACCCATTTCCTCGAAAATGGGCGTTAACAATACAAAGAATATAATTTGATAAGGATTTCTGTTCCAGCCATAAACCGTTGCATTTTCCATATCTATATTATGGATAAATATCATACTTATGTGTAATGCGAATACTATGAGGAGTGCAAGCACTAAATCTTTCCAAGTTGGTATTTTAAAACTTGATTTTAGCCTTAGGTCTTTGTAGAATATCAATAAGAATATGACAAAAGTAACATAAGACCATAGCTGCGGCCATTTAAGCAACGATAAGTCAATATTCCCAACAATATAGACGAGTATCCCTGATAATACTGGATATATCAAAAGTATTAATACCATTAATATGAATGCGTACATTTTTTTCAAAATTTTATCGTTCATGGATTATATTGTTTATGAATCTCTACCCAAGGCTTGTCTTTAAAAGATATATAAAAGCTATCAGGGAGAAACCGAGCGATTAGGCCCTTTGATAATCTTGTAAACGAAAAATAAAAAATAAATGCCGGAAACAGCAAGTATTGGATATGCATAGGCTATGGGTAAATTGAGGATAGAAATAAAAAAATATGTTAGGTTGATTAAAAAATGTGCCGCAATGGAGTAAAGGATGTTATTGGTGTATAGAAAAATAAATCCTAAAAACAACCCGCTAAAAAAGTGTAAAAGAAGCACTCGCCAAATATCTATGTACATGGCATTGTAATGCCAAAAAGCAAAAAGCAAAGCATTGATAAAAAGAGCAAGCATTACATTTATTCCCTTTTTTCTAAGGTAATCGAGCAGCCAGGCTCTAAAAAGTACCTCCTCGCTCCAAGTGGCAATAAACAAAGCACTTATGATTCTCAATATCCCAAATTCCCTTGCCACAAGGTACTGTGGCTCGCCTTCAGTCCATAGATGACCAATTGCAATGCTGATCAACGAATATGCGACACACCAAAAAATAAATGCTATATTAAAACTGTTATCTTTAAAGAGGTTTATATTAATACTGCCTTTTTTGCGGAGGATAACGATGAGGTAAACGACAACTACGATTCGTCCAATATGACTTGCAAAGGCTACCTGCTGAGGCATCAGATTAGTTAATGATAGGAGTAAAACTGTAATGGCTGCTTCTAAAATAAAAGTTACCAATAAAGGGAGTAGTGCAATTGACAGTATTTTAATAATTTTCATAATATTAGATTTTAACTTTTCCATGTCCATGTATCTATATAATCATGCATTTCGGCTGTTTTCATACTACACACTTTTATCAGTTCATTTACATTGTTTTTATCCCTTTCGGTATAACCGCAGGCTGAATTGATACCACGGGGATGGTACAAATGAAACAAGGGCCCTTTGATTCGTGCAATAGGTTCTTGAAGAATTTCCATACGTTTTAAACGTTCAGCATCTTCCGGCCCCCAACCATAAAAATTTTCATTCTCCCCTCCCGCTTGTAAGTAACGATCTTTATTTACGATAAAAGCTCCTCCTACAGAAGGTCGGCCCAAAGCTGTGGGCACATCTGTCGTATTTTCATCTGTTAGGTTTAAAAAGGAGGTCATATTATATCTCACCTGATTACTTTGTTTTGCACCTAAAAACAAAAAACGTCCATCATATGGGTAACAAAGCGTAATTCCATTATTGATGGCATTGATGCCATCTTTTATTTGTTTAGCATTCAAAATAACATCTGTATCCCATATTCCTACTTTATCGGTTTCGGACATTTTCAATAATTTATTTAAATAATGCGTTCTATGAAGTATGGGATTATCGTCATGAATAAAGACATACTTTATCCTGTCTTCTCGTTCTTTAAAAAAATATTGCCGTTTGCTATCCGCTTCCAAAATAATTATAAATGCACTTGTCGTTTCAAGTATTGAGAATAAAACAATATCCAGATTCTCTTTTCGTTCTTTACAATCAATTCTGACGGGTATAACAATAGTCAGTTCAGCAGTTACATCCATGGTTTCAAAACTTTTAATGAATTTATCCCTAATAATTCATAGTTATCAGATATCAGGCAATTGAAATCAATTATTTTCCGTAAGCAGAGGTTTATTAGTTTTTCTACTTTATAATTGAATATGTTTAATTTCTGTAACCTACAAAGCAAGAAATAGGCATCGTTATAATTATGTCTATCTTTTGTATTTAGGAGTGTAGTCTCCATCCAATCAATCCAATAAATCAAGTATTCTTTAAGTTTCAAGGTAGCCATATCATCAGCCTTATCTGGCCTGTGTTTTAGGCGGTAATACAGATAGTAACCAACACCGCAAATGCCTTTTTTTAGGTTGATTGTATCGGTAGGACGTGATTCGATGATGTTTTGTGCCACGAGATCTATTTCTGATAACATTTCATCGTTGTCTGCATCCGCAAACCCTTTACTGATAATATACTCGAATCCGCAAGCGATTCCCAACAACCCATTGTCAAAACAAAACGGCATTTTATAAGAAACTTGTTCGTAAATGGCATCAATCAAATTAAATGCTTCGTTATTATATTTTTCATTTTGCGTTATTCGTGCAGCATGCAACAAATAAATGGCAATGCCCATTTTCCCATTCCAAAGACCAATATCCGAGCAGCATTTCCCTTTTTCTATTAGGCGGTCGGTATATTCGTTTAAAAACATGTATTGCTCTTCCATTTTTTTGATGGTTAAAAATTAATTTATTTGCCGATATAAAAACGCTCCGCTAAAAAAACAAAGCATGCGCAATAATATCTACATTTGTACTTTCTCCTCAAAAACCGCCCTGAGGGGGTTGAAAAAGCGCATCAGCAAACTCAAATCATCGGTTAAAATTTCTGCACTGCCCATTAACTGTTGCACCCTGGGCAGCTTTTCGCCGTAAGATGTAACAAGGCCGTCGGCGAGAACCACGTCGGCACTGTACAGCAATTCGTTGGGGACTTTTGAGATGCCGGACAAATGGCCAACGAGCATCCCGAACTCCTGATAAGGGTAATTGTGCAATTTAATATTCACGCGTTGCCCTTCCTTAACTTTCCCTGAATTTTGAATAGGGAATTGCAAACGCACTTTTACTTTCATGGAGTCGTCGGGAACGACGGAGAGAACCATTTCGCCGGTTTTAACGTTTTGGTTGCGGCTCCAAAAAGTGGTAAAACTCACAATGCCGTCAACGGGGGCCACAATCAAATAATTTTGTTTCCAGGCTTCTATCCGCGACTTTAACAAGTATATGTTTTGAGTCAATCGTACAACAAATTGTTGTTTGTCGGCTTTGTGTTTCAGTTCCATCTTTGTTAAATCATAACCCAGTTGTTCCAATGCCGCGCTACTATTCACAATATCTATATCCATATCTACCAATACCGATCTAAATTGGAGTATGTTCTGATAACTTTGTTCATATTCGCTTTCGGCAATCAGCTCTTGGTCAAATATAATGGAGTCGCGCCTGTATCTCTTTTCGGCCAGTTTAAATTGCTGTTCTAACAAAGTCCTTTTTTGTATCAATTGATGCAGATACTCCCGCTGAACGATTTCTTTTTTACGCAACGATTTATGCTCCTCTTCAAAAAAGCCCGAATTAAGGAAGCGATACAATTCGGTATAATTGATAATCAGTTCGGAATAGTTTTGTTGAATGTCGCCCAATACGAGCTTATCCTTAAAAAACGACGGATGCCGGACTGTTGAATCAACATTGTTTAAGGTAATGGAGTCGAGCATTGAAATATAATCAGTCAATACCCTAATATCTTTAAACCTGGCCGTTGATTCCAATAGGATAAGTACCTTATCTTTTACAACGCTTTGACCTTCCTCAACAAATACCTCTTCAATTTTACCATTCATCCGGGCCATAAGATTAGCGGGCGGGTTTATGCTTGTAATCTCAGCGGATGCGGGTACTATGTCAGGGTACTTTACAAAACCCGACACCACAATAATCAACATTAAAAATAGGAAGAAGAAGCTTACCCCCCATCTCATTATCCGCGACGGGCGATAATTATAAATCTTATCTCTGTATATCTGTCTTAACTGAACATCTGACATAACTCACTTTTTTGAATCTATTAATCTAATTCGAGTTGGTTGGCCACCAGGTTATAGTAAATTCCTTTTAGCTTTATCAGTTCCTCGTGTGTGCCCTGTTCAGCAACCCTTCCTTTATCTAGGACCACAATATTGTGGGCATTTTTTACCGTGCTCAGGCGATGAGCAATTACGATGGCCGTTTTGCCTTCCAGTATTTTTTCCAGGTTCTTCGATATTTTTCGTTCGTTATTGGCATCGAGGGAGTTGGTTGCCTCGTCCAGGAAAATAAAATCGGGGTCTTTATAAATGGCCCTGGCAATAAGTATCCGTTGCTTCTGCCCCTGGCTCACGCCGGACCCATTTGTGCCTAATGGCGTATAAAGCTTGAGCGGACGCTCGTTGACAAACTCCTCGATGTTGGCCAATCGGATGGCGCTGAGCAATTGCTTTTTATCCACATTCGTATCTTCATCTTCCAGGGTAATGTTGTATAAAATAGTATCGTTAAAAAGCTTGCCGTCCTGTAAAACGGCACCGCATGTGTTGCGCCACCTGTAAAGTTCAATACTGTCTAACGGCACGCCGCCAATATCAATTTCGCCTTGTGTGGGATCGTAAAACCGCAATAGTATTTTTATCAGCGTGGTTTTACCGCTTCCGCTCTCTCCAACTATAGCCGTAACCTTGCCTTGGGGTATGTGTAAATTAATATTATCCAATACCTTGTTTAGGTTGGGGTTATAATGAAAATCCAGTCCCCTTATGTCAATCCCCTTATCTAAGGGAACGGGCATATTAGATTTCGATTGCTCCGGCTCCTCGTCCAGGATGACTTCGTTAACGCGTTTGAGGCTGATTTTTGCAAATTGCAACGAATGTACAAAGCCTATCATACTTTTGATGGGCGCATTTAACTGGCCCAAAATATATTGGGCCGCCATCATCATCCCCAGGGTCATTGTGCCCTCAATTACGTTGAGCGCAGCAATATAGGTAATGAATATACCCTGCGTATGTATAATAAATGTGGCGCCGGTTGCCTCTATCTGGTTTAGGTCCATATTTTTTACCCTTAAGCCATATATTTTGTAGCGGCTAAATTCCCATTTCCAACGGCGCCGGTTGGCTATGTTGTTCACCTTTATCTCGTTTATGCTTTCCAATAGCTCCAATAGCTCGTTTTGGTTTGTTGTACGCGACTCAAAAAGTTGGTTGTCCAATTTTTTGCGTTGCTTTAAAAACAGGAATATCCATCCGGTATAAACAGCATTGCCAATCATAAACACCATAAACATATTGCTCTCGTAGTAGAGCATCAGCAAGCTGTAAACAATGAACAGCAGTATGTTGATAAAAATGCCCAAAAAGGTGGACATGATAAACGATTGGATGCGGTCGTGATCGGCAATACGCGTCAACAGGTCGCTGACCATTTTTCGTTCGAAAAACGGAATGGGCAAGCGCAATGTTTTACGCAAAAAATCGCTTACCATGCTCATATTTACGCGCTCCGAAATGTACAGCATTAAACGGCTTTGAATAAATCCCGATGCCATGGAACTAATGGCAAGGATAAGCCCGGCTGCCAACATGATGTTGATAAACTGGATGTTGCCCGATCCAATACCAAAATCAACGATGGCCTGCGAAATAAAGGGCGAAAGCAAACCGATAAAAATGCCGGCCACCATCCCCACGATAACTTGTGCCAGGTATTTATGGTGCGGCTTCAGGTATTTCATAAAGTGCCGGAACGATGCTTTGGTCTCTGTATCTTCCTGATCGTAAAACTCCGGGGTGGGCTCCAGCACCAAAACGGCGCCCACGCCATTGGGCATTTCCCATGCCTCCCTAAATTCTTTGTACTTATAGCTTATCAGTCCCTGTGCAGGGTCCGAAACATAAATTTTGTTGCGGGTTATTTTATACACCACCACAAAATGTTTTTGTTTCCAATGTACCACCAGGGGCAAGGGCATTTTTGCAATAAAATCCTCAAAGCCCACCTTGATAGCCAGGGTGCGGAAGCCCATATCCTCGGCCGCTCGTCCAATATCGAACAGCGAAACACCCTCGCGGGTGATATAACAACGATCGCGCAGGTATTTTAATGAAAAGGTTTTACGGTAATACCTGGAGATAATCTTCAGGCAAGCCGGCCCGCAATCCATCTGGTCGTGTTGTATGTAGGTGGGGAACTGAGTTATTTTATGCAATGATTTTCTCACATTAGGGGCTTATATTTTTATTATTCATGTCTATTTATAATGTGTAGATAATATTCTCCAATTTCTGTTTCTTGTCTTTTTATCCAATCAAATAGTGGCGATTCATTTATTAACAATGGATAATTGATAAATGTATCAGGAAGTTCGACGACCTCATTTTTTTGTAACTTTTTTAAGACAACACCATCTTTACCTTTTACCTTTATTACATTGTAGTCATTTTCAAAATAAAACTCGGCCATTACTTTTCTATAATTAGAAGCTACAAACCTGTGGTATTTATCTTCTTTGACCATCCTATCGTGAAAATAAGAACTATTTCTTTTATAAACTTCATTGTTATTAATTTCCAGCACGGTATCGCCAAGGCTAATGCCTGGTTCCAGATTATTGCGTAAATGAGAGATGATGGGTTGTATATTATAATTGGAAATGCCCACCCCTGATGAATTAATAAAGTAATTGATATTCTTGTAATAATCAGTTGTTTTATATTGCTGTTTTTCACCAAAATAAATTCTTTGGTTTATATAGTCGATGATTACATTGTGAAAACGTTTTAAAAAATCAAGCCCCAATACGGTGTCTTTATTAGAATTGATTTGGATCATTTCACCTTCAAAAGTATGGCTGGCTACTTCGAGACCGGCGATGGAATAATAGACCTGCTTTTCATAAAGAATATCATTTTTTTCAAAAATATTATTCCCTGCATTTTTCCCAAGGACATCCCATTTTTGTAAGTGATGTAGTTTGTTTTTAAGTGCGCTTTGGTCTTTGTTAATCAGTGCAAACCCTGACAGTCCTGTATCTATAATAAAATCAGTTTCAATCCCATTTACTTGAACTGTAATTACAGGACGCTTGTTTTTGAGCCTAAACGGAATGCCCGGAAGTTTTGGTTTAAACCTCTCGATAGAGTCCGTTATTTGAATGTGTTTGTTGGCAAAATCAATTTTCCATATCAAATTTTCCAGAATATCCCCTCCTAATAAACCATCATAATGCCTGATTGGGTAACTTAAGAAATGACAATTGGAAAACTCAATTTCAGAAAGCATAAAATTGTCAATTAAAACTTCTGCTGCTTCAAATGTATTACCGTCAATATCTTCAAAAACACTATTTTTTTTTAAATCATGCGAAGGAATATTTGTATTAATCATTGTTCCATCTGCCCCTGTATCAAACCCGAACGTATATTGTTTGCCGTTAATAATACATTTTGTAAATATTGTTGTCCCTTCCTGATTAAATATGAGTGGAATTGTATCTGTTTTATTGTTTAGTTGAAACGTCATAGCACTTGGTTGCTTTCTCGAGCCAGAGGTGCAAGCAAACAAAATTACAAATGAGAGTGAAATGCAAAGATTTACCCAAAGGTGTTTTTTAGTTTTTAATATTGCCATAACTTTTAAAATTAAAGCAGGGGGTAACCCCCTGCTTATTACTTTAGTTGCCACCATAAAAATGTGTAATTCCAGTTGGACCATACGTAGTTCCATTCGCACCAATAGAATCAGCTCTCTGAATATGAGTGGAATCCGGTGCCGGCTGACTACCGTTGTTAATAATTGTTGTATTGTTGAAACCGACAGTAGTGGTCGTATTATTGTTTATACCACTGTTGCCACTGTTGTTTCCACCTCCATCATCTTGGCCACTGCCTGAACCATACGCTACTGCTGCTCCAACTATCAACCGATACAACCATGCTGGTGGGGCTGCACCTCCTATCAAAGTCATCTGTTCATTTTCTCCAATCATAGGAAACTCATCCTTTATCCTGTTAATTCTCAGTTTTTTCAATTTTCTCTTTTCCATAATGTTTTATTTTTTTCCGAACCATTCATAGGCTGTATTTTATGAATAAAGTTCAGATAAACCCCGACTTAGTTGAAGTTAAACTTTTTTCTTAAAAAGTTTCTACTGAACCTTAGTCGCTGTTGTAGACAGAAATAATTCTCTAATTATTTGGGAGGGATTCATAAATCGTTTTCACATTTCCACTTACGCAGCAAATGCCAAGCTATCGGCCTGTTGCTGGCATGGCGCGCCAGGCTTGGCCATGGCAAACAGGTAAATATTTTTTACCTGTCCGCATCCATCTTTATTTTTCTATCTTTGCCAACAACTGCATTAGTTTGTGGTTTATTATTATGTGCGAACCGGGGTGTAGGTGGCAAGCCGGCTCCGGTTCTTTATTTTAGCCCAAATAATTGACTACGTCGAACGTTGTTTCAAGAATTATTCCTACCTCCGGTAGCGACTAAGTTTCACTAATAATTTTTTTCAAAAATTAAAGTTCAGCTATATCGGGGCTAACCTGAACTTTATTCATATTTTTGACAGTTTATGAATAGTTCAGGTTAGTTTTATTTTATCCAATTCGTATAGATTTGATGTGTCGTCCAACAGATAATCATAACCCGGCAAATCCTGATTTTTATCTTCCTCAATATACATCCGGTGTTTTTTTACGCGATTCGATTCTTTAAGTGATCCGTGGTCTTTGAACAAGACTTTACTGATTAGGATGTTTTTAAAATAGGGACATGCGGCAAAATGAAGTTTCTTTTTATGTGTACTTATGCTGGCATGACCAATGGGCCTGAACATCCTGTAAATTTTTAGGACACCCTTATCGGAATAGGGAAGACCTTTGTAGATGTCCTTGTTCCCCCATAGGTACACCCCACTAAAAGCCACCACATCAACCTTCGGGTCATCCTCAAAGGCTGCAAAATCCACAAAGCGTTTATCAAAACGTTCGTCGATGTCCATAAAACAAAGCCACTCGGCTTTAAAAAAGGAAGCCAGGTTGAGCAGAATGTTACGGTTTTCCAAATCGTTAAAGCCATCCCGCTTTTTCTTTGCTTTTAGCAGTATTTTATCATGTTGTGCCAGTTCCCAGGTGTCGTCGGTACTTTCGTCGTCTAATACAATAATGCCGTCGAAGTATTTGGTCATATCTTTTAGAAAGCCGGGCATAAACTCCGTTTCGTTATAGGCCTGGCAAAGGAGCAGTTTTTTGTGCTTTTTAGTAAAAACGGCAGGGTCTTTTATTTCATGTTCCATGAAGCCCTCAAGGTATTTGCGGCACATTTCTTCGGCGTAGATGTTGTTTTGCCAATCGTAAACTACCTTGTTAAACTCCCTACCCCAGCTATTGCCATTAACTTTTGCACGAACAGGATAATAAAACGTTTTTAATTCTTTGGCACTAAAACTATTGGTTTTGGCAAAGCGCTCCTTCATCATGAGTTTTTCTTCGCGGTGGAGAGATTTTGCGTGGGGCACCTTTAATTGCTTGATGCCGGCCATATGCAATCGCCTGCGGATATTGTCATCCTCGCCACCCCAAACCTTAAACTGTTCATCGAAGGCACCTATTTGTTCCATTGCTGTTTTTTCAACCATAAGGCTACCATAATGCATCCAATCAAACTGGTGCAGGTTATGGGGTGTTACTTGGCTGTTATTTTCCACAAAGGCTACTGTTCCCGTTGCGTAATGGCCCGGATAGTTTTCCAACAGTTGCCTGAGTTGAAAAATAACATCGGTATGAAATTCCACTTCCGGGTCGGATATCAGGATGTACTTTTTTGTGGCGTGGCGGATGCCCACGTTCAGCACGGGAGCATGATTTCGTGGCTCATGCGGCTGCGTGTTTACAATTACTTTCCAATTGATGAACGGATAGTTTTTTATCAATTCAAGTAAACCCTCCTGCTCTGTGGGTTCATCCATTACAACAAGCACTTCGATACCGTTGCGTTGCAGGTAAGGGGCATTCTTTGGTAGCACTTTTTTAAATGCCCCCAGCTTACGATAGAATGACATGACCACGCTTACCTCAAAGTTATGGGCTACGCTCTGGTTAAATTGTTGAATTGCGCGGTATGATTTCTTTTTACTGTTCATGTGTTCAAAATTTAGCAGGTTTCTGACAACTAGTCCAATCATTAATCAGGCCTCCCGAGTAGCCTAATTATTTGCTCCGGCCATGCCGGTTTCATGTGGCAACTAAAATTTTTTCATGAACCAAATCTTGGACAAATTCTGCGAACATTTCAGGTTCTTCTTCATATCCACTTGCTGTCAGTGCTTTTTTCATCTCTATCCCTTTACCAAAAAGGTGTATAATTTCCGCCTCTTCTTTTTCAAAATGGCTGTGTACATATCCGGTTTGGATATTGTTTAGTACATATTTATCCTGCGTGAGCAGCAGTAGTTGCCACGCACCTGATAATTTGAGTTTCATGGTCCAAAAATCATTTTTCAACTGCTCGTGGGTATTTACTGTACGTTGTAAAAAGTCCAGCAAGGCCTTCTCTTGTTTTGCAGATTCTTTTTTAAGTAACTGGTGGTTTTCTTTTACCATTTTATTTACCCGCTCACTTCCCCATTCCAATAGGTCAAGCACATTGTCCATCAATAGTTTTTCGGGGATGTGCTCACCCAGTTCGCCGCCTATCCTGCCCTGAAAATGATTATGATACTGAACTAGAAAGTTCTCCCGGTTTAATAACCCCCCATAGCCTCGCTCCCCGGCAACAATTACCGGTTTGCCTAAAGCGATTGCCTTTAGGGCGGCATTGCTACTACCGACCACTATGTCCGTTTCGGCAATCAAATGATCTATATCGATTCCTTTTTGGGCTATGACTTTAATATTAGGATTCAGCATTTTACGCAGCGCCATATTGTCCGAAACAACTTTGATGTCGAAGTTCAACAATTTATTTAGCCAGGGGGCTATTTGATAAAAAGGAGAAAAGAAGAGGTTCTGATGATGGATAATGACCAGTACCCTGGGCTTGTTCGAATTGTTTAGACGATACTTTTTAAAGGCCGGTATGGTAACAGCGATTCGCCATGGAAATACAATATCTTGCTGTAAGAGCATTGCCGGAAAATTACGGGGTGGGGTAATAAGTACTAATTTGTTTACATGCCTCTGGTTCATGGGATATTCCTTGGCAAAAGTTTGAGCATCCATCATGCAAACCGTTGGAATATCATTTCGCTTGGCCAAGGCTTTAAGCTGCCCGCTACCTGTTGTATTGTAGGTAAGCATTAGGTCGTAATGCGCTAGTTTAAGTTTATTTGGTTCACTAAAGGTTAGCTGTTTGATCGCACTTAGCGAATTATCCGTTAAATTAATTCGCCTGTTCTTTCGCAGTGCTAAGGTGGGTTCGCTCCCACTACGAGCCAGCACGCCTAATATGGTATTCAGCATGTTGGCATCATCATCGGTTCGGATATGGCCTAGGAAAAGAATATTCATCAGGATTAGGTTTCAATTTTTACATTACCGTTTTTGATATTATGTTCAGATTGAAATATAAGAATTTGTTTGATATAATAAAACAGATGTAATTAAATTGTGTCCTCTATTTTAACTTATTCCTGACAAGCCAAGCTCAAGTTATTTAATAAAAACATTGAAAATGAAGTAACTTAATTAAGGGTTAATACGTACAAAATTTTAGTTGGAAGTCTTTATTAACCAAAACTACTTTATCATGTTAGAGCATCAGAAAAAAGTTTTGTTGGGTCTGGCAAAAAACCCTTATCAGTTCCGGAAGGAGATTATCAAATCCTTTGGATGGTTGAACCGGGAACAAGCTGAAGATTTATACAACTGGGTAAAAAAGGAAATGGGTTCGTATTATACGCAGTTGGTACATGAAGCACTGTACAGCATGTCCGCTTAAATTAATATGAAAAAAAACAGCTGTGTGACAAATTAAATTTTGATATTACAAAAAATATCGTAAAATTTGCGGTCGTTAACAATTCATAAGTAAATGACAGCAATTACAAACAAAATAGCAATGAGCAATACATGGTGGTGGCACTGGCTTTTTCTGAACTCGGAGAGGTGAGACGCTGCGCTATTATAAATTAAAAATATTAAAATGGCTTGCCGATACTTCGGTAAGCCATTTTTTTTATGCTAAAATCTATTTAAAAAACACAAAGGAATGAAATCGATAAATATTATTAGCACAGCTCAAAAGGTTCCTGCCAATATAGCCGATATTATTACTCCGGTAAGTATTTACATGAAACTGCGCGATTTATACCCCGGCACCATCTTGCTCGAAAGCTCCGATTATCATGGTAACACCAATTCGCAATCTTTTATCTGCTTTGAGCCCATGGCCGAGTTTAAGGTCGCACAGGGAGATGTAGAAGTGCTGCTGCCCTGTGGAACCATTGTTAAAGGCGAAAAGCCCGAGGTAAAAGACATACCTGCACAATTGGATGATTTTTTAAACATGTTTAACGTGGTAGGTGCGAAAAATGGCCCTAAGGTAAACGGTGTATTTGGATATTCATCGTACGATGCCGTTCAGCATTTTGAATCCATTACCTTTAAAAATGAGGTGTCGCCCGAATATGAGATTCCGGAGATACGATATAATTATTACAGGTACATCCTCGCGTTCGACCATTTTACCAATCAGCTTAACCTGATTGAAAACTTGCCTGAAAACGAAGAGAGCAAATGGGTATCCATAATGGATTTGTTATACAACCGTACGGTGCCCGGCTTTAAATTTCAGCCCGATGGTAATGAGGTGTCCAACAACACCGACGAGGAATATATCGATATGGTAAAAAAAGGAATAGACCATTGTTTTAAGGGCGATGTATTTCAGCTGGTGCTGTCGCGGCAGTTCAAGCGTAAATATATTGGCGATGAGTTTAACGTATATCGGGCACTGCGCAACATTAATCCCTCACCCTATCTTTATTTTTTTGATTATGGAGGGTATAAAATCTTAGGCTCCTCGCCCGAAGCACAGCTGATTATCGATAAGGGCGAGGCGACCATCAATCCCATTGCAGGTACCTTTAAACGCACTGGAAAGGATATTAAGGATCGCGAGCTGGCCGAGCAGCTAAGCAACGACCCCAAAGAAAATGCCGAGCATGTGATGTTGGTGGATTTAGCGCGAAACGACCTAAGCCGCAACTGCGAAAAAGTGAGGGTAAAAACCTATAAGGAAGTGCAGTATTATTCGCACGTGTTGCACCTGGTTTCGGATGTTAGAGGCCAGCTGAAACAAGGTGCCAACACCTGCCGGGTGATGGCAGATACCTTTCCGGCCGGCACCCTTTCCGGAGCACCCAAATACAGGGCTATGGAATTGATTGATAGATATGAAAATCAAAATCGTAGTTATTATGGAGGATGCATTGGCATGTTGGGCTTTGATGGTTCTTTTAATCAAGCCATTATGATTCGTTCCTTTCTATGTAAAAACAATACCTTATTCTATCAGGCTGGTGCGGGCATTGTGTCGCAATCAGTGCCTGAAAACGAACTGGCCGAAGTAAATAATAAATTGGGCGCTCTTAAAAAAGCAGTTGAACTGGCCACCGAGTTTTAAAGTACGCATTGACGCTGTAAATTATCCATATTAATGCAAGTTAGCATACAAAAGAATAGCCTATTCCGTTTAGCGGGAATAAAAATAACGCCGTGTCTCTGTGCCTTTGTGTTCACAGCTCCACTTTGCTACAGTCAGGTTATCTAATAATCTCTAATCTAACAATCTCATATCTATTTAAAGATGAAAAAAATATTAGTTCTCGACAATTACGATTCCTTCACCTACAACCTTGTTCATTACATCGAGGAGATTGTAGGCCACAATATTGATGTGTTCCGTAACGATCAAATATCCCTGGATGATGTGGTACCATACGACAAGATTTTGCTTTCGCCGGGGCCGGGCGTACCAAAAGATGCCGGCATATTGATTCCCTTGATAAAAAAATATGGCAGCAGTAAAAGTATTCTGGGTGTTTGTCTGGGGCATCAGGGTATTGCCGAAGCGTACGGTGGTTCCATATTAAACCTCCCAAGCGTATATCACGGTGTAGCCACCTCCGTAAGCATTACCGATGATTCGGAACCGCTGTTTAAGGAGGTGCCCAACACGATAAATGCAGGCCGGTATCATTCGTGGGCTGTAAACGAAAAGGATTTGCCTGGGTGTTTTCAGGTAACATCGCGCGACGACCAAGGCGAGATAATGAGTATGCGCCATAAAAAGTATGATTTGCGCGGAGTACAGTTTCATCCGGAATCCATCCTTACCGAACACGGCAAAACAATGATGCGAAACTGGTTAGCAATTTAGTATTGCGAGCGCGACTCAAATTCGCACCCGTAATCGGCTAAGCAATTCAATCATCTCTTTTTATCTATAATCTCTTGTCTCATTATCTAACCGTCTAAATCAATGAAAGAAATACTAAAAAGACTCTTTGAGCACAAAACGCTAACGCAAGCCGAAGCCAAAGAGGTACTCATCAACATAGCGCGCGAAAAATACAACAGCTCTCAAGTTGTTGCCTTTCTCTCGGTTTATATGATGCGGCCCATCAGCGTGCAGGAATTGGGTGGTTTTAGGGATGCGCTGTTGGAGCTTTGTCGTCGCATTGACCTCTCGGAGTTTGATGCCATTGACATTGTGGGAACCGGCGGCGACGGAAAAAACACCTTTAATATTTCTACCTTGTCGTCGTTTGTTGTGGCCGGGGCGGGCTACAAAGTTACCAAGCACGGTAATTATGGGGTGTCCTCGGCCTGCGGTTCATCCAACGTAATGGAATATTTAGGCTATCAATTCACTGCCAAATCGGACGCCTTGAAAAGACAAGCCGACAAGGCCGGTATTTGCTTTTTACATGCGCCCTTATTTCATCCGGCCATGAAAGCTGTAGCCCCTTACAGAAAAGATTTGGGACTAAAAACCTTTTTTAACATGCTGGGGCCCTTAGTTAATCCGTCCTTTCCTAAAAGTCAGTTCCTTGGTGTTTATAGCTTGCAGTTGGCACGTTTGTATCAATATCTTTTTCAGGATACCGATAATAATTATGCCATCATCCATAGTTTAGACGGTTATGATGAAATTTCGCTGACCGGAGATTTTAAAGCCATCACCAACCTGGGTGAGCAGCTATTTTCGCCGGAGCAATTGGGTTTTGAAAGATTGAAGCAAGAGGATATCTTTGGTGGTGATACGGTGTCTGAGGCAGCCAAAATTTTTACCGACATTTTAAACGGCAACGGCACCTCCACACAGAACGCGGCTGTATTTGCCAACGCAGCGATGGCCATACAATGTATCGACAAAAACAAAACCATAGAAGAAGCTATTGGCTTAGCCAAAGAATCTTTGCTATCGGGTAGTGCCAGGAAGGTTTTACAAACTTTAATAAACGTACAATGAATATCTTAGATAAAATAGTTGCCCGCAAAAAGATAGAGGTTGCACAGCAGCAAGACTACACTTCTATTGAGAAGCTTAAAACCTACGATTTCTTTAAAAAAGAGGTGCCTTCGTTAAAAAGTTATTTGCATGACGACAAACACAACGGAATTATTTCAGAATTTAAAAGAAGCTCACCGTCCAAAGGGGTCATCAACAGTTTGTCAACTGTTGAGCAGGTGATTCCATTATATGAAAAGGCTGGTGTAAGCGGTATTTCCGTGCTCACTGATTCGGAGTTCTTCGGAGGTAACAAAAGCGATTTGGTGGTCGCACGCAAGGTGAGTACCGTACCTGTTTTACGAAAAGATTTTATGATTGCGGACTATCAGATTTATGAAGCTAAGGCCATAGGTGCCAGTGCCATATTGTTAATCGCTGCCATACTATCCCATAACCAGGCCCTTCAAATGTCGCAATTGGCTAAGGATTTGGGTCTGGATATTTTAATGGAGGTGCACAATAAGGAGGAGCTCGACATTGTAAATCCCATGGTAGATGTAGTGGGGGTGAACAACCGAAACCTAAAAACATTTGAGGTGAGCTTGCAGCAAAGTATCGATTTAGCTGCCGCCATGCCCTCCGATGTGGTTAAAATATCCGAGAGTGGAATTTATTCCGTAGAAGATATTTTACTGTTGAGGCAGCATGGTTTCCGGGGATTTTTGATAGGTGAGAACTTTATGCGCACCAAAAATCCCGGACAAGCCTGTATTGATTTTTCCGAAAGCATTAAACAAAAGGCATGAAGCACATCCCAAAAATAAAAGTATGTGGAATGCGCGATGCCACAAATATCCAAGCCATTGCGGAGCTTAATCCGGATTACTTGGGCTTTATTTTTTACCCAAAATCGCCCCGCTACCTGGACACTGATTTTGCGCCGGAAATCATACATCACCTGCCCCAAGGCATAAAACGTACCGGTGTTTTTGTAAATACCACAGAACAGATAATCAAAGACGCTGTTATAAAATATGGCTTGCATGCCGTTCAGTTGCATGGAAACGAATCGCCGGAGTTTTGCCTTAAAGCAAAGCAAATGGGTGTGGAAGTAATCAAAGCTTTTCAAATTGATGAGCACTTTGATTTTAACACCCTCAGCAATTATACTAAGGCCTGCGACTTTTATCTTTTTGATACAAAAACAAAAGCCTACGGTGGCAGCGGACAAAAATTCGATTGGCGAATACTGGAAAAATACGATAAGCAAAAACCGATATTCTTAAGCGGGGGAATTACAGCGGAGGATGTACCAGTTATATTAAATTTACCGCAACTTAATATTTATGCCGTAGATATCAACAGCAAATTTGAAATAAAACCCGGGTTGAAAGATGTGGACTTGGTAAAGGGTTTTATTAGGAGGATGAGGTAAAGATACAATAGCCATTGGATGAAGATTGCGAAGCAAAGTTTATCTGTTAGCAGTCTTTGGTATTTGGAGAAGCTTTTTTTGTTAAACAACTTCTTTCCCAATGTAATTAGTGCATAAGAGGTTTTAATTAGTAGAGGGCTAACTTCCGCCTCAGAGAATTTCCGTGAATAAAATCAGCTTAGGTGGCGTTGAAAAATCCGGGCTGTTTGAACGTAGTGAGTTTCCGGATTTTAGCCAACTAATCTGATTTTTAACAAATTATCTGCAGCGGCGGCCTTTTTTGCTTACTTTTTGGGGCTGTAGCCAAAAAGTAAGAGCCTGTGCGGCTTGAGCACTAAATAAATATTTAAACGTGTTACCGGGCAACAGTATAAAGTAATAATGTAAAAAATGACCAACAATGAAATCAAAATATAACGCAGACGAACAAGGGATGTATGGCCGTTTTGGCGGTGCGTGGATTCCGGAAATGTTACAACCCAATATTGATAATCTTAGAAAGGTTTACCTGGATATTATCAACACAGCGGAGTTTCAAAAGGAATATGTGGCACTGCTAAAGGATTACGTAGGGCGCCCTACGCCTTTGTATTATGCCAAACGATTGTCGCAAAAATACAATACCCACGTATATTTAAAGCGCGAGGATTTGAATCATACCGGGGCGCACAAAATAAACAACACCATAGGGCAGATATTGGTGGCACGCAAGATGGGCAAAAAAAGGATTATTGCCGAAACAGGTGCCGGACAACATGGGGTGGCCACAGCTACAGCATGTGCTTTGATGGGCTTGCAATGCGTGGTTTATATGGGTGCACTCGATATTGAGCGTCAGGCTCCCAATGTAGCACGTATGAAAATGCTGGGTGCCCAAGTAATAGCTGCCACTTCGGGCAATCAAACCCTAAAAGATGCTACTAACGAGGCCTTGCGCGATTGGATATGCCATCCCGAAGATACCTTTTATATCATTGGCTCCGTTGTGGGACCGCATCCTTATCCCGATATGGTGACACGCTTCCAGAGCATCATCAGCCAGGAGCTTAAAGCGCAGTTTAAAGAAAAAACAGGCAGCGAATATCCCGATTATGTGGTGGCCTGTGTAGGGGGCGGCAGCAATGCCTCCGGTAGTTTTTATCATTTTCTGGATGATGAGCAGGTAAAGCTGGTGGCCGTGGAAGCTTCGGGTTTAGGCATCCATTCGGGCGAAACGGCTGCAACCATTGCCTTAGGCGAGGTGGGTATCATCCACGGAAGCAAGACATTTTTAATGCAGGACGAGGATGGACAGATAGTGGAGCCTTACTCCATTTCGGCAGGCCTGGACTATCCCGGCATAGGTCCGCAACATGCGCATTTAAAGGATACCGATAGAGCCATCTTTTTAGATGCCACCGACCAGGAGGCGCTGGATTTTGCGCTGGAAGTCACCCGTCTGGAGGGAATCATCCCGGCCATGGAATCGGCACATGCTTTTGTTGCGCTCACCAAATTAAATATTGCCCCGGAGCAATCGGTAGTTATCACCATGTCAGGGCGGGGCGATAAGGATATGAGTACCTACATGGAGCGTTTTAAACTTTAAAATCATGGAGCTTGCAGCCACATTATCGTTTTTGGGAGCAGCCATTTTGCTTACCTTAATGCCGGGGCCGGATAATATATTCGTACTCACCGAAAGCCTTACCAAAGGCCAGCGCAACGGTTTTGCCATTTCGGTAGGGCTTTGTTCTGGTGTGCTGGTGCATACTTTGGCGGCGGCAACGGGGGTTTCCATCATCATACAAAAATCGGCTTTGGCTTTTTCCGTTGTTAAATATTTGGGAGCGGCCTACCTGTTTTACATGGCCTATCAGGCTTACAACGAAAAACGCCTGGAAATTGAGGTGAAACGCAAACCCGTGGAACACGAAACAAGCTTTTTAAAACTGGCCCGAAAAGGTTTTTTAATGAATGTGCTAAACCCAAAGGTGGCACTGTTTTTTATGGCTCTGCTGCCGCAGTTTGTGGTAACGGATGGTTTTTCAGTTACGGTGCAAATGATTATCCTGGGTATTATTTTCATGCTCCAAGGCCTTGTTATCTTTGGGTTGATCTCGCTCTTGTCGGGCAAACTATCGAAATATTTGAACAGCGCCAGATTTTGGAAGATAACAAAATATGGTAAAGTGAGCGTGCTGGCTCTGTTGGGATTGGGCTTGGCAATGGCCAGGAAGTAAGTTTAGGATGTTGCCGGTCCTTGTAAAATAATTTATTATGGATGCAGAATTGAAAATAAAGATAGATAAAGATGTAATTGATAAAGCTAAAGGTTATGCGTTTTTACATAGGATAAGCCTTTCGAGAATGATAGAATCATATCTTAAATCGTTAATTGATATGGAATCATCCGAACCAAAAGATGAAATCGAAATTTCTTCTTCTGTAAAAAGTATGTCAACAGGCGTTCAAATGCCTATGCTTTTAGATTATAAAAAAGAGATTGGAGATTATTTATTAGAGAAATACAAATGATTTTGTTACAGCCCGGGTTCTTCTTGGAAATGTATGATTTATCCCATACTGTTTGTGAATATTAACCACGCTGTACACAAAGGCGACACAATGTTCGCAATGTTTCTTTGCGTTCTTTGTTTATGCATTGCGCCCTTTGCGTTTACTATTTAGCCACCATGTTCACGAAGAAGGCACTATGCACACCATGATTCTTTGTGATCTTTGTGCCTCTATGGTTAATTTTTTTGCACCATGTTCCCAAAGAAATCAGCATCAATTATCAGCAAATAACAATACCTATAATTTTTAAAACGAACACCAACAATATTTCAATATGAATCGCATACAACAATTGTTTCAAGATAAAAAAGATATCCTGTCTATTTATTTTACTGCGGGCTACCCAAATTTAGAAGATACCCTTCCGGTTTTGGAATCGCTTGAAGAAGCGGGCGTGGGCGTGGTGGAAATAGGCATCCCTTTTTCTGACCCTTTGGCCGATGGACCAACGATACAACATAGCGGCCAAACGGCTCTTAACAATGGCATGAGCCTTAAGGTGCTGTTTGAGCAGTTGGCCAATGTGCGCTCAAAAATTAAAATGCCCTTAGTATTAATGGGATATATTAATAACGTTCATAAATATGGCATTGAGTCTTTTGCCAAAAAATGCAGCGAGGTGGGCATCGATGCTGTCATACTCCCCGATCTGCCCTTTCAGGAGTATTTAAACCATTACAAGGATACCTTCGACAAATACGGAGTGAGTAATATTTTTTTAATCACGCCCCAAACACCCAACGAAAGGATAAAACTGATTGACAAAAATACCAACGCTTTTATCTATATGGTTTCGTCGGCTGCCGTTACCGGGGTAAAAAAGGGAATTAGTGAGGCACAGTTGGCTTATTTCGACAGGGTGAAAAAGCTCAACCTAAAAAATCCCGTGCTCATCGGCTTTGGCATCAGCGATAAAACATCCTATCAGGAAACCTGTAAATATGCCGATGGCGCCATTATTGGAAGTGCCTTTGTTAAGCTATTGGCTCAGCCAGGCGACCTGCATACCAATATTAAGTCGTTTGTAAAGGACATCATAGGATAGCAAGGTTTAATTGCTATATTTCATGAAACCATGACAAATATCACGCAATAATTTCAGGTCTTACAATAAATAAGTATTTTTGCCGCATCAAAAAAAATCAGCAAATATCCCAGCAATTTTAGCACAATATTCAGCCGAATGGAAAATAACGAAAACACAGCTATCATAAAAATTCATTGTCCCGACCAAAAGGGGATTGTGGCCAGGGTAACCGATTTTATCAACCTTCACCACGGTAATATTATTAGCGTAGATCAACATGTGGATCACGAAGATAATCTTTTTTCGATGCGCGTATCCTGGGATCTGAGAGGGTTCAATATGCCCCGCGAAGAAATACGACCCACATTTCAAAAGTTCCTGGGCGATCCTTATCAAATGAAATGGACTTTAAATTTTACCGATGAGGTTCCCAGAATGGCCATTTTCGTGTCAAAAGCTTCGCACTGTTTATACGATTTATTGGCGCGTTACCAAAGTGGAGAGTTCAAGGTGAAAATTCCGGTGGTCATCGGAAATCACAATATCCTTGAGCCGGTGGCCAGGCAATTCGGAATAGACTTTGTACACATACCTATCACCGCCGAAACCAAAGCCGAACAGGAAAAAAAAGAAATTGAGATATTACAAAGCTACAAAATTGATTTTGTTGTGCTGGCCAGATACATGCAAGTGTTGTCACAGGATTTTATCAATCATTATCCCGAAAAGGTAATTAACATACACCATTCCTTTTTGCCGGCTTTTGCCGGTGCCAGACCCTACCATGCCGCCCACAAACGGGGTGTTAAAATTATTGGGGCAACCAGTCATTATGTTACTTCCGATTTGGATGCCGGCCCTATTATTGAACAGGATATTGCGCGGATATCGCATCACGATTCAGTTAAAGACCTTATTCAAAAAGGTAAGGACGTGGAAAAGATAGTATTGTCCAGAGCTGTTAAAGCCCATATTGAACGTAAGACTTTGGTGTATAAAAACAGAACCATAATTTTTAATTAGCACAACTATGTTTAAAGTTTTTTGCTTAATAGTCGCGATAAGTATGTTTTCAATGGCAACAGAAGCCGCGGAAAATAAAAATGACAGAGGGTATATTGTTAAAGTAGGCGATATGGCGCCGGATTTTATCACTACCCTGGATAATGGAAAAACTTTTAAATTGTCCGACCACAGAGGCAAGGTGGTGATGCTTCAGTTTACGGCCAGTTGGTGTGGCGTATGCCGCAAGGAGATGCCTTTTATCGAAAAGGAAATATGGCAGATGCATAAGGATAAGGGTCTGGTACTGATTGGTGTTGACAGGGACGAGCCACTTGAAAAACTGAAAGCATTGAGCGAAGCAACGGGTATTACCTATCCGTTGGCATTGGATCCGGGAGGCGATATTTTTGAGTTGTACGCGCTCAAAAAATCGGGCATAACACGCAATGTAATTATAGATAGAGAGGGTAAAATTGTATATCTCACCCGCCTGTTTAAGCGCCAGGAGTTTGACGATATGAAAGCAAAAATTGAAAGGTTATTAAAGGAATGAATTAAGGAACGGTTCTTTATCCGCATAGCGCAAAATAAGGAACCGTTCCCTGTTTTAGCCTGTTTTTTTAACAGACCATTCTCTATTGCTTGCCTGTATTAAGTATAAAAAACGAATGAAAATAGCCATCATAAAATATAATGCCGGAAACATCCGCTCGGTAAGTTTTGCCTTGGATCGTTTGGGCGTAGAACATAATATTACGGCGCATCCTGAAGAAATAAAAAATGCCGATAAGGTAATATTCCCGGGGGTAGGGGAGGCCAGTTCTACCATGCGCTATCTTAAAGATAATAAGCTGGATCAGTTAATCGTAAATCTAAAGCAACCCGTTTTGGGTATTTGTTTGGGTATGCAGCTTATGTGCAGTCACTCCGAAGAGGGCGATGTGCCTTGTTTGGGTATATTTGATGAGCCGGTAAAAAAGTTCGTGCTGCCCTATCCTAATACAAAGAATATTAAAGTGCCACACATGGGCTGGAACACCATCACGGCGGTCAACAGTCAATTGTTTGATGCTTCATTGGAAGGCGAATACGTGTATTTTGTGCATAGTTATTATGTGGCACGGGGCCGACATACGGCGGCAACTACCCCATATATTTTACCATTCAGTTCGGCCTTACATAAGGATAATTTTTACGCAACGCAGTTCCATCCCGAAAAGAGTGGTGATGCAGGTTCACGAATAGTAGAAAATTTTATAAAACTATAAAATGGCATTAATAGATATAATCCCGGCAATAGACATTATCGATGGCAAGTGTGTAAGATTGAGTCAGGGCGATTATGCGCAAAAAAAGGTGTATAACGAAAACCCACTCGAAGTAGCGCAGATGTTTCAGGATCACGGAATAAAAAGGTTGCACCTGGTAGATTTGGATGGTGCAAAAGCAGGCCACATTATCAATTATAAAGTGTTGGAAAGCATAGCAACAAAAACCAATTTGCTGATTGATTTTGGAGGAGGCTTAAAAACCGACGAAGATTTGAAGATTGCCTTTGGTAGTGGAGCACAGATGATTACGGGAGGAAGCATTGCAGTAAAAAACAAACCCGTTTTTACCAAATGGATAGAGAGATATGGTGCTGATAAAATTATTCTGGGCGCCGACGTAAAAGATGAGATGATTGCCGTATCCGGGTGGACAGAGACCTCTGACCTTAAATTGATTCCTTTTATAAAGGACTACATATCCAACGGAATTACTAAGGTTATATGTACCGACATCAGTAAAGATGGTATGTTGCAAGGGCCGGCAACAACTCTCTATAAAAAGATATTAACCGAATTTCCTGATTTATACCTCGTGGCCAGCGGTGGGCTTAGCAGCTTGCACGATATTAACCAATTGATTGAAGCCAAGGTGCCCGCTGTAATAACCGGTAAAGCTATTTACGAAGGAAAGATAAGTTTAAAACAGTTAGAAAAATACGCATAATGTTGGCAAAGAGAATTATTCCCTGTTTGGATATAAAAAACGGGATGACCGTTAAAGGAATTAAGTTTGTCGGTATCAAAGAAGTGGGTGATCCTGTGGAGCTGGGTGCTTTATATGCGCAGCAAGGTGCCGATGAATTGGTGTTTCTGGATATTACCGCCACCCACGAAGGACGCAAAACATTTGTGGATCTCGTAAAACGCATTGCCCAACACATCAACATCCCCTTTACCGTTGGTGGGGGTATCAGCGAAATAAAAGATGCCGAAGCGCTCCTGAACGCCGGAGCGGATAAAATTAGCATCAATTCCTCTGCCGTTAAAAATCCACAGCTTATCAACGATATGGCACTTAATTTTGGAAGCCAGTTTGTAGTGGTGGCTATCGATGCCAAACATTTCGACGGCGACGAATGGATAGTGACCGTAAACGGAGGTCGCATCCCTACCGAAAAACGACTGTTCCCCTGGGCTAAAGAAGCGGAGGAAAGAGGTGCCGGCGAAATACTCTTTACTTCCATGGATCACGACGGGGTGAAGCAAGGTTTTGCTAATGAAGCCTTGGCCAGGATGTCGGAAGATTTATCCATACCCATTATCGCCAGTGGCGGAGCGGGCAGCATGGAGCACTTTAAAGACGTTTTTACCCTGGGAAAAGCCGATGCCGGACTGGCAGCCAGCATTTTCCACTACAAAGAAATCGCCATCCCCGATTTAAAACGCTATTTGATGGCCGAGGGAATAAACGTAAGATTGTAAAAGAAAAATTCAAACCATAATAACACCCTGTGCCGCAGTGCCTCCGTGTTTATCATCATGATACTATAAGCCATGAAAATAGATTTTGAAAAATTAGGGAATGGTCTGGTTCCGGCCATCATTCAGGATGCGAATACCAATAAAGTATTGATGCTCGGTTTTATGAATCAGGAAGCCTTTGATAAAACACGGGCAGAAGGTAAGGTCACTTTTTATAGCCGCACCAAGCAGCGCCTATGGACCAAAGGCGAAGAGTCGGGTAATTTTTTAAATGTGGTTTCTGCAAGCATCGATTGTGATAAGGATACCCTGTTGATTAAAGCCAATCCGGTGGGGCCTGTTTGCCATACCGGTGCCGATACTTGTTTCAATGAAAGCAACGAGGCCGATATCACATTTCTTACGCACCTCCAGGATTTTATAGATCAACGCAAACAAGAGATGCCCGAAGGCTCCTACACTACTTCTCTTTTTAACAAGGGAACGCGTACCATTACTCAAAAAGTTGGTGAAGAAGCCATTGAAACGGTGATTGGGGCCATGGCCAACGATGATGAAAACTTTCTGTACGAAGGAGCCGATCTCCTGTACCACCTTATCGTATTGTTGACCCACAAAGGATACCGCATCGAGGATTTGGCAAGGGAATTAAAGAGGAGGCATAAGTAGGAGTAGTATGAAGATGGGTATGTACTTGTACCGCCGGTCGCAATACACATTTTTTTGCCCAGCTAACCTATCTCTGTGTACGCCGTGCTTCTTTGAAAAGTGAATGGAGGTTGGTTTAAGCCGTGCTTTTCAACTTTGTTCTTAGCAACATATCTATCACATTACCCTCTGTGTTAAATTTTTGAATGCTGCACTGCACGTTGGTGTTTTAGTTTTTAACACAGAGGATTTTAACTACGTTAATAACGGGTAGAAGTTCTTAGGTTTTTTTACGAAATCTAAACGCGGCACGTGTTGGCTATGCCAAAAAAATAGAATAAATTTGCGCCTTATAAAAATATGTTAACCTCTTAAAAAAATGAGTGATCAAATAAAGCACGAGTGTGGTTTCGTATTAATCAGGTTACGCAAGCCCTTGGAGTATTACAAAGAGAAGTACGGCACCTGGAAGTACGGACTGCATAAGCTTTACCTCTTAATGGAGAAGCAGCACAACAGAGGGCAGGATGGCGCCGGGGTAGCCAGCTTAAAGCTCGATCAGAAATCGGGTACCAAATACCTTTCTCGTAGGCGTTCTAACAAAAGTAATCCCATTCAGGATGTTTTTCAGGGTATTAACGATTCCATAGCAAAAGTAAATGGAAGTAATACTGATTTAATCAATGATCCTATATGGGCTAAAGGAAACGTACCTTTTTGTGCAGAGCTTTATTTGGGACACCTGCGTTATGGAACTTTTGGGCGTAGCAGTATCGATTATGTGCATCCCGTAATGCGCGAAAACAACTGGCGCTCGCGTAACCTCGTGCTGGCAGGCAACTTTAACCTCACCAATGTAGATGAGATATTCCGTAACCTTGAAGATCTGGGACAGCACCCCAAAGATTTTACGGATACGGTGACTATGCTCGAAAACCTGGGGCATTTTCTGGATGAGGAAAACCAATTACTCTTTCGTCAATATAAAAACGAGGGATACAGTAATCGCGAGATATCGCATAAGATAGAGGACAGCCTTGATGTAAAACAAATACTTGAACGATCCAGTCGCAAGTGGGATGGCGGATATGTAGTAGCCGGTATGTTTGGCCATGGCGATGCCTTTGTTACGCGCGACCCCTGGGGTATACGTCCGGCATCTTATTACATCGACGATGAGGTAGTAGTGGTGGCCTCGGAGCGGGCTGTAATTCAAACGGCTATGAATGTGGCGTATCGCGATGTGCAGGAACTTAAGCCCGGATACGCGCTGGTAGTAAAAAAGAATGGCGAGGTATCTGAAGAACTGGTGCGCGTGCCACAGGAGCGCAGATCTTGTTCCTTCGAGCGTATTTACTTCTCGCGTGGCAGCGATAAAGATATCTATCAGGAACGGAAGATGCTGGGGCGGCTCCTGGCCCCCATCTTGCTTAAGATGGTGGATTACGATCTGGATAAAACCGTGTTCTCCTACATCCCCAATACTGCCGAAACAGCTTTTTACGGCATGGTGGGTGCGATAAGGGAAGAGTGCGATAAAAATAAAATGGAACAGATTAAGCAATTGGGAGCGGATATTACAGACCAAAAGTTGCAGGACATCATCCAAAAAGAACCCAGGATAGAGAAGATTGCGGTGAAAGACGTTAAGATGCGTACCTTTATCGCCGACGACCAAAGTCGTGACGATCTGGTGGCGCACGTATATGATGTAACTTACGGTGTGGTAAAAAATCAGGAGGATACATTAGTTATCATTGATGACTCAATTGTTAGAGGCACTACACTTAAAAAGAGTATCCTAAGCATTTTGGACAGGCTGCACCCCAAAAAGATTATTATCGTTTCGTCGGCCCCTCAAATCAGGTACCCGGATTGTTACGGAATAGATATGGCCAAGCTGGGTGATTTTTGTGCTTTCCAGGCTGCCATCGCCTTACTAAAGGAGAGGGGCATGCAGCAGGTAATTGATGAGGTGTATAAAAAATGTAAGGAGCAGCAAAACCTGCCAAAAGAGGAGATTGTAAATTACGTAAAAGAAATATACAAACCATTTACAGCGCAAGAGGTTTCGGACAAAATTGCCGAAATGCTAACACCGGACAATATTGATGCCGAAGTGGCTATTGTGTATCAAACCATTGAAAACCTGCACATAGCCTGCCCCAACGATAAAGGGGACTGGTACTTTACAGGCAATTACCCCACCCCGGGTGGTAATAAAGTGGTAAACACCTCCTATATTAATTTTATAGAAGGGGTAAATTCCAGAGCGTATTAATTCTACTAAGTTTGTATTTATGAAGGGACGGGCCGAGAAAGTGCTTTTCTGTTATTTTAAGCTGTATGGCTTAAAATATACCAGCCGTATCCAACAAAAATTACTCGAAATTAGTAGATATTATCCGCAATGCTCGATAAGAAAAATTTGTTCAGGTACTATTTTATTAGGACTAATTTTGCATGCAACATCGTGCAGTAAGCAGGAAGATTCGGACACAATACCACCAGGGCAAGTAACGGGGGTGACAGTCCAAGCACTAAATAGTGCCGTTTTGTTGAAATGGATTAATCCTTCTGATGAAGATTTTGCATTTACAATAATTTCGTATGGAGCGGTTTTATATGGCGATACACCAAAAGAAGTGACCTATAAGAATGAGAAGAAAGTTGAAAATTTAATAAATGGTACGCAATATACGTTTGAGCTTTGTGCGGTTGATTATGACGGAAATATTTCTGAGCCTGTTTCTGTAAAGGCTACTCCGGATAAATATATAACTGTTATTCAAAGAAAAGATATTAAAGATGAAACATTTGGTGGGCTAAATACAATGTTTCCGATACATACAGTTATCAACAACATTAATTTGTACGCAAACAAAGAAAGTTTACCTTAAAAAAGTTATTGATTCGTATAGATTGTCATAAGAGTCGGTTTAAATTATAATTTTTCTGCTATTACTCTCGTTACACCCAAAGGGAACAAAATGCGCTTAAAATAAATAAAAACCAGATTCAATATATCTTATCAGTTTTTCTACCGCTCCTCCAATATCCTTTTTGCTGTAGAAACGTAACTGAATATCTCTGCCGGATGATGGTTTATATACCTGTTGTTGCGCTCATGGCCCAAACGGACCACAACGGCATTGTGATTTTTTAACGCAAATATATACTGCCCGTAAATGCCCCGGGCATACGGTATTGTATCGCCTTCGTGATGTAGGATCCACCATTGATAGCCGTAAAAGTCAACCGGTTTTTTATCTTCGTGGTGTACCAAGTGCCTAGCCGGAGAAATAGATTCCTTAATGTATTTAGTCGGTACCAATTGTTTTCCGTTCATCATGCCATTATTGAGTATTAGTTTTCCTAAGCGTGCAAAATCCCTTGCATTGCTGTTAAAGCAGCAATATGCTTTTTCGTCGCCTCTATTTTTATCTAAACTCCAAAGAGCCGCTTTTTCTGCCCCAAGTGGTGTCCATAGTTTTTCGGAGGCATAGGCCGATAATGATTTTCCGGTAGCTTTTTTAAGGATAAGGGATAGCAACTGCGTATCGCCACTTTTATAATGGAACTCCTTGCCGGGAGTTTCTATCACAGTAAGGTTTTTCACCAATTGATTTACCTTTTTTCCATAATAGGCTTTGGTGGTGATCGAAAATGGGTTGGCATAGCTTTCGTTCCAGTTGAGTCCCGAGCTCATGGTAAGCAAATGCTTTATTTTAAGTTGCTTGTTTGGTGGCGTATTGTATTCCGGGATAAAATCCCCTACGGCTTGCTCCACATCTTCGATAAGACCTTCGTCAATGGCAACGCCTATAAGCAGACCTACAATGCTTTTGGCGGCAGAGAAGGAGTTAGACAGTGAGCCGGGACCATACCCATCCCAATACTCTTCGTAAACGATGGCGTTATTTTGAATAATAAGATAAGCTACCGATTTGTAATGTTCCAGGGTATCGCGTTCCGATTTTAGCAGACTGTGTTGCATATAATCGGAGGCCAATTCCCAGGGGATGGGACTGTTGGCTTTTACCTCTCTGTTCTCAAAAATTCGATGATCCTGGATGCCCGGAAACAAATAGCGGATGGAATTTTGCAGATACGCGGGCAAAAGTGCATAGGAAGCTATGAGCATGGTAGGCACGGCAACAATCCAGGCGGTAGGTTTATTCCACTTCATCGCTTCACCTCCGGCTTCCATTCTTTAAATTTGATAAATTCCGGAAAAGCCTCCGGTTTGTAGATGGACTTGCCACTTAGTGTTCGCAGGCACTCTTGGATTCCTTCGGCCAGACTGGGGTGGGGGTAAAAGATGCGCAGCACTTCAACCAGGCTGTTGCCCTGATTGATTAGGTGTGCCACCGAAACAATATAGGCCGAAGCTTGTGGCCCACCGGCGCGCATGCCCAGTATTTTGGGTTCGTCGCCATTGCTCACAATAATTTTAATAAAACCCATGGTGCTGCGCATGGCAATGGCTCGGTTAACCAATTGGTTGGAGTAATAAGCTACTTTATAGGGCGTATTTGCTGCGCGCAATTGCTTTTCATTGCGCCCCACCGACGCTACCTCCGGCTTAAAGAACATGAGGGTGGACATATGCGAATAGTCCATCGGATAGCAGGGCGTATCGGCTATCTGTTCCGACGCGAGTCTGCCCTGAAACTCTGCTACACTGTAGAGTTGTGCATGTCCTGTAATATCGCCTGCGGCATAAATATGGCATGTATTGTTGGCATCGCGCAATACGCAATGGTCGGCAATTTCCAGGGTACCCCGCTCGGTGGTTGTTACGCCAATCTCCTCCAGTCCTAAATTGTCTGTGTTCGGCACCCTGCCGATGGCCACAAGTGCCACATCTACTTCAATCACCTTGCTGTGGCCATCATCGTAATCCAGGATTACCTCCAGATGGTTTGGATGTTTGTTAATGGTTCGTAGGTGTGCCGTATGGTGAATGATAACCCCATTGTCTTCCAGATTTTTGGACACAAAGGAACTCACGTCGTCATCTTCGTAGGGTAATACCCGGTTGGCTCTATCGAGCAAGTGCACTTCGGTTTGTTTAAAGTTGCTAAATATGGTGGCCATTTCGCAACCTATGATTCCCGAACCAACGATGAGCATGCGCTCCGGAAACTTGGTGAGCTTCAGCAAATCATCGGAATCGATAATTCTTTCGTGGTCGATATCCAGGCCCGGCGCATGGCGTGGACGAGCCCCGGTAGCAATCACAAAGCTTTTTGCTTTCAGGGTTTCCGTGCCTTGTTTTCCGGTGACGGATATGGTATGGGAATCGATAAATTTTGCCCAGCCTCTTTTTAAGCATAAAGAGCCGGGGTAAGGTTTTCCATCCGAAAAAGTCTCTATTTGGCTCAACATCTGATATTGCTTTTCCTTAGCGGCCTGCATCACCGTTTTTATCACCTGCCCAAAGTCAACGCTCAGACTTCCCGATCGGTATCCCCTGTCGGTACGGGCGGCGACGGCATAATCCATGCTTAGCTCGTACATCGTTTTGGAGGTGAGGGCACCATTCATAACACCTGCCCCGCCCAGGTGAGCCCCTTCCACAATGCAAATACTTAAACCAAAATCCAATGCCCGCATGGCCGCCGAAAAACCGGCCGGCCCTGAGCCTATAACTATTAAATCGTAATTTTTCATTCGCTTATTTCTTACCCCAATTCATAATCCGATAAACCACCCTAAGCACCAGCCAATACATAATGCCCAAAAAACCCAAATCGAACCAAAGTATAAATTCTTGCTCGGTAATGGATTTTACCGAGAAGGCATGATAAATTGTGTAGGGAATAAGGTTGAAGGAGTTAGGCCTCAGCATCAGCAATGCCAATGGAATAATAATTATCAGCGGATAAATGTAAAGCAGTATTTTGTTCTTCATTAGTTTGGTCTACTTATTTCGTCCGGTTCTCTAATTCAATATGGTTTGTCATGTAATCAGTTATAAAGATAAATAAAAAATGTTAGTCTCCCTTAGATCATGATTTACGAATTGAAATCACGTTTGTTTTTCGCAAACAATTAAGCTTGTATTTGTTTCAGGTCATTTTAAATGTTAAATTTAAAAGCACCCATGTGCTTTCTCATGCCACTTAAATCTCGGAGAAATATTTGATTGGTTTTCCCCTTCATGCCTTACGATACGCGTTATACCAAATGCGATTCTCCACCTGCGGTCTGCTATCAGCTAAATCTACTTTCTAACATTCGGAGCGATGCTACCTCCCGGCACTTATCCTTTAATTGGGTGCGAAATCATCCGCCATATCATTCCACTACCTCATTTATATTCACCATTTTTTTGCTATGGTCGCGGTCGTAATCAAAAAGCATGTCGCCGTTTGCGGCCAGGCTTACCGAATTTAACTTGTACCATACAATGGCCTTGCCTACATGTACGCCATTTAAAAATTTAAGTTGATAGGCATTCGAGGCAGTTTCTATTATTTGCAGGTTACTGTTATTTTGTATGCGCATCGAAAATAAGGATACCTTTTTGCCTTTGTAGGTCTCCACCTGCACTACGCCGCCCTTGTTGGCTACAAACTGCATGCTGAGGAGTCCCTTATATACATCGGGGTTTTGTTTTCTGAAATTGGGATTGTGCTTTTGCAAGAGGTTGCGAACGGTTAGTCCGGACATGCTGCCCCCATTTTTCGACAATAGTTTTATGGCTGCAAAGAGGCTGGCCATATGGCGATTCACATCCAGTTTTTGAAAATTTTTAAGGTGCAATTCCAGTTGATCTTCGGCACGGTAAGTTGCTGCGGACATGGTGATGGGAACATCCTTTGTGAGGCCTTCTATCTCGCCCACGATACCGCGTACCACTACTTCGTTATTGGAATCCACCGTAATATCTGATGCAAAACGAACCCTGTTGATGGGGAACGACAGCAGATCTATTTTTGTGCCATCGGGGCGGTATTTGCCATAAAAAGCCAGCTTTTTTCCTTCAGGTACTTTAAAGTTAATGCTCTCGCTTAAAATAGCCTGCCCTTTGTTCGATAATCCCAGCATCAGATGGGCCGGGGATTCGCTGTTACCTATGCGCTGCTGGTTAATGCCGATGGAACCCGCGTAATTAATGAGAGCATAAACGTTGCCTTGTTTGCCTAAGTTAAAAGCCTGAGAAAAAGCATAGTTGGAGCATTGCAGGGGAACGAACCATTCCAATAGGCCTGTTGCATCAAAGGTGGCAAACCAAAGATCGCGTGTGCCGGCTGCTGCGCGGTAGGTTCTTCCATTGATGATAACATTATCCTGAAACCAACCCGAAGCGATGTATTTACCATTCTCGGCCATTTGTCGTTCACCTATAAATATTTTACCCTCGTTATCTTTCTGTAACCATTGGGCTATCATCTGCCACATATTACCGCTTTGCCTGTTGTTGTTAATTTTAATGGCTATAGGCTGGTATCCTTCAAACTCCGGCATTACCGCTCCTATAGGTGCATTAATAAAGGTAGGGTCGCAGATGGTGTAGGTTTGTCCGGCCACTTCAAAGCTGTATCCCTCAACCGGACGGGTAAAAGAAACTGCGGCAGCCATGTGGCTAAAATAAGTCAAGGCCACTACGTCCAAGCCCAGCAGGTCGCTTACCAGTCGGGTAAACAATACGGTACGGTCTTCGCAGTCGGAGTAGGGGTAATAGAAAATCTCGTCGGGGAAAAACATCTTTTCTTTGCCAAACTGGTCGCGATCGGTTTTGTACTCAAAGGAGTTGTGCAGATAATTCAGCAAGTAGCTCACCGCTTCGGTTTCTGTCATGCCATCCATGCGTGTTTGAATATATGTGTACAGTTTATCTTTTACCGGGCCCTGCATGGCAGCATTTAAATATACCGTGTTATCGGTTTGTGGATAGCTGGCCAAAAAAGCCATCACGGTCTTGTCCATTGGTAGCGTTAAGGTTTCGCCATCGTTGGGCAATTTTGTGCCTTTGTTTATAGCGTTGGTTTCATCGGTAAAATTTAAACTGTAGGGCAGATGCAGATCTATTTTCCTTGCGGCGCCGCCAAAGTTATCTTCGTAAGTATATATTTTTTTCTTGTCCAGTTGCTTGTCTATAAGATAGTAATTGGTTCCGGCAATACTGTAATAAGGGCGCTCGAATACCTGCTGCATAAAAGGGAGCATCAGGTAAACAGTGTTAGCGCTGTATCCTATCTTGGCCTGATAGCCTGCTTGGTTGAGCATGGCCCATTTCCACATAGTGCGGTTGTTGGAGGAAGTAAAGAGCTGCTTGGCAGATTTGTCAATGAGCTGATAAATACCCCAGTCGTTGAGGTTGGTTTGTTGCGCATAAGCATGCAACGATTCAATATATATAGGATAGTAGGTGTCGGTAAAATCATCCCAATAGGAGGCAAAGCTCTTGGGCTTAACCGTCGAGAGTTTCAGGCTTGATGTGCGACTGTCTACAAAAAGAGGAGCAGCACTCCCAAAGAAATCTATCTTTAGTGACTGTTTGTACTTTTCCATTCCTTCGGGGCTGGCTATGGGGGGAGCAATAGAATAAGCGGGCGCATCTTCCAACACTATTTTAGGGGCGATGAACTTAGCCGGTTTATCAACTTTGTCTGGTAGGCTTGCATCAACCTTAGGCTCAAACCGGGGCTGATCGATGGGCTTGGGCACTTCAACGGGCTTCACCTCTTTTTCAGTCTGCGCCACTTCTTTAAAGCCCCTTTTCAAATAGCTTTCAAAGGCGGCGTTCATGCGTTTCATCTTGTCGTCGTAATCCTTTTGCATACGTTGCATCCTTTTGGCATAGTCCTGCTCCATAGCTTGCCGCCTGGCTTCATACGCCCGGTTCATTTTTTCAAAAGGATCCTTTTCGGTAAGCTGGGCATAGGTCAATTGACCGATGAATATTGCTGCTATTAGTAGAATAAGATGTTTTTGCATGGACATGATATTTTGTTTTAGGGGTAAAGATATTCCGAAATGAATTAAAATGAAAGGGAACTTAAAACAGAAGCTATGGTTTAAGTTGATATTCTCCCTGTAAAAAATGTAAAGGCATACAAGTTAGCGGCAAACTTACCGCGTAGGTAATAAAACAGAGGCGGTATTAAAAAAAATGAACTGCTCACCATCGTTTATAAAAGCCAATAACAAGGCTGAAGCAGCTATGATAATACCGGGAAATTATGTTGCGTATTTGTTTTAATATAAAATGGCTCTCATCCCGCTACGGACAAACAAGCGATATTTGTTATTTTCAAATAAAAAAGCGCCATTGCTTGTTTGCCCATTCCAATCCTGCATACGCCACACCAATCCTCTCCGATTTTTTAATTGAAAGCTGATCCAATTTCGTTGGCCGCTCTAGCCATATCCTTTCCGATAGATTTAAATCTTCGCCATAAAAACTTTTATCCAGCTGCAAAGCTTTGCCCACACGCCCGGGGCCCTTTATGTTCTCGAGTCCTCTAATCAGAATCGCTTGTGGCTGTCCGGCTTCACCGCTCACGATGTTGAGGAGCCAATACATACCGTAAATCAGGTAAACGTATAGGCTGCCTCCTTGGTGATACATTACTTCGGTACGTTTGGTGCGTCCTTTACTGGCATGGCAGGCCAAATCCTCTTCGCCACGGTATGCCTCCACCTCGGTAATTTTAGCACGCAATTCGGAACCATCGTCAAACCGTCGTACCAAAATTTTGCCCAGCAAATCTTTGGATAACGCAATGACGTCCTGTCTGTAATAATCACCTATAATCCGCATTTATTTATTTTTTCTCTATTGTCTGTTATAAATTACTTATATGTTTAACATATAGCCATTGTTAATTATTTAGTTGGCAATAAATATAATTAATTGTGGTCACACATAGGTTTCTCTTTAATCCGTTTCCACTAATATAAGCAGCCATTTTTACGATAAGTGTAAGAAAGCCAGAAGGCTTAAAATAAAAAAGCATTCAAAAAAAATACATTTCTTTTTTGTTTTTATTGCCGAACAAGAAAATAAACCTTACTTTTGCGCCCGATTATTATTCATGCCGAACAGATATAAGGCAATGTAACTGAATGATTTATTTGGCGTTTACGATGGGAAGTGAGTGTCGATAAGTTTGTTAGTTAGACTGTTATGCTGTTTGAAGCTGTCATTGTAATAATATTTGGTTTAATTTTTTAACAAAGAAGACTGTGAATACTTTAAGTTACAAAACAGTATCGGCAAACAAAGCAACCGCTAACAAAGAGTGGGTTGTGGTAGATGCAAAAGACATGGTTGTAGGTCGTTTGGCTTCGAAGGTGGCAAAATTGCTGCGCGGTAAGTACAAACCCAACTTTACACCACACGTAGACTGCGGGGATAACGTGATTATCCTAAACGCAGACAAAGTTCGTTTAACAGGTAACAAGTGGGAACAAAGAACTTTCTATTTCCACTCCGGATATCCGGGCGGTCGTACCGATGTTACCCCTGCACAATTGTTTGCCAGAAGTCCGGAGCGACTTGTAGAGAGAGCTGTAAAAGGCATGTTGCCAAAAACTCGTTTGGGACGCCAGTTGTTCCGTAATTTATTTGTGTATGCGGGAGCAGAACACAAGCAAGAGGCACAAAAGCCAAAAACAATTGATTTAAACTTATATAAGTGATGAGCATGGAAGTAACAAACGCAATCGGTAGAAGAAAGTCGGCAGTGGCTCGTATCTACTTAGGCGAAGGTAAAGGACAAATTACCATCAACAAGCGTGAGCTTAAGGATTACTTTCCGGCGCCTACCTTACAATATATCGTAACACAGCCCTTGAACACTTTGGGAGTGCTTGAGAATTATGATATTAAAGTAAATATCTACGGTGGAGGAAGTAAAGGACAAGCGGAAGCGATAAGACTAGCTATTTCGCGCGCCCTCGTTAAAATTGATGAGGAAAACAAACCGGCTTTAAAAGCACAAGGGTTTATGACTCGCGACGCAAGAGTTGTTGAGCGTAAAAAACCAGGACAGCCTAAAGCACGTAAGAAATTTCAATTTAGTAAACGTTAAAACTTTTCGGGTGCGTTTAGTATCTAAACTGCTCAGATTCATCTTAGTTAGAAAGTGCATAAAATTAGAAAGTGAAAAGTTAAAAAGTGCAGTTTTTTCGCCTTACTTTTCACTTTATAAACTTTCTGTTTTCACTAAGTATTGACTACTGGGGAGTTGATATTTACAGAATGTAAACGACTTTTAAAAAACAAAAATGGCAAGAACAAATTTTGATGAATTACTAGAGGCCGGTGTACACTTCGGTCACTTAAAAAGAAAATGGAATCCGGCAATGGCGCCTTATATTTTTATGGAGCGCAACGGTATCCACATTATTGATCTTCATAAAACGGCAGCCAAGATTGATGAGGCAGCCGAGGCCTTAAAGCAAATTGCAAAATCGGGACGTAAAATATTATTCGTGGCTACTAAAAAACAAGCCAAGGAAATTATAGCCGAAAAAATGAAGGCCATTAACATGCCCTACGTTTCGGAACGATGGGCAGGAGGTATGCTTACTAACTTCCCTACTATCCGTAAGGCAGTTAAAAAAATGACGACCATCGACAAGATGATGGCAGATCCGAGTGCCTGGAAAAACCTTTCGAAAAGAGAGCGTTTGCAAATCACCCGTCAAAGGGCGAAGTTAGAAAAAACACTGGGTAGTATCTCTGATCTTACACGCCTACCGGCAGCCATGTTTGTTATTGACGTAATGAAGGAGAACATTGCGGTGCGAGAGGCCAATAAGCTGAATATTCCTGTGTTTGGAATGGTAGATACCAACTCTAACCCAATAGGGCTTGACTTTGTTATACCTGCTAACGACGATGCCTCCAAGTCTATTGAACTCATTACCGATATCATGGTAAAAGCTATTGAGGAAGGGCTGAATGAGAGAAAAGTGGAGCGCGAATACGAAGCCGCAGCCAAGAAGGACAAGCCGGCAAAAAAGGAAACAGCCAAGAAAACGAGGATACCTGCTAAGGACAAGGCACCTAAGGAGGATGCTGCAGAAGCCAAAGCTACGGACGAAAAAGCGCCAAAAGTAGAAGCCAAGGATGAAAAAGCGCCGGAGGCGGAACTCAAGAAGGAGAAAGCAACAGGCGAAACTACACCCGAAGTAAAAGCTACAGAGGCTTCTTCGAAAGAAGATGAGAAAACAGAATAATTGATTTAATAATCTAAACAAATCGTATTATGGCTATTAAAGCTGCTGATGTAAGCAAACTCAGAAAAATGACCGGTGCCGGTATGATGGACTGCAAGAAGGCATTAACCGAAACCGATGGCGATTTTGATGCTGCCGTAGAATATATCCGCAAAAAAGGTCAGGCAATGGCGAGCAAGCGTGCCGATCGTGAAACTACAGAAGGGGCTACCAGAGCAATGGTAAGTGCCGATGGTAAAAAAGGTGCCGTTTTAGTTTTGAAATGCGAAACAGATTTTGTTGGAAAAAATGAGAGCTTTGTAGCTTTAACCGACTCTATCCTGGAAACGGCACTTAAAAGCGATGCCACAAATGTGGATGCTGTTTTGGAGCTCACACTGAATGGTTTATCCATTAAAGATGTAATTACCGAGCAAATTGGTGTTATAGGTGAGAAAATTGAAATTGCTAATTATGCCGTGCTTACTGCAGAACACGTGGTACCTTACATTCATCCCGGCAACCAACTTTCGGTTATCGTAGGCTTTAATCAGGCCGGCTTCCCCGAGCAGGTGGGCAAGGATGTGGCTATGCAAGTTGCCGCTATGGCGCCTGTAGGTGTAGATAAAGAATCAGTGCCGGCCGACATTGTGGAGCAAGAACTAAGGATAGGCAGAGACAAAGCAAAGGAGGAAGGTAAGCCTGAAGCTATGCTGGATAAGATTGCACAAGGACGTCTTGGTAAATTCTTTAAAGAATCTACTTTGTTAGAGCAGGATTTTGTTAAAGACAATAAAAAGTCTATCAAGCAATACCTGGAAGAAAGCAGTAAAGGTCTTACAGTTACAGATTTTAAGCGTTTTTCTTTAAGCTAAAGAATAACACTTACAATATATTATCCCGGTTCTGCATGCAGAACCGGGATTTTTACTTTTAGCCCTTATATGATACTTACACAGATATTGCAATAATTATTGCAGGAAATTTACCACTGCTCGGCATAAAAAAGTTGTATTTTAGTACTTACCAAAAAAATATAAAGGTTACCCCAGCAAAGTTGGTTCTACTAGTTAAACCCGTCATAGCTTGCCATGCAAAAACTCAATTTACCTACATATACATTTACCGTATCCGATACAGGCGGAAAAAAAAAGATATTTGATAGGATACGAAAAAAAATGGTGACCCTGACCCCGGAAGAATGGGTGCGACAAAATTTTATTCTTTATTTGTCAACAAACAAGGGTTATCCACTTTCGTTGATGGCGGTTGAAGCTAATGTGAATATCAATGGCTTGAGCCAGCGTGCCGATATTGTTGTGTACAACACGCGCCGCTTACCTGCTTTAATAGTAGAGTGCAAAGCACCTTCGGTAAAAATAACCCAATCAGTATTTGAGCAGGCATTGCGCTATAATATAAAGCTACAAACCAGTTTGGTTTGTGTTACCAACGGTTTACAACATTATTGCGCCAAATTACATGGGGGTGGAGGGTATACGTTTTTAGAAGAAATACCGTGTTATAAATAAACTAAGTTTGTGTAGGCCTGCGCCATTCGTAAGCCTTCCTTATCTATTTAGCAGCTGATAAAAACCCTCATCGATATATTCCCGCCCCACTTTGCGCCATTGTTTTTTGATGCCGGCACGTATAAATCCCTTGCTTTGGAATAGATGGATGCTTTTTTTGTTATTGACAGCTATGGAGCAATAGAGTTGATGGATACCCAAAGTGTTAAAACAGTAGTCGATAAAGAGATCCAGCCCCATAGCGGCATAACCTCTGTCGCGGAAAGCCTTATGCACCATGATACCCACTCCTGCACGACTGTGGTAGGGGTCGAAATCGAACATGTCGATGATGCCGACCGTTTTAGGACTGTCCCCTTCGGTTTCTATCATCAGCCTTAGCTCTTTCGATTGGTATATATCCAAATTAATACCCTTTAAATATTGCGTTAGCTGTTGTTTACTAAAAGGCTTCAACGTTTCGGAATATACCCACAACTCCATGTCGTTTTCCCATTGATACAACAAATCTACATCAGCGGGCTCTACGGCTCTTAAGGCTACGGTTTCATTCACTTCAATCCTCCGCTTTCATTTTATCCAACTGCCAGAAATAACGCACAAACGGGTCGTCGTATCCCGTGGCTTCTATTACTTTATGCTTTGCTTTTTTTGCGTCTTTAAAGCTGTTAAAACTGCCATATACATAGCGATAATTGCCATCATTGCCTTTGTACAGCATTATCTTATCCTTGTCCAGTTGCCTATAAGCATCGTAATTATCCAATGGTTTTTTTAGGGTTACAAACTGTACGGTGTATTTACCCCTGACCATTGTAGCGGCTTTATCCGTATCTGTAACCTCGTCCTTACCGGTTTTGGTTTCTGTTTTTACCGCTGCCAGCAATCCTTTCACCATCACATCCTCTGTTTCTACCGATTGCGATTGGTTTAAATAGGTCATGTCGCGGCTAACTGTTAGGCTACTCACTGTATTTTCTATATTTTCACCCATTATTTCGATGTCGTAAGTTTTTTCGGCTTCCAGAATAAACATGTATTTACCCGACACCGGATTGGGACTATACTCGCCTACTAAGTGGTCTGTTCCCTTCTCTTTAACCTGTATTAATACATCATCCCAGGCATACTCCCTGCCTGCATTAAGCTTGCCTTTTATAACGGCCAGACGTTCTATTTCCGGTTGTTCGTATTCTATGGCATACAGATCCGAACCGCCGTAATTTTCTTCAAAGCGTGAGGATGCCATGTAGGCTCTGTTTTCTGCCGCGGTAGGCACAAAAAAGAAATCATCGTCGGGGGTATTGATCGGGTAGCCCATATTAACGGGTTCGCTCCAAGAGCTATCCGCTTTCATCCGGCTGTAAAAAATGTCGAAATTACCCATGGTATTGTGCCCCTCAGAACTAAAAAACAAGGTTTTACCATCCGGGTGAATCATAGGTGTTTCTTCGTCATACGGGGTATTAATATCCGGTCCCAGGCTTTTTGGAGTACCCCATTTGCCGTTGGGTAATTTGCGTACCATATAAATATCCAAGCCACCCTCTCCACCTTTTCTGTCACTGGTGAAAAATAGCATTGATTTATCGGCATTGATGGAAGCGTGGGTTTCGTTGTAGCGGCTGTTAATTCCTTGGGGCAGCATAAAAGGCTCGCTCCATATTTCGCCGTCAAACTCGCTCACATAAAGGTTTTGGCCGTCAAAATCGCTGCGTAGCAGATACAGTTCACTCCCGTCTGCCGAAAGGCATAAAGCCGACTCATGGCTGTCTCTTTTCTGCACCTCTTTAATCACCTTTGCTTTGCCCCACTTTTCATTTTCTTTTTTGGCTGTATATATCTTTTCTGAAAATTGTCCATCGTTTAACATTTGGGAGTAGGATGATTTACGCCGTGAGGTAAAGATAACGATTGATTCATCGGCACTTACTAGTGGGCTGTGGTCATCGTAGCTTGAATTTATCGTGCTTCCGAGGTTATGTACTTCGAGCTTAACAGGATTTTTCATAAATTTTATCCCGTTGTTGCTTATTTCTATTTCGCGGCTTATCATTTCTCTCAACTCTGTTTCATCCTCATCTGTAAAATCAAGCATCTTGTGGTACACGCCCAATGCATCCTTATACCGATAGAGCATCTGCATACTTTTAGCCTTCGATAGGTGCAAATCTACACCTAACTCGGTATAATAATTCTCGGGCTTTAAAAGCTCCACTGCTTTAGAAAAATACACCAATGCCGAATCGTGTCCTCCCTTTGCATTAAGGTATGAATGGCCCAGATTGTAAAGCACATTTATGTTTTCCGGTTCCTCTTCAGCTACTCTTTTAAACAAAGGGATGGCTTGTTCATAATCTTCCTTTTCGGCAAACGAAACCGCAAGGTTAAACATTTTAGTCACACTCGGATTATTGTTTTGCCCCGAAAGCGACTGAATTGAAAGCAACAGAGCTATACAGACAGCGAATAGGTTAGATTTAGCAGACATTATATACAGGTTTTTGAGTTTTTGAAACGAAAGTGCAAAATACCATTTATAGCGCAAACGGCCATGCCATCATCTCCTTAAAAATATAATTTACTGGTTCGTATTTACTTTTAAAACTAAAGGATCAAGATAAAAGGTGTGTTTTTTTCGAGCAAAGGTATTTTCGGCTGGAATATTAAAGTCTTTAATAACCGTTTTATGTCCTTCCATTTCTATTTCCATGTTATAATGGGCACCGGCAGGAAGAATAAAAATGTATTTTCCATTATTAGGACTGGGACGATAAACGCCTTCAACCTCACCACTATTTTTATTAGTTACTGTTATTTTTGCGTTGGCAGCAGGCTCACCATCCGGACGAAACAGAAATCCACCGGCCACGGTTAATGCATTGGGATGGTTACTGGGAAACTCAATCAAGTATATATCTGCTCCTCCAAATCCTTTATCCCGCCGCGAGGCATAGTATACTCTTTGCTCGTCGATGGTAGGGGCATAAAACAGGTCGTCAAATGGGGTGTTGATTGGATAACCAATATTCAGCACATTTCCCCAGTTACCCGCGGTATCTATGCCGGCTTTAAATATATCGTAACCCCCCATAGAGCGATGCCCCTCAGAACTAAAATATAAAGTTTTTCCATTGGGATGGATATAAGGACTTTCCTCGTCGTATTCAGTATTTATTTTCTCGCCCATATTGCGTACTTTTCCCCAACTACCATCAGGCAGTTTGTTCACACAATAGATATCCTTGCCTCCATATCCACCGGCACGATCACTGGTAAAGTATAAGGTGTTTCCATCTATCGAAAAGGAGGCGTGTGTTTCATTGGCCATTGTATTGATGGGGGAGGGTAATTTTTCAAGCTCGCCCCAATTGTTGTTTTTAAAGTAGCTGGTGTGTATATTGCCAACTCCTGCTTCACTTTTGTAGATAAGTAAGGTGCTGCCATCGGACGAAATTCCTATGGTAGCACTGTTGCCCTGGGTATTAAAACCGATACCCCTTGAGGTAATCCATTGGCCATCGCGCCAATGCGAAAAATACACGTTTTCGTATGTCGTAGCAGCCTTATGGGTAGCAGATGCTACGGGTTTTCTTGTTGAGGTGAATAAGAGCATATCCTCGTGTAAATTTACTACGGGACTGTGTTCGTCGTACTTCGTATTGATAAAGGGTCCGAGATTGGTAATTCTAAAATCTACAGGATGCTTTTTAAGCGCTAAAGCATTTTTGTTGTATATTATTTCGCGCTGAATCTTTTTTTTGGCTGCACTTTGTTTGCTTGCGATTTGCTTTTTTAACTTTTCAAAAAGCTCCAATGCTTCTGCAAAGCGATAACCAAGATGGTACGCCTGTCCAAGGTAGAACCTGGCTTCGATGGCTTGGGTACTTTTTTTATTTTTAAGCGGGTATTTTTGAACTGCCTCCTCCAATAATTCTATTGATTTTTCGATATGATTTTCCGAAAATAGAAAACACTCTCCAGCTTTAAATAAGATATACCTATCGTTGGGATATTCTTTTAACAAGCGGTTGTAAATAGCCGAGGCATCCTGGTAATTATCAAGCTGTAACAAGTCCTCAGCTTTAAGTATTTCCTTTTTGTATGCACGTTGCTGTGCACTCATGCTCGTAACCCAAAAAAGTGACAACAGTAAAATAAATATTTTTTGCATAGGGGCAATAACTTAGTCCACGTTTCGCATAACCTTAGTGTGGCTACCATTCAAATCTATATAAAAATAGATATTTGTTTTTATTCTGCAATACTTTTTTGTTAAAGTGCAATTGTTTGACCTTGAATAAGCTTATTGTCGCTACCAAGCATAACTTTTGCCTGCAAATCTAAAAAACGATAATTAAATTTACATTTGTACGTATCCATTGTTTTTATCATCTGTTTATACGGCATTAGTCCTTGCACAAAAACAAGCGTACCCTGTTGCTCCATAGCCGGGTCAGTTATTGTTTTAACTACAAATTTCTTTTCAAGTTGCTGCATCAAATCTTCAGGGGCAGGATAGTTGTGTAAAAATAATAGTGTGGGTTGGTTGGCAACAGGGTTTTGAGCCTTGTTTTTAAGTAGAGCATGTTTGAAAGTGGACAGTGCGCTGGCTACAAATACCCCCAGGTAAATAAAAACCTTTAAAACAATTCCGTAGCTTTTGCTAAAGTGCTTATGGGCAAATTGAACCATGGCTTTGTAAAATCTATTTACATAGGTTTTATCTTTTATGGTGCTCTCTCCTTTAAAATGAATGATACTCGATTCGGAAAAGTAGTAATTGGCGTAGGCATGTTTTGTTACACGGTAAGATAGGTCGATATCTTCGCCATACATAAAAAAATCTTCGTCCAACAAGCCTACCTTATCCAGAACACTCTTTTTAAAAAGCATAAAGGCTCCGGCAAGCACTTCTATTTTACTGTTTTTGTTTGGGCTTAGATAACCTTTGTGGTATTCGGCAAATATTTTTGAAGTAGGAAATAAAGCAGCCAGTCCCGACATTTTTGTTAGAGCGGTCCATGGCGACGGCACACCACGTTTTGATTCGGGAAGGAATAGGCCTGAACCGTCGATCATGCGAATACCCATTCCACCCGCATCCTTGGTGTTTTGCATAAAAGCGATGGTTTTGGTAAAGGTGTCTTCTGCTACAACGGTATCCGGGTTCAGTATTAAAATATATTTCCCGTGAGCCTTGCGGATAGCCTGATTGTTGGCTTTGGCAAAGCCCGGGTTGACCTGATTGGCAATAAGTTTACAGGCAGGAAACTCTTTGGCCACCATAGCTGCGGCACCATCGGAAGAATTATTGTCTACCACAAACACCTCAGCCGTAATAGTCGTGCAAGCCGCAAAAACCGAATTCAGGGTCAGCCGTAGAAAATCTACGGCATTATAACTGACTATTACAACAGATAAATCCAATAGGGCTATTCTTTACAAAATAAAGTTTTAAAAAAATTACACCACGGGCGTCTTGCTGCCCGCTCCATTCTCTGTTTAATTTTCCTGGTCTCCTCATCGTTGCCCAATCCAAGCTCCTGCCAAATTTCGCCCCAACCATAAAAACCACCTACATTACGGTCATCGATAAACAAGTCGGCATTAATTTTTCGGCTCGATTCGTTCTCGTTAAAAATCTCTTCAGGATAACTCTTGTTTACCGCAAAAAATTCTATTCCTCGTTTTTGGCAATATGCAACGGCTTCATCCAGTTCGTGACCGGAGCGGTAGGTCCATAAAATTAATAAATGACCGGCTTTCTGCATCGCTTTTAGGGTGTCGAACGCAAAAAGCATTTCTTTCCCTATGCGAGGATATCTATGCTCAACGATGGTCCCATCAAAATCAACGGCTATAGTCATGTATATTTTTATCGTTTAAAATTATATAAATTTATTTTACTTGCTCTGCCAATAGTTCTGATTCCTCATCATCCAGTTCTAAATCGCTTATTATGCGCTGTTTGGTAGGTGCATGTATGATAAACAGTACAAACACCACCGCAAACATGTATAAAAACGATTTGTCGGCAGCTACCAGATAAGCCATCATCGCCAATAGACCAATCCCCTCGAGCAAGGCTATGCGTACCACAAAGGCCAATTGGAACATAGCTATTTTTTTACTCAAGGTCAATGAGCGATTGATATGCTTTATTTTTTTGAAATAAAAAATATGACTCACCGGAATACCCACTAACAAAGCCATGATAACTACAGCTTTTAATACGTTGAGCGTTTGCAAATCGAATATTGCAAATGCCCCCATTTTAAAAACTATAATAACACTGATGAGAGCAGCCAAGGACATAGAACCCAGTATGACGATATAGATGCTGTGTAATCTTCTGAATTGCTTTTTGATATTTAAATTCATTGTTATAGATGTCCTTTTTAAATTTGTTACAAAGTAGTTTCAAAGGGTAAACGGTTTATCAATGAACGCCCCAGCGTAAGTTCATCAGCATACTCCAACTCGTCGCCTATGGCAACTCCACGAGCGAGCGTGGTTATTTTTACATCACTATCCTTGAACTTACGGTAGAGATAAAAATTAGTAGTGTCGCCTTCCATGGTAGTAGGCAGGGCAAATATAAGTTCTTTGGCCAATCCTAATTTTACCCTTGACTGCAAGGGTTTAACTGTTAAATCGTCAGGACCTATGCCGTCCATGGGAGATATAATGCCACCCAGCACGTGATAAACACCAAAATACTGTTGTGTGTTTTCGATAGCCATCACATCTTTTATATTCTCCACAACACAAACGGTTGAATGGTCGCGTTTAGGACTGGCGCATATGTCGCAAAGCTCACTGTCTGATATGTTATGGCATGATTTACAATACACAATATCTTCGCTCAAGCTCCGTAAGGATTCAGCAAAGCTTAACACATCATTCTTTTCTTGTTTTAACAAAAAGAGTACCAGCCTGAGTGCTGTTTTTTTGCCTACGCCGGGTAGTTTTGAAAACTCCCGTACCGCATTCTCCAGTATTTGCGATGGATAGCTATCCCAATTCATGTGCTGTCTGTTTTTTTAAGTGGCCAAAGTTATAAAAAATATAATGAAGGTTTGGTTTCAAAACTAAGCATTAGCGAAGGATAAAATGCAGTGGCTGTTTTTATTTAAATAGCTGAGTGCTAAAGGGAGATAAATTGACCTGTAATCATGGTATCCTCCGGATGCTGAAAGAGTAAAACCCCCAAATCAATTAATTGTTATCCATTAGGTATTTGTTTGTTGCAGATTTAAAAAGAGAGATATGTAATGCGCCTAACAATAAACAGCAGTATGTCAATAACAGCCTATCGTCAATCTTATTTAATCTGCACAGTTGCATTGCCGGAATGCTAAATATCAGTCCTTAATTAATTTTAAAGTAGAGTAAGCAAGTAAGATGATGTTATCTTTTTTCATATTTTCGGTAAAATAGGCTTAGTTAAGGTTAAAAACATTAATTTCGTAGGTTAATACAATAGCATTATAATGGATTCAACAAGACAAAAGAAAATAGCGCGATTGCTTCAGCGCGAACTGAGCGAGATATTTATGCGCGAGGCCAGGCACTGGACGCTGGGAGCAATGGTTTCTGTTTCCAAAGTGCGTATATCGCCCGATTTGGCCTTGGCCAAAGCCTACATTAGCATATTTCCATCAGATAAAAAAGAAAAAGTGTACACCGAAATAAACAATAATGTTTCGGGGATGCGTCGCTTTCTTGGTTTACGCGTAGGCAAACAGATGCGCATAGTGCCTAACTTACAATTTTTTATCGACGACTCATTGGATTATATCGATAACATCGATCGCCTTTTAAAAGACTCCTAATGCAATACGATCCTATTAAAAAAAGCCTGGGCAATGTATTTAACGTGTCGCCATGGTCGCGTATTTTATTCTATAAACTTTTGGACTTGCTCTTGTTGCGCTCCTGGCATATCCGTAAAGAGATTAGAGCATGGAGCAAAAAAGTAGCCAGCGACATAAAAGTATTGGATGCCGGGTCCGGCTTCGGGCAGTATGTGTATTATCTCTCGTCGAAAAATAAAGGCTGGGACATAACAGGCCTTGATGTAAAAAAGGAACAGATAGCGGATTGTAATACCTTTTTTGCCAGGATAAACCGTAGGGACCGCGTTAGGTTTGCCTATGCCGATCTAACTAAAATGGATCAGGAAGAAATGTACGATTTAGTAGTTTCGGTTGATGTAATGGAGCATATAGAAGACGATGAAGGCGTTTTTCGCAATATTTACAGAGCCATGAACCCCGGCGGTATGATGCTCATCTCTACACCCAGCGATCAAGGCGGTTCCGATGCCCATCATCACGAGGCTGAACACCAAGATGGCGTAACCGGATTTATTGATGAGCATGTGCGCGATGGATACAACCTGCAGGAGATTACGCAAAAACTTAAAAAAGCCGGTTTTAAAGATGTGGATGCCCGATATTCCTACGGCCGCCCGGGAAGCATATCCTGGAAACTATCGATGAAGTATCCTATCTCTATGCTCAATGTGTCCAAAGTATTTTTTATACTACTACCGTTTTATTATCTGCTCACTTTTCCCATATCTATTGTTTTAAATATTTGGGATGTGAGTGGCCATCATAAAAAAGGCACAGGCTTGATAGTGAAGGCTTTTAAGTAGTAGCTAAATCCGGTATGGTTTGAAACTCATCTTAGAAATAGCGCTCAAATTTCTTTTCGGTAAAAAGTCGAAAGGAATTATCAATACCATTTCAACTATTTCCATCGTTGGGGTAGGCGTGGGTTCGCTTGCCCTGCTTATGGTGCTTTCGGTTTTTAACGGTCTGCACGGATTAATAGGAGGCTTGTACGGCTCCTTTGATCCGGATTTTAAAGTGATTGCCACACAAGGTAAGTTTTATTCTATCGACACCCTGGATATTCAGAGAATACAGAATATGGACGAGGTAATTCAGGTTGCCCCGGTGGTGGAGGACAATGCCCTGCTCAAATATAACCAACGCAGAGTAACAGGTATCGTAATGGGGGTAGATAGTACCTTTTCGCAGGTCAGTCGTTTAGATTCCATTATTATTGATGGTAAGTTTATTATTAACGATGATTTTGGATATGGTGGCGCCATAGGTTTTGAGCTGGCCGATCAACTGAATGTAAGGCCTACCTTTATGACCCCGCTTGCCATTTACGTTCCTCAGCGAAATAAAAAGATTAGCCTTACCCGGCCTGATGAGGCTTTCAATACCCATTATGTGCATCCTAAGGGCATTTTTATGGTCAAACAAAAAGAATACGATTCGCAATACCTCATCATTGATATAGGGCTGGCGCGCAAGCTGTTTCAATACAAACCAAGCGAAGTGAGCTACCTTGCCGTTGCCATCAAGGCGGATGCTTCTGTGGATCGTGTGCAGCGAAGGATAGAAACGATAGTGGGCCAATCTTTTCAGGTTAAAAACAGGCAGCAACAACATGCCAGTTTTTATAAAATGATGAAGGTGGAAAAACTAATGGCATATCTAATCCTGTGTTTTATACTGATAATAGCTACCTTTAACCTGATAGGTACCATGTCGATGCTTATATTCGACAAGAAGGAAGGCATTAAAACGTTAAAGAGTATAGGTGCCGATAAACGCATGGTGACCCGGGTGTTTTTGGTAGAAGGCTGGTTGATCTCGCTCATTGGGGTAGTCTCAGGTGTGGCTCTGGGTATTATTTTGGTGCTGGTACAACAGCACCTGGGCATCGTTAAATTTGCCAGTGGCGGTAATTTTGTGGTGGATGCTTATCCGGTAAAACTGTTGCTAACGGATATAATCGTAACTATGGTAACCGTTACTTCTATCGGATTTCTGGCTACATTGTATCCCGTAAAAGTTATCGTGCGTAATTATTATGATGAAGCAAAGTAGGGGTTAAAAAATCGATGCTTTTCGGTGCCTGTGTTTCAGTATTTGATGAAACTAATTTCTTAAAAAAATGAATAAAACAGCCATTATCCTCGGTGCTACCGGATTAAGCGGCAGCCTGCTTTTAAAAAAGTTGGTAGATGACGATAGCTACGGTACAATAAAACTTTTTTTGCGAAAACCTACCGGAAATAAATCGCCTAAAATACAAGAGTTTATTGGTGATATGTTGCAATTGGAGGATTTTAAAAAGGACTTTATGGCCGATGAGGTGTTTTGCTGCATTGGTACCACTACGGCAAAAACCAAGGACAAAGCCTTGTACCGTGCTATTGACATGGGCATACCTGCAGCCGCAGCCAAACTGTGCGCTCAAAACAATATCCCGGTATTTATGGTTATTTCGGCCATTGGAGCCAATGCCAATAGTAATATATTTTACAACCGCACCAAAGGCGAAATGGAGGGAGCTGTTTTAAGCCAACAGATACCAACAGTATACATCCTTCGGCCATCCCTTATTGTTGGAGGTCGTCAGGAAAACAGGGTGGGGGAGTCTATGGCTGCCTGGCTGATGAAAATATTAAATCCCTTTTTGTTTGGGAGGCTTAAAAAATACCGTTCTATCAAAGCCAATACCATTGCCTCCGCCATGCACCGGCTGGCTATTACGCAGCTGGAGGTACCCACAATTATTGAATCGGACAGGATAGCAAGAATTGCCGTGGGTGATTAAGCAGAAGGGTTGGAAAATGCTCAGCTGGTAAAGTGATACATTAATTCAGCATGGTGCATGTAAAAGTAAACGCAAGGTAAGGGTGGTAATAGTATATAAAGCGCATGAAGCATACACTAAGTGCCCTATGCAATTTGCTGGTAAGAGATGAAAAATGATTAAAAAGCCCGAAGAGTAAAATCTTCGGGCTTTTTAATATTACAACTTCGCTTTAATAGCTTTTGTTTCTTCTTCAAATCCTGGCTTCTCCAATAAGGCAAACATATTTGATTTGTAGGCTTCTACGCCGGGCTGATCGAAGGGATTCACACCTAGGATGTAACCGCTTATGCCACAAGCTATTTCAAAGAAATAAAGCAATTGCCCTATGTAATAGGCATTCAGCTCCGGTATTTCTATTTGGATGTTGGGCACACCACCATCAACATGAGCAAGTAAAGTACCGAGCTCGGCCATTTTATTTACCTTGTCTACCCTTTTGCCGGCCAGGTAATTCAGGCCGTCCAGGTCGGCTTCGTCGCGGGGTATAATAACTTCGCGGTTGGCCTTGTTTACGGAAAGCACCGTTTCAAAAATGTTGCGTACGCCTTCCTGTATATATTGTCCCATAGAGTGAAGGTCGGTAGAAAAATCTACTGCTGCCGGAAAAATACCTTTATGCTCTTTTCCTTCGCTCTCGCCATATAATTGCTTCCACCATTCGGCTACAAAGTGCAGCTTAGGTTGGTAGTTCACCAATATCTCGGTACCCTTACCGTTTCGGTACAATTCGTTACGAACGGCGGCATAGGTAGCAGCCGCACTATTTTCGGCTTCGTGGGCTGTTGTTTTTTCCATGTCCTGTGCACCTTTCACAAATGCTCGGATGTCGATACCCGCAACGGCGATGGGTAATAGTCCCACAGGGGTAAGTACCGAATAGCGTCCGCCAACGTCGTCGGGGATTACATAAGTTTTATATCCTTTTTGATTAGCCAGGGTGCGTAATGCTCCTTTCTTGGCATCGGTAATAGCCACAATGCGTTCTTTAGTTTCGTTGGCAGAGTATTTACTTTCTAACAAATCTTTTAGCAAACGGAAGGCCAGCGCAGGCTCGGTGGTAGTTCCGGATTTGGAAATAACCACAAGTGCAAAGGATTTATCTTTTAAAAGATCCAGTAACTCGGCAGTATAATCTTCGCCAATATTTTGTCCGGCATAAACCACAACCGGGTCTTTTCGGTCGGTAAGCAGATGATCGAAGCTGTTGGATAGGGCATCTATAACGGCACGCGCCCCAAGGTAGCTTCCGCCAATGCCTACCACCACTACAATATCCGCTTTTGAGCGCAGGCTGGCGGCCGTAGCCTCAATGTCAGCCAGTTCGGTATCGTCGATGCTGGAGGGGAGGTTTACCCATCCCAGGTAGTCGTTACCACGCCCTGTTTTTTCATATAGTGACTTTAGGTGTGAAGCAACTTCGCTTTTGTATCCGTTTACTTTTTCTTCCGATATAAAATCGAAGGTTTTAGAAATATTGATCTTTAAATTTTCCATGCTTTGATGTATTAATAGGAATATAGAATGTTTTTTATCTTAAATTTTCGGTGAGCAGGCGAATTTCAATAGAGGGCGAAATACGTTCGTAAATAATATTGTACACCGCATCGGTAATGGGCATGTTCACCTTGTACTTTTCGTTAATTTCTTTGATACTCTTTACGGCATAATATCCTTCGGCAATCATAAGCATTTCCATTTGGGCATATTTTACCGAGTATCCTTTACCCAGCATGGTGCCAAACATGCGGTTACGGCTAAACTGCGAATAACCCGTTACAAGCAGGTCGCCCAGGTAGGCCGAGCTTTTGATGTCGCGGGTTATGGGGTGCACCGTATCTACAAAACGTTTTATTTCCTGTATTCCGTTCGATATCAAAACGGCCTGAAAGTTATCGCCGTAGCCCATGCCGTGGCAAATTCCCGAAGCGATGGCTATAATGTTTTTAAGTACAGCCGAATATTCCGTTCCGTATATGTCGTCCGAAACGGAGGTTTTGATGTAACTGCAATCCAGAAAAGAGGCAAAGGTACGTCCTTTTTTTACGTCGAGGCAAGCAATAGTAAGGTACGATAGGCGTTCCAGCGCTACCTCTTCGGCATGGCAGGGGCCGGTTATAATACCGATGTTATCCAAAGGAACATCGCAAATTTCATTTAAATAAGTGCCCACAATCATATTGTCCTCGGCTACCAAGCCCTTAACAGCCGATGCCACAAACTTACCCTTTAGCGGTACCGTTAGTTCATTCAGTGTTTTTTTAAGAAAGGCCGACGGGATAGCCAGGATGATGATGTCACTATCTTCTACAATATGATTTATATCTGTATAAAAGTGTATGTTATTAACATCAAAATCAACGCTGGTAAGGTAATTGGGATTGCGGCCGTCCTTCCTGAACTTTTTAATGTGTTTTGGATTACGGAAATACCAATTCAGCTCATAAACATTATTCATGAGCATTTTGGCTATGGCTGTAGCCCAGCTTCCACTACCAATGATGCCAACTCTTGATGTTTCGTCCATATTTTATTATTATCCGCTTCTTAAAATTCAGACTTAATGCTATGCTAACCATGCTTTTACTTCGTCCATGGATGGATTGGTGTAGCCCAGCTTGTTTTTTTTGTTGAAACCACACAGCTCCTGGTGCAGTTTAGTAGGTTTTACTTCTTTTAAGGCTTCTGCTTTTTTATAGCCCAATTTCTGTATAACCTCTACCCAGGGTTGGTCGATGCCCAGTGCCATATACTTTTCTTCACTATCGTTTTCCACCTTTTTTTCCGGACGCATTTGTGGAAAAAGGAGAACTTCCTGTATGGATTGCTGGTTGGTCATGAGCATCGTGAGCCTATCTACGCCAATGCCCATTCCCGATGTGGGGGGCATGCCGTATTCCAGTGCACGCACAAAGTCCATATCGATAAACATAGCTTCGTCATCGCCTTTTTCCGATAGTTTCATTTGATCCTGAAAACGTGCCAACTGGTCGATGGGGTCGTTGAGCTCGGTATAGGCATTGGCCAATTCTTTTCCGTTAACTAACAGTTCAAATCGCTCGGTGAGTTCAGGATTGTCGCGATGCTTTTTGCTTAGCGGTGACATCTCAACAGGATAATCGGTAATGAAAGTAGGTTGTATATAATTTCCTTCGCATCTTTCGCCAAAAATTTCGTCTATGAGCTTGCCTTTGCCCATTGAGGGATCTGTTTCAACGCCTAGTTGTTCACATACCTTAAACAATTCCTCTTCGTTCATGCCGTTGATGTCGATGCCTGTATGTTCCTTAATGGAATCGAGCATGGTAATTCTTTTGTAGGGACGTTTAAAGTCAATTACCTTGTCGCCCAGCTTAACCTCTGTTGTGCCGTGCAGGGCAAGGGCAACGCGCTCTACCATTTCTTCGGTAAAGTTCATCATCCACTTATAGTCCTTGTAAGCCACATAAATCTCCATCACGGTAAATTCGGGGTTATGGGTGCGATCCATTCCCTCATTACGAAAATCCTTGGCAAATTCATATACGCCGTCAAAGCCACCCACTATCAATCGTTTTAAGTAAAGCTCGTTGGCAATACGCAGATACAGCGGTATGTTAAGTGCGTTGTGATGTGTAACAAAAGGGCGTGCGGCAGCGCCTCCGGGAATAGCCTGTAGTATGGGCGTTTCCACTTCCATGTATCCCTTTTCGTTAAAAAAGTTGCGCATCGTGTTAATAATTTTGGTGCGCTTTATAAAGGTATCTTTAACCTGATCGTTCACAATTAAATCTACATAACGCTGGCGATAGCGTTGCTCAGGATCGGTAAAGGCATCGTAGGTTTTGCCGTCCTTTTCTTTTACTATGGGTAGTGGTTTTAAGGCTTTGGTAAGTACCTTAAATTCTTTTACGTGAATAGAGGTTTCGCCCATCTGCGTTTTAAACACATAGCCTTTTACACCTATTATGTCACCTATATCCAGTAACTTTTTAAATACGGTATTGTACATGGTCTTGTCCTCGCCGGGGCAAATATCATCGCGTCTAAAGTACAATTGAATGCGTCCCTGATTGTCTTTAATTTCGGCAAACGAAGCATTGCCCATGATACGGCGGGTCATTATTCTGCCGGCTACCATAACATCCTTCAAGCTCTCAGGCTCCTCTTCAAACTGTTTTTTGATATCTGCGGAGTAATGGGAAATTTTAAATTCTTCGGCTGGGAAAGCATTAATTCCCAATTTATTTAATTCTTGAAGACTGTTCCGTCGGAGCAATTCCTGTTCGCTTAGTTCTATGGCACTCATACCAGTTATTATCTATTTAAATAATTAAATGTTTATTACTGAATCATATTCGTGTCGGAGACAAAAATAATTCGTGGATTATTTAGGTGCAAAAAATCCATGCAAAGATAATCATTACGCTTTAATAACGAATATATAAACAAGATAGCATTTGAACTTTAACGTATTTTATGGCGTTTACAGGGCGTACGGGTTGAACCCATGCCTACGATTAGTATATGAATTGGTAGGTAATTACACATGCTTTTGTTAAAATTGTACGATATTAATACGTTTAGTACATTCGCAACAGTGCCTTATTGCTGGATTCTGCCAAAGAATAAATAAACAGTAGAGATGAGGTGTGGCGATGATGTATTGCATTTGCAAATAAATTTAATCACATGAAACGAGCCCCCGGAGGGTTGGGGTGGCTATAAGAGTTTCTTCTTACGCTGGAGGAGGTCTAATTGGTAGCGTTTCATCTGACCATTAAAGAATAAGTTATAAACTCATGAAAATAAATACAAGAACTAAAAAACCGGACTGGTTAAAGATACAGCTTCCTAATACGGCAGATTATAAATGGATGCACCAAACCATCCGCGATAATAAATTACACACCATCTGTACCAGTGGTAAATGCCCCAATGCCGCTGAATGTTGGGGGGCCGGTACGGCTACATTTATGATTTTGGGCGATATTTGTACACGGGCATGTAAGTTTTGCAATGTTAAAACAGGAAAGCCCCTGGCTGTAGATACTAAAGAGCCTCTGCGCATAGCTCGCTCCATAAAAATTATGAAGCTTAAACATGCAGTGATAACCTCTGTAGACCGGGACGACCTGGAGGACGGTGGTGCTGGTATCTGGGCAAAGACTATTTTAAAGGTGAAGGAATTGAATCCCGGTATAACGCAGGAGGTGTTAATACCCGACTTTAACGGGCTCCACCATTTAATTCAGCAGGTGATAGATGCAAAGCCTGAGGTGATATCGCATAATCTGGAAACATCACGACGCATTACACCTATTATCCGTAGCCGGGCAAAATACGATTTGAGTCTGGAGGTGCTTAAATACATTGCCGATGCAGGTGTTGTGGCAAAAACAGGTATTATGGTTGGCATAGGCGAAACAGAAGAAGAAGTGTTGCAAACCATGAAGGATGCTTATAATGTAGGCGTAAAAGTATTTACTATTGGCCAATATTTACAGCCCAGTAAAGAACATTTGCCTGTGGCGGAATATGTTACGCCGGAGCAGTTTGCAAAATACAAAAAAGCAGGGTTGGAGATGGGCTTTAAATATGTAGAAAGCGGCCCCATGGTGCGTTCATCCTATCATGCCGAAAGACATATCAATGCATTAAAAGCTGAAAATTAAGAGTTGAAAGTTTAGCGTTAAAGTTGTGTTTAGCCGTACTGTGTAATAGGCTTTATACATCATACTTTATAACTGACACTTTTATAATTTTGCGCTTTATAACCTTATATTATACACTAAATAAATGAACAGCACCGTTAAATTTGAAGACTTGGGTTTAGTTGAGTACAAAAAAGCCTGGGATTATCAGGAGCGTGTTTTTGACTCAACGATAGGTACAAAGTTATTCAACAGGGAGCATCCCGAAGATCCAAAGCCTATAGTCCACAAACTCTTGTTTTGCGAGCATCCGCATGTTTATACCTTGGGCCGCAGTGGAGCGGTAAATAACTTGTTGATTAATGATGCTTTTTTAAAGCAGATAAACGCTACCTATTATAAAAGTAACCGAGGTGGCGATATCACCTATCACGGCCCCGGACAGATTGTAGGTTACCCTATCTTTGATTTAGAAGAGATGGGGTTGACCATAAAAAAATATATCTATTTATTAGAGGAGTCGATTATCAACTGTGTTGCTGATTATAATTTGAAAGGCGATCGGCTCGAGGGAGCTACCGGGGTATGGTTAGATGTGGGAGTGCCCGGTAAAGCACGTAAGATTTGTGCCATAGGCGTCAAGGCCAGTCGTTATGTTAGCATGCATGGATTTGCGCTAAACGTGAATACAGATTTGGGCTATTTTAACCATATCAATCCGTGTGGTTTTGTAGACAAAGGAGTTACCTCACTTGAAAAAGAACTGGGCCAAAAGCAGAATTTTGAGCTCGTAAAGAAAAACTTGCTTGCTCGTATCAAAAGTGTATTCCAAATCAAATTGGGGTAGTAAACGGTAAACAGAATAAAGTAAACTGCAAAGGACACAAAGAAAATTGGTGTACATTGTGCCTTCTTTGCGAACATAGTGGTTAAAAGGTAAACCACAAAGGACGCGATGGATGCATAAAGGACACAAAGAAAGTTGGTGTGCATTGTGCCTTTTTTGCGAGCATGGTGGTTAAAAAAGACGGGATAAGTCTTGCTAATTGTATTGATTATAAATGTATTATCCTTTGTTTACAAAGGGTTTTTAAAAATATATGGTATAGATTGAGTTTTTTGACGATCCATTTTTTGGAAGTTTTAAATCCACAATCTAAGACCACGGAGCAGCGTATGGAAAAAAGATGGAACATTAAGGATCCCGGTATAGGCGAAAAGGTAGAGCACCTGTCAAAAGTATTGAATATAGACAGGTATTTATCTGGTTTACTTGTACAACGTGGAATTGAAACGTTTGAAGAGGCAAAAGCATTTTTTCGACCATCTTTTGATCATCTTCACAATCCATTCTTGATGAAAGATATGGATAAAGCGGTGGACAGACTGGATAAAGCCATCCGAGGGCAGGAAAAGGTGGTTATTTATGGCGATTATGATGTGGACGGAACTACATCGGTAGCCTTGGTATATTCGTTTTTAAAACCATTTTTTAAAAATATCAGTTTTTATATCCCCAATCGGTACGAAGAAGGATATGGAATTTCCATAAAAGGAATTGATTTTTTTGCCGAAGAAGAATGCACCTTAGTCATTGCCTTGGACTGCGGTATTAAAGCGGTCGAAAAATTAAAGTATGCCACCCAAAAGGGTATCGATTTTATTATCTGCGATCATCATACCCCGGGTGAGGTGTTGCCTGAGGCAGCGGCCTGTCTGGATCCTAAAAGAGCTGATTGCAACTATCCCGATAAAAATCTTTCGGGTTGTGGCGTAGGCTTTAAGTTTTTGCAGGGTTTTTGCCAACACAGGAAGCTCGACCATACTACATTGTACAACTACTTAGATTTGGTAGCGGTGAGTATAGCCTCTGATATTGTGCCCATAACCGGCGAAAACAGGGTGATGGCTTATTTTGGTCTGGAAAAATTGAATACCAATCCGGGGATGGGCTTAAAGCACATCATAAAGGTGGCCGGAATGCAAGGGCGACAAATGACCATCAGTGATATCGTTTTTAAATTAGGCCCCCGTATTAATGCTGCCGGACGTATTGAGTCGGGCAATGATGCCGTTAAATTACTTATTAGCGATAACGAGGAGAATGCGGGCATAATGAGTTTAGATATTGACAAATGCAATGATACGCGAAAGGGTTTCGATCGGGATATTACCCAACAAGCATTGGACAAGATTGCCAATAGCGAAGATCATAAAAACAGAAAAGCAACCGTTTTATTTGAGCCCGAATGGCACAAGGGGGTTATCGGCATAGTAGCTTCCCGACTTACCGAAACCTATTATCGCCCCACCGTAATACTTACTGAATCAAAAGGCTTAGCTACAGGTTCGGCCCGCTCGGTAGATGGTTTTGATTTGTATAAAGCCATAGATTCGTGCAGCGACTTACTGGAAAATTTTGGGGGACATATGTATGCGGCGGGTCTTACGTTAAAAATTGAGAATATACCCGAATTCAAAACCCGTTTTGAGCAATATGTAGAACAAAACATTACGCCCGAACAGCAAGTGCCGCAGATAGAAGTGGATCAGGAAATTAGTTTAAAGAAGATAAATGCCAAATTTTTTAGGATTTTGAAACAGTTCCGCCCCTTTGGTCCGGGAAATTTAACACCTGTATTTGTTACCAGGAGGGTTTTTGACTATGGTACCAGTAAAAAAGTGGGTAAGGATCAGAGTCATCTTAAAGTGGAGCTGATAGAGGAGGAGTCGGGTGCCATAAAGCAAGGTATCGGATTTTCAATGGGCGAGTATTTGGATCAACTGCAAACCGGCCATCCTTTTGATATTTGTTACACCATTGAAGAAAACCAGTACAACGGACGTTCCACCCTGCAAATGATGATAAAAGACATGAAGTTTCCCTACTCCGGCGAATACTCCTGATAAAATGATTGCCGGATTTAATTTGTTGCTATTGGAATGGGTATCATTGTGTCAGTTAAACCCTCCCTGCCTTCCGAAACGAGTTAGGAGCAGGCTGTAAAGGAAGCACAGTAGCTCCCCGGAGAGAGCCGGTTTCTTTTCTGCTTGTCGCTAAAGTGTACTACGAAGGTGCTACGATCTTCGCATCAGGCCTTGGCGAATCAGAAGCAAAGTAACGCAAGCGCTTATTGCATCATCTTCCACAACCGAATGACAGTTACTGTGGGATATTAAATAAAACATAAAGTTTTTTTATCAGTTTTTAAACAGAAAAAAACACCTAATCTCATTTAACCACTTTAAACCCGCCAGGAGCTGCCCATCAGCCTGCTAAACCGGTATCACAGATCGATAAAAATTGCTTTAATTGTTGCCCTGTTTTAAAATAATGCTCAAAAACAGGTGATAAAGAATGACAATAAGTTAGTTAAGTCGGCTAAAAGGCTTAATTTTGCGGTCTGAAAAAACAAACAGTTATACAGTTATTATTATGGCAGATAAAACTAAGAAACCGTTGTTAAGCGATTTTCCACCCGTTAGCACCGAGCAATGGATGGAAAAAATAACGGCGGATTTAAAAGGCGCTGATTTCGAAAAGAAGTTAGTTTGGAGAACCAACGAAGGCTTTAACGTTCGTCCTTTTTATCGAGCGGAGGATTTAGATGGGGTTAATTATCTCGACAGCCTTCCCGGAGAGTTCCCGTACGTACGTGGAACAAAAAAAGACAACAACTGGCTGGTAAGGCAAGATATTAACGCAGACGACGCCAAGGCGGCCAACACTAAAGCCTTAGATGTTTTAACAAAAGGGGTTACCTCCCTGGGCTTTACCCTGTGTAAGGAGGTCAAAGATATGGAGGCTCATATCGAAACCTTGTTGAAGAACATTATTGCCGATGCCGTTGAGATTAACTTTAACACGAGCCACGACAACCAAAAATTATTTGAAGCGCTGGTAGCTTACGTAAAAAAAACCAACCGGGAACTCTCACAGGTGCACGGTTCGGTAAATTTTGATCCGCTGGGCTGTTTAACCACTTCGGGAAAAACGGGAAATGATGTCGACAGCATGTTTAATCAAGCAAAGGATTTAATTGAAGCAGGCAAAAATCTACCTCAATTCAAAACCATCGCAGTCAACGGCAAGCATTTTAATAATGCCGGATCTACCATCGTTCAGGAGTTGGCTTTTGCCTTGTCTATGGGCAATGAGTATATGGCACAGCTTACTGAGAGAGGTGTTTCGGTAAATGCTGTTGCAGGAGCCATTAAATTTAATTTGGGCGTTGGCGGAAATTATTTTATGGAGATGGCCAAGCTTCGTGCTGCACGTATGCTATGGGCTACCATCGTAAAATCCTATAGTCCGTCCGGTTTGGAACCTACTAAAATGAAAATCCACTGTGAAACATCGCAATGGAACAAAACTGTGTACGATGCATACGTAAATATGCTGCGTACCCAAACCGAAGCCATGTCCGCTTCGTTGGGTGGTGCGGACTCACTTACCGTTCAGCCTTTCGACACCGTATTTAAGGAGTCCGATGTGTTTTCAGAAAGGATAGCACGCAACCAGCAGTTATTATTAAAAGAGGAGTCGCACTTTGATAAAGTGGTTGATCCTTCGGCGGGTTCTTACTATCTCGAAAACCTTACCGACAGTATTGCCAGAGAAGCCTGGGCATTGTTTGTTGAGGTGGAAGAAAAAGGTGGATACCTCGCAGCTTTAAAAGATGGTTTTATCCAGACCAAAGTAAAAGAAAGTGCCGATAAGCGTAAAAAAGCGGTAGCTACGCGTCGTGAAAATTTACTGGGCACCAATCAATATCCAAATGCTTCGGAAGAAGCCGGCAACAAAATTTCCAAAACTTCAGGCTGCGAAACCGGATGTGGCAATGGCGATACCCTTGTAGAACCCATTGAGCTATTCCGCGGAGCAGAGCAGTTTGAGGCATTACGTTTGGCTACTGAAAAAGCAGCAAAAACGCCAAAAGTATTTATGCTTACCTACGGAAATCTTAATATGCGTTTGGCACGTTCGCAGTTTTCGGGTAACTTTTTTGGCTGTGCAGGATATCAAATTATCGATAACAACGGGTTCCCCACGGTTGAGGATGGTGTTAAAGCCGCCAAAGCCGCCGGTGCCGATATCGTTGTGCTGTGTTCTTCGGACGAGGAGTATGTAGATGCGGCGCCCAAAGCATTCGAAGCTATTAAGGGCGAAGCCATTTTTGTGGTTGCCGGAGCACCCGCCTGCACCGACGACCTAAAAGCAAAAGGCATCAAGCATTTTATCCATGTACGTTCAAACGTACTCGAAACATTGCAAGGATTTAGCAGTAAATTGGGAATAGAATAACTCAGAGACGCCAAGACACAGTGCTTTTTTATGGATTTATTGGTTGAGAATAAGGTTGTAATTGAATTAAAGTGTGTCGAGGTTATACTTCCTGTACATGAAGTTCAGTTAGTTAGCTATTTGAAATTAGCCAATAAAAAATTAGGACTATTATTAAACTTTAATGAACCTGTTTTAAAACAAGGTATCCGACGAAAAATAAATGGAGAATTGTAATTCTCTGCTTCTCTGAGCCTCTGTGTTCATCTTAAAACAAATAAAATGGCAAGACCAAATTTTAAAAATATAGATTTCAAAAAGAGTTCTCCCTGTGGCGGTGTTAGCGCTAAAGAATGGGAGAAGAAACATGGGATAAAAAAAGATTGGGTGACCCCCGAGCGTATCCCTGTAAAAAGTGTATACAGCAAAGAGGATCTGGAAGGGATGGAACACCTGAATTATGCTGCCGGTCTTCCACCGTTTTTACGCGGTCCGTACTCGGCCATGTACGCCATGCGTCCATGGACAGTACGTCAGTATGCCGGTTTCTCTACAGCCGAGGAATCTAATGCCTTTTACAAAAGAAACCTGGCGGCAGGACAAAAAGGATTATCCGTAGCCTTTGACCTGGCTACCCACCGCGGTTACGACTCGGATCACGAGCGTGTAGTGGGCGATGTAGGTAAAGCCGGTGTAGCCATCGACTCCATCAAAGATATGCGCATACTTTTCGATGGTATTCCCTTGAATAAAATGTCGGTATCCATGACTATGAATGGCGCCGTTCTTCCGGTATTGGCATTTTACATTGTAGCCGGATTAGAGCAAGGAGCAAAATTAGAAGAGCTTTCCGGTACTATTCAAAATGATATCCTCAAAGAATTTATGGTGCGTAACACATATATCTACCCACCTAACTTCTCAATGAAGATTATTGCGGATATTTTTGAGTACACCAGTCAAAAAATGCCCAAGTTTAACTCTATCTCTATATCCGGTTATCATATGCAAGAAGCTGGTGCAACCGCAGATATTGAGTTAGCCTATACTTTGGCCGACGGATTGGAGTATTTACGTGCCGGTGTGGATGCAGGTATGGACATCGACTCCTTTGCACCGCGCTTATCGTTTTTCTGGGCTATCGGTATGAACCATTTTATGGAGATTGCCAAAATGCGTGCCGGACGTATGCTATGGGCAAAGATTGTAAAAAAGTTCAACCCGAAGAATCCAAAATCGCTGGCCTTACGTACCCACTCACAAACATCGGGATGGTCGCTTACCGAGCAGGATCCTTTTAACAACGTGGGACGTACTTGTATCGAAGCCATGGCTTCTGCACTAGGGCACACGCAATCGTTGCACACCAATGCCTTGGATGAGGCCATTGCCCTGCCAACCGATTTCTCGGCCCGTATCGCCCGTAATACGCAAATATACATCCAGGACGAAACACAAATTACTAAAGCAGTTGACCCATGGGCCGGCTCGTACTACGTGGAGTCGCTAACCAATGACCTGGTAGAAAAAGCGTGGGCGCTGATAGAAGAGGTAGAAGAACTGGGTGGTATGGCCAAAGCCATTGAGAGTGGTGTGCCAAAAATGCGTATCGAAGAGGCTGCTGCACGTGCACAGGCCAAAATTGACGCCGGTACACAAACCATTGTGGGAACTAACAAGTATCGTCTGGAAAAAGAAGACCCCATCGATATTTTGGATATTGACAATACAGCGGTACGTCTTTCGCAAATTGAGCGCCTAAAACAATTGAAAGAAGAGCGTAACGAGGAGGAAGTACAAGCTGCTCTGGCCGCCATTACCAAGGCCGCCGAAACAGGAAAAGGCAACTTGCTTGAGCTGGCTGTTGATGCCGCTCAAAAGAATGCTTCCCTGGGTGAGATTTCTGATGCATGTGAAAAAGTAGCAGGTAGATATAAAGCAGTGATACGATCGATTAGTGGTGTTTATTCCAGCGAGGCTGGAAAAGACAGCGAGTTTGAAAAAGCTTGTGCATTGGCAAAACAATTTGCCGAAAAAGAAGGACGTCAGCCCCGTATTATGATTGCCAAAATGGGACAAGACGGTCACGACCGCGGTGCCAAAGTAGTTGCAACGGGATATGCCGACATAGGTTTTGATGTGGATATGGGACCATTGTTCCAAACACCTGCTGAGGCCGCCAAGCAAGCCGTTGAAAATGATGTTCACGTGTTTGGTGTTTCATCTTTGGCTGCCGGCCATAAAACGCTGGTTCCTCAGGTAATTGAAGAGCTTAAAAAACTCGGACGCGAGGATATCATGGTTATTTGTGGTGGTGTAATACCCGCGCAGGATTACCAATACTTGTATGATGCCGGTGCGGTGGCTATTTTCGGACCGGGTACATCCGTATCAAAAGCGGCCAGCGAAATATTGAATTTGTTGCTGCAGGCAGCGGAGTAAATATTCACCGAGGATTTTGCGTATTGCAAAATCCAGGTTGTCAAATAAAAAAAGCCATCAAGCAAATTGATGGCTTTTTTTATGCTGTGTAATGCAGGATAACAAACACTAAAAGCAGTGACGGAAGGCTGCGCAACTGCTCCATTGGGCACAACGGAACTACAAATCAACATTAGTTATGTGGCTAACGTAAGCGAAATGTACTTTTGCCGGCTCATTCAAATTATTATTGACTACATACATGTACCTCAATAGTAACCCTGCCTTAAAAGGCTTGTGGCAATAGACTTGGGCAACCCGAGGATAAATGGTGATTACCTGACGATTTACTTTTTAATTTTGAAACTTATTGTTGGCGCGAACGAATTAAAGCTGGCCTGAAAATCCGACCCTGTTATTGCGATTGCTAACCGCACTTTCCAAAAAAGTGAAAACATAGTCAATGCCGTACCGCTTAACGAAAAACGAATTGAAGAATCAAAAAGGCTGTTTTGTATATGTTCATAAAAGATGTTTTTGGAAAAAAAGGCAACAAAAGTAATAGGATAAGTATTGGCCACTTGTGCATGAAGTGGGCAGCTGTACCACGTATCGATTGATAGGCTGTGCTTTCGGTAGTATGCCTTCCATTGTATTCAGCAATAAATTATTACGTATAATTTACTACTTTTGCACCTCAAATATTTGGCCTTATGGAAGTAGAGGAGCTTACTTCTGTAAAGTTGGTGCAAACAATTACCCCCCTATGGGGTTAAAGTCTGAAAGCAAATACAGATATGGAGAGATCAAAAAAAATATATAAAGCCATTCAGGAACGTATTCTGATATTGGATGGCGCAATGGGCAGTCTGATTCAAACCTATAAACTTGAGGAGGAGGATTACCGAGGCGAGCGTTTTAAAGATTATCACAGATCTATTAAAGGCAATAATGATATATTGTGCATCACGCAACCGCAGATAATAAAAGAAATCCACGCCAAATACCTTGCAGCCGGTGCCGACATTATAGAAACCAATACCTTTAATGCCACCACCATTTCGCAGGCCGATTACGATATGCAAGATGCCGTTTGGGACATTAATTACCAGGCGGCAATGATTGCTCGCGAAGTAGCCGACGAATTCACTTTAAAAACACCCGAAAAACCCAGATTCGTCTGTGGTGCCATCGGCCCCTTAAACAAAGCTTTGTCCCTTTCGCCCGACGTGAATAATCCGGGATACCGATCCTCTACTTTCGACGAAGTTAAGGCGGCCTACAAGCAACAGGCAGAAGCACTGATTAAAGGGGGATGTGATTTGTTGATGATCGAAACCGTATTCGACACTCTAAACGCCAAGGCGGCTCTTATGGCCATCGACGAGGTGTTTGAAGAGTTGGCGTTAAAACTCCCGGTGATGGTTTCGGGCACCATAACCGATGCCAGTGGGAGAACCTTATCCGGACAAACCCTGCAGGCTTTTATCGATTCGGTGTCGCACATGGATATCCTGAGTATTGGACTGAACTGTTCGTTGGGAGCTGCCGAGCTGGCACCCTATGTAAACGAACTCTCAAAAAAAGCTCCATTTTACATTAGCACACATCCCAACGCCGGGTTACCTAACCAGTTTGGCGAGTACGACCAAACGCCCGAAGAAATGTCGGAGCTCATAAGTGGCTGGTTGAAAGAAGGCAAAGTAAATATTTTAGGTGGATGCTGCGGAACAACTCCGGAGCATATTGCCTTATTAGCTAAAGAGGCCGATAAGTACAAACCCCATCAAAAAGTAAAGCCGCCGGAGATTACCCACCTGAGTGGATTAGAATCGTTACAAATGCGTAAGGACAGCAATTTTATAAACATAGGTGAACGATGCAATGTGGCCGGTTCGCGCAAGTTTTTACGACTCATTAAGGAAAAAAAATACGAGGAGGCGGTTGAAATTGCCCGCCATCAGGTGGAGAACGGAGCTCAGATAATAGACGTGAACATGGATGATGCCATGCTGGACGCCAAGGAAGAGATGGTAACCTTCCTGAATATGATGATGTCGGATCCTGATGTGTCGCGCGTCCCCGTGATGGTCGATTCCTCCAAGTTTGAGGTAATTGAGGCCGGACTTAAATGCTTGCAAGGAAAGTCGATAGTAAACAGTATCAGCCTAAAGGAAGGCGAAGAGGAGTTTTTGGCACATGCCCGTATTGTAAAAAAATATGGTGCGGCAGTAGTGGTGATGGCCTTCGACGAAAAAGGACAGGCCGATACCGTTGCTCGACGTAAAGAAATTTGCCAACGCGCCTATAACTTACTTACCCAAAAAATAAATTTTCCCCCGCAGGATATAATATTCGACCCCAATGTGTTGGCCATAGCCACGGGCATTGAGGAACACAGTAATTATGCAGTGGATTTTATCGAAACCTGTAAATGGATAAAAGCCAACTTACCGCATGCACATATCAGCGGAGGAATCAGTAACCTGTCGTTTTCGTTTCGTGGTAACGATGTGGTGCGCGAGGCCATACACTCGGTATTTTTGTACCACGCCATAAAAGCAGGTCTCGATATGGGCATCGTGAACCCGGCCATGCTGCAGGTATACGATGATATACCCGGGGAATTATTTACCTATGTAAACGATGTGGTTTTCAACACCCGACCGGACGCTACGGATCGCCTGGTGGATTATGCCGAAACGATTAAGGGAGACCACAAAGCAGAGGCGGATCCCAAGCAGGCGGCATGGCGAGAGGGAACGCTCGAAGAAAGGCTCACCCATTGCCTGGTAAAAGGTATCAGCGACTTCCTGGATGTTGATATCGCAGAGGCACTGGCCAAATATCCTTCGGCTTTAGACATTATAGAGCAACCCTTGATGGACGGCATGAATGTGGTGGGCGATCTGTTTGGCGATGGTAAAATGTTTTTACCTCAAGTGGTTAAGACGGCTCGGGTAATGAAAAAAGCAGTAGCCATATTGCAGCCAATCATCGAAGAGGAAAAAGCCACCGGGGGTGGCGATTCTTCAAGCAATGGTAAAATATTAATGGCTACAGTTAAAGGCGATGTGCACGATATAGGCAAAAATATTGTGGGTGTAATTTTGGGTTGTAACAATTACGAGGTAATTGACATGGGAGTGATGGTGCCCACCGAAAAAATATTGAAGGAAGCCATTGCCCAAGAGGTAGATATTATCGGATTAAGCGGTTTGATAACCCCTTCGCTTGAAGAGATGGCTAATGTAGCCCGGGAAATGCAAAAGCAAAAATTTACTGTCCCCCTTTTGGTGGGTGGAGCCACCACGTCTAAAGTGCATACCGCGGTTAAAATTGAACCACAGTACAACCATCCGGTGATTCATGTGAAGGACGCCTCTAAGAGTGCACAGGTGGTGAGTGCCCTGCTATCGAAAACCGGCAAGGCTGCGTTTGTAAGTAAAACACACGAAGAATACGCCACGCTAAGAGATCGCAATGCCAATAAACGGAAGGTAACCATCGCTCCTATTGAAAAAGCCCGCGAAAACAGCTATGAAATAAAGTGGAGTCAGGATCAGATTAGCTCGCCCAATATGTTGGGCATAAAAGTATTTGAGGATTATGCCATTAGTGAAATAAGAAAATTTATCGACTGGACTTTCTTTTATCAGGCATGGAACCTAACGGGTAATTATGATGATATTGAAGAAGTAAAAACGGCCGGGCAAGAGGCCGAATGGCTCAAGAAGTATAAAACAGAGGGAGCGCGCGCCAAAGCCGAAGAAGCACTTAAACTGTGGCGTGATGCTGAAGCCATGCTCAACAAAATTGAGCGCGATAAAATGCTCACACCCAAAGCCGTGTTCGGCTTGTTCCCGGCCAACAGCCAGGGCGACGATGTGATTGTATATACCGATGAATCACGCACCAAGGTAAAAACCACGTTTCATCAAATGCGCGAACAGCAGGACAAGCCCGGCAAAAAGGCCTTTCATTCGCTGGCCGATTTTGTGGCGCCCGTTTCGTCAGGTGTAAAAGATTACATTGGGGGCTTTGCTGTTACCGCAGGAATAGGCATCGAAAAATGGGAGCAAGCTTACATGGACGATCACGATGATTTTAGTGCTATCCTGCTCAAGTCCCTGGCCGACAGACTCGCCGAAGCTTTTGCTGAATTAGTGCATTTTAGGGTGCGAAAAGAGTTTTGGGGCTATGCGCCCGATGAAGAGTTTAATACCGACAATTTTATTCGTGAGCGATATCGTGGTATTCGTCCGGCATTGGGTTATCCGGCCTGTCCCGACCACAGTGAAAAACGCCTATTGTTCGATATGATGGAGGTAGAAAAGAATGCAGGGATCACCTTAACAGAGCACTTTAGTATGTACCCCAACGCATCGGTCAGCGGACTTTATTTTGCACATCCCGAAGCCATGTATTTTGGTATTGGCAAAGTGGGCAAAGATCAAGTGCAGGATTTGGCTCAACGAAAAGGGATGAGTGTGGAGGAAGTAGAGAAATGGATACCCATCAATTTGGCGTATAAGTAGAGTGGTGGTTAGCTGATGGCCGATGGCCGTATTACTTAAGGACAAATAATACCCCATCCCCGCACCTACGGTCTGGTACTTCCCTTCCGAAATAAATTCGGAACAGGCTCTCCCCCAAAAAATGGGAGAGGGAAGAGCCGACTGTGCGAGAGGCTTTGCATAAGCTTATTTTATGCGCCATACAGCTCCACTCCTTTAATAGGAGAGCCCGTCCCGAACTCGTATTCGGGAGGTGGATGATATTGAGGTACGAAATATCATACGGGGTGGTTTTTAACCTTTCCCTTTTTTATAAATCATGATGTAAAGTAATAAGGAGAGCAAGTAGAAATTTTTTGGAATAAGATGTCAAAGAGTTTTTAGCATAACCGACAATCAACTTTAAAATAACTATTTCAACAACAAAAACACACATTTACAATGACCGCTGCAGAATTAGTTTTGAAAGATAAAGAAACCAAGTTTTCGTTTGAACTCTTACCGCCTTTAAAAGGTAATAATATCGACAGGGTATTCAGATCAATCGATATTTTAAAAGAATTTAATCCGCAATTTATCAACATCACATCGCATCGCGAGGAGTATGCCTTTGAAACTAACGGGCAGGGATATGTGGAGAAGAAGGTGATACGTAAGCGTCCGGGTACGGTAGCCGTGGCCGCCGCCATCCAAAATAAATACGGCATAAAGGTGATACCCCATATAATATCGCGGGGCTTTACAAAAACAGAAACAGAATATGCCCTTATCGACCTTAATTTTATGGGCATACACGATATTTTGGTGCTGCGGGGCGACGATACACATAAAGAAAAGTATCCGCCCAGACACGAAGAGTGTAATCAATATGCCATTGAACTGGCTCAGCAGGTAAATAATCTAAACAAAGGCATTTACCTTGATGGTACCAGCAACGAGCCCTTTGAAACTCCATTTGCTTATGGTGTGGCCGGCTATCCCGAAAAACATGAAGAAGCACCCAACATGGACTCCGACTTATTATATCTGAAAGCCAAAGTTGATGCCGGTGCCGAGTACGTAATGACACAAATGTTTTTCGATAACCAAAAGTATTACGACTTTGTAAAACGATGCCGTTCCATTGGAATTGAAGTGCCCATCATTCCGGGTATCAAACCCATTACCACAGCCAACCAGCTTAACGTTTTGCCTAAAATATTCAGCTGTGACATTCCGGAGGATTTTGCTCGCGAACTGCGTAAGTGTAAGGACAATGTTGAGGTGAAAAAAGTAAGTGTGGAGTGGACCATCCAACAAGCGCTGGACCTTAAAAAAAACGGGGTGCCCATTATTCATTTTTATACCATGATGGCCACCGAAAGCGTGAGGCAAGTGGCCGAGGCGGTATATTAAAAAGCAAGTATTATATTTATCATAGTTTAAAGATAAAGAGTAAACACAAGAGAGGCTAGCCCCAGGGTGGCGGCCTCTCTTGTGTTTTTAAGCCGTACATTTAAAACCCCAACTGTACTCCTAGCGAATATAAAGCACCGGGAAGCATTACCGAAACTTAGGTTCTCACCTATAGTATGCTGCCCAAGAATGGCTGGGTTTTGAAGTTAAAGTTCCCAATTATTGTAAACTTATTTTACTAACTTTATCGTATCATTTTAGTTGTATCAATTGGAAAATATCCGGAATAGCGTATCTTGGTTTAAGTACATAGCGGAAACCGCTGTTGCAGAAAAACATGGTACAACTGAAGTTGAATTGGGAGTATTATTGTACAAAAAACAAAGTCCGATATGGTACTAAAGTCCATAAATCCAGCCAACGGCGAACTGATTGGAGAATACACTGAATTTAACGCAGAACAGTTTGGTAATATCGTTGACAGAGTAAACCGCTCGTTTAAAACATGGAGCAAAACGGGTCTGCATCGACGCATCGACCATGTAAAAAATTTGGCCGACTTACTGAGTGTAAACAAGGAAAAGTTGGCCGCCATTATAACCAACGAAATGGGCAAAAATATTGCTGAAGCGCGTGCCGAAATAGACAAGTGCGCTTGGCTTTGCCATTATTATTGCGAAAATATCGATGATTTTCTGAAAGTTAAGCCAATACAAACGGATGCATCTGAATCTTATATTTCATTCAGGCCTTTAGGTGTTATCCTGGCTATCATGCCCTGGAACTTCCCGTTTTGGCAAGTATTTCGCTGTGCCATACCCACCCTGCTTGCCGGTAATACCATGCTACTTAAACATGCTTCTAATGTTTCGGCTTGTGCACTGGCCATTGAGGAACTGTTCCGCGAGGCAGATTTCCCCAATGATGTGTTTCGTACGGTGCTGGTATCGGGTCAAAAAGTAGAAAAAATGATTGCCCACAAAAGCATTGCGGCCGTTACCCTTACCGGAAGCGATAAAGCCGGCCGCTCCGTGGCGCAATCTGCCGGAAGTCACCTTAAAAAGTGTGTTTTAGAGCTGGGTGGAAGCGATCCATACATAATACTGGACGACGCCGATTTGGATTTGGCCGTGCAGACCTGCGTTAAAGGAAGGTTACTTAACGCCGGACAAAGCTGTATAGGTGCCAAGCGTTTTATCGCCACACCAAAGATATACGATCGTTTTAAAGCTGAGTTTGTACGTGAGATGAAGAAGGCCAGCATGGGCAACCCTTTTGACGAAAACAAGCAACTGGGGCCCTTGGCACGAAACGATATCCGCGAAGATTTGATTGCACAGGTGAATGAATCACTTAACATGGGTGCGCAACTTCTTTGTGGCGGGCTGGTGAATTACGACGACAAAGGTTTTTATTATCCGGCAACGGTATTGAGTAATGTGCAGCCCGGAATGCCGGCCTACCACCAAGAAATGTTCGGCCCAGTGGCAGCGCTCATCAAAGCTAAAGACGAAACCGATACCATTAAAATTGCCAACGACACCAGCTTTGGGCTGGGCGCTGCGGTATTTACTTCGGACATTGAAAAGGGCAGATACCTGGCCGAATTTGAACTGGAGGCAGGCTGCTGTTTTGTAAACGATTTTGTAAAATCGGATCCCCGTTTACCCTTCGGTGGCATAAAGGAAAGTGGTTATGGCCGCGAATTATCCATTTATGGAGCGCATGAGTTTATGAATATAAAAACGGTTTACATTAAATAAATAGAATGACTTTTGAACAGGCCTTGCTAAGAGCTTCGGATATTTGTGCGCGACAAGAAAAGTGTGTTTTCGATATCGAAAAAAAACTTAACAGCTGGAAGGTAGAAGAGCCGGTAGCTGCTAAGGTGATAGATCAATTAATTAAAGAAAAGTTTATCGATGAACAGCGTTATGTAAATCATTATGTGAGAGACAAATTTAGGTTTAATAGGTGGGGTAAGATAAAAATACGATACCAGCTAAAAGCGAAGTGCATAAGTGGGCAACAGGTAAATGAGGCATTGCAGCAGATAAGTGAGGATGAATATAAAGATGCTTTGGCGCAATTATTGAATAAAAAACGACGTAACTTAAAAGAAGACGATAAGTACAAAAAAAGAGCTTCGCTGATTAGGTATGCCGCATCACGAGGTTTTGAACCGGACTTAATCTATCAACTGATCGACAGTGAATAAATATTTAAAAGCAAAAGCCTTTGATTATGAGTGAATTTATACCTAAAAAAAATATAGCACAGCTCCTATTCTGCTTCATCTTACTACCGGCCATGCTGTCTGTCTCCTCCGCCGAAGCAAAAAGAAAACCTTCCTGGGTAAAGCAACGTCCATCCGATGCACAATATTACATTGGCAGAGCCATGATAAAAAAGGGGGACGGAAACATCAACTATCGCACAGATGCAAGGAACAATGCCCTTAAAGAAATGAGCTCCGAAATCAAGGTAAATATCTCATCCAACTCAATCCTGCGCCAGTTCGAGAATAACTATCAGGTAAGGGAGGAGTTTGAGGCCAGCACGCATCAATCGGTACAAGCTACCCTCGAGGGTTACGAGGTATTGAGCTGGGAAAACAAAAAAGAGTATTGGGTGATGGTGCGCCTGAACAAGGACAGTTATGCCCTGCGTCAAAAACAGAAGCTGGATTACGCAAAAAAGATGTGTGCAACCTACTATTACGAGGGTCAAAAAGCAGTGGAACAAGGAGATATATACGAGGGGTTGCTGTTTTATACCAAGGCCATTAAAGCCATAAAACGGCATACCAACGACGACTTAAGTTACCGCGATATAGAAGGTAGTTTAAATTTAGGATCTGATATTTTTAGTGCCGTACAAAATGCTTTCGGTAAAATAATGCTCGAAACCGATCAGCCCATTTATACCTTACAATTTAGCAAGGAGATGAAGTTGCCCTTAACCGTAAAAGCGAGCTATTACGATGAATGGGGCAATAAACAGGCGCTGTCCAATTTGCCTCTGCGCTACATTTTTACCAAAGGCGAGGGCGAAATTACTCCTGTAGGTACCACCAATTTGTCGGGACAGTCTACTTGCGACATTACCCGTTTGATATCTAAACGAAAAAGTCAGCAAATTAAGGCCGAGTTCGATTTAGATAGCTTTTTAGAAAAAGAGACCGAGGAAGACAAGGTTTTGTTGAGGGCTTTTTTTCACGATGAGTATTTGCCCGTGGCATTTTTTAATATCGAGGTACAAAAATCATCGGCTTTTCTAATCATCAGCGAAGTAGTTTTTGGCACAAAGCCTGCCAACACCATATTTGCCAATATGATACGGGCCGAACTTGGTCAGAGCTATTTTAATCTTACCGACCAAAAAGATAGCGCCGACTTTGTAGTGACCATAGATGCCGACTTTAAAAATGGCGGAGAACGGAAGGGTAGTGGCTATTCCGTATTTGTAGTTTTTGCCGACTTCCACATGAGGATTACCGACAATAAATCGAATATGGAAATATTTGCCGATGGCTTTAACGGCTTAAGAGGCATGCAGCCGGGTAATGTTGAGTACGCCCTAAAAAACGTACGCCAAAAAGCCCGGCAAAAAATTATTGCCGAAATATTTCCCAAAATGGAAAAAGTGAATCTGTAGGGATTTTAGTTCAAAACTAAAATTCAGAATTAAAAATTGAAGATAGGCATTTTAAGTGGAAAGCTTTGGACGGGTAAAGTTATTGCTGCAGATATTTAAAGCTTTGATATTCCTATGTTACTTTCCCGGCTCACCAGGTTACAGGATGAGTTGATATGTGTTTTAAAATGGTGCTGGAGAGGAAGCAAGGTTATTCCACCCTGTATAACGATTACTAAGCATCATCCCACGGCGTACCCCCTACTGCACCTTGATTCTCCTCCGTAATTTTTTACTTTTTTGGATAAGGGTAAAAAGGTATCTATCTTGTCTTATTAACAAACGCGTAAATATGCATGCACCAAAATGAGGATAAAAATATAGATGCAGTACTTTTTGAGCAGATAAAAAAAGGCAACAAATTGTCATTCGAAAAATTGTTCAGGAAGTACTATGTGCATCTTACAGCTTTTGCCCATTCCTATTTGCACGATACTGATATGTCAGAAAGTATAGTGCAAAGCGTTTTTGTAAAGCTGTGGGAAAAAAGGGAACAATACCAAATAACATCGTTACAATCGTATCTGATGATAGCGGTACGGAATAGCTGCCATAACGAATTAAAGCGACAAAAACGTAATCGGGATTTTACACTATCCGACGAGTCGGCATATCCGTTAGAAACAGTGCACCATCCCGATTCTGGTGCTATGCAGCAAATAAATAAGGCGATAGAGCAGTTACCCGAACAGCGCAAAAAAATATTCAAGCTCAACCGGGTGGATGGCCTAAAATATAGAGAAATAGCAGAACAATTGAATCTTTCGCAAAAAACCGTGGAAGCACAAATGGCTAAGGCATTAAAATTTTTAAGAGAAAAGCTTTTAGAGTTAAAAAAGCAAGTGTATCATATTTTGATATAAAAAGTGATGAGCAAAATAAACACAAGTATGGATTGGGAGTTGGCCGCACGGATTTTTTCCGGCGAAGCATCCAAAGCCGAACGCAACAATTTTAAGGAGTGGTTAAAGCATGAAGAAAACCTAGCCGAGTGGAACGATATATGTAAAAATATGAGCGAGGTGGAATTTGCACTGCTATCCCAAAAGATTGATGTGGAGCAAGCCTGGTACAATGTAAAACAAAAAACAAAGCTACCTGATAATCGCAGCATCCGCATTTGGCGTACCGGCATAGTGGCTGCGGCCGCATCCGTTATTATAGCAGTAATCATGTTCTTAAACCCTTCCGATAAAACAACTGCGCCGGCAAATTTTGCACTTTCGCAAACCAGCGACAGCATACAACAAGTTGGGCTCGACGATGGTTCCCGGATAGATCTTAACCGGAACAGTAGTATTCAATACCCATCCCTTTTTGCCAAAGATAAAAGATATGTAACCCTAAGCGGTGAAGCCTTCTTCGATATTGCAGCCGACCGAAACCGTCCTTTTATTATCAATACACAACAAATTAAAATAAGCGTTGTGGGTACAGCGTTTAACGTAAAGGCGCTGCCTAATGCCAGCTTAAACGAAGTATGCGTGCGCGAGGGTAAGGTGCTGGTCTCCTCTCTGCTCCATCCGCACAATAGTGTAGAGCTAGCGGCCGGCGACAAAGCCATTTTTAATATGGCCGATAATTCATTAACAAAAATGAAACTAACCAACAATAATTATATAGCCTGGAAAACCAGGGAAATTACCTTTAAAAATGAAAAGCTGATTGACGCCATAACCCTTATTGAAGAGGTATATAATGTAAGCGTTATAGTTCCGGAAAAATTTGAGATGGGAAATAAAAAAATAACGGCTACCTTCGATAAATATACGATAGATCATATAATGCGTGTATTCGGTGGAATATACGGAGATGATTTTGAATATCGGCACAATTAATTTTTATTGCTATTTTTATTGCAAATACATTCAATACGCACAACCATGACTGCATGATAGCCCCGTTAAAACTTATACTTATTATTGCAATAGTCTTTGCACACAGTTGTACTTACGCGCAGGATAAGCCGGGGGATAAAGATGAACATGTACTGGATGAAAAAATTGAGCTTAATTATAAGTCGATAAAAATTGAGGCGCTCTTAGATTCGCTCCACCATCTGTATAATTATGACTTTTCGTACGATCCTTCAAACCTGCCGGTCGACTCGCTTGTGCAAGCTATCTATCAGCGCCAAAGCCTATACCATATTTTAAGCGAATTATTCAGGCATTACAGTCTCACTTTTAGCAGTGTTCGAAGGCAAATAATGATTGCCCATCACTCACCCAATGCCGCACTCCTTGATTATGTTTCCATAAGCGGTACAGTGGTTTCTGCAGACAACAACCAGCCAATACCCTTTGTTAATATTGCCGTAAAAGGTCAGCCCTTAGGTACTACCAGCAACACAGAAGGTGATTTTACCTTCCTGGTACCCCGTAAATATGTGGGGCAGCAAGTAATACTCTCGTCCATTGCTTATCGTAACGATAGTGTGCCCATCCCCCAAAGCGACACCGCAATTATTGTATCGTTACAGCCGCAAACCATTGAGCTAAAGGAAATAAAAGTGGTGTTGTTGTCTCCTTACGAAATTGTGAAACGTATAATAGAAAACCGGGAACGTAATTATTTTACCAATCCCGTACTACTTACAGCCTTTTTTCGCGAATCGATAAAGCAAGATGGTAAATACATTGAAGTTTCGGAGGCAGCCATAGAGATTTTTAAAAGCTCCTATCTGCACACCCACGATAATGAAGAGGCTCGTTTTATAAAAGGGCGAAAAAAAGTAGAAGACAAAAAAGTAGCTGTGGCCCGTTTAAAGCTGGCTGGAGGGCCTGCCCTGTTTTCCACTGTTGATGTTGCCAAGCACCTTGATTTTATAGGAGGGCAAAATGCACATAACTATACCTACACCTACCAGGGACAGGATATTGTGAATGATAGAGTAGTATATAAAATAGGCTTTACACCCGTTTCAGAATTAAATGGTATTTATTATGAGGGGGAGCTATCTGTTGATATGGCAACCTTTGCGCTCCTGCGTGCCGAGTTTGGTATGACCAAAAAAACACTACGTAACAGCAATAAATATTTAATACGTAAAAATGCCAAAAAAGTAAAGTCAACCCCGGTTTACACTCGTTACATCGTAGATTACAGACCCTACAAAGACAAGTGGATGCTGAACAGTGTAAGGGGCGACCTGATTATTAATATGCAGGACAAACGTAATAAAATCAAATCGGTGTACGAGATTACATCCGATATGCTTATCACTAATGCACGACCCAGCCAGGGAAAGCGCATCCGATATTCAGAAGCATTTAAAACCAAGTATGTGCTGGCCGATAAAATTGTGGATTACGATCCCGACTTTTGGCAGAACTATAATGTTATCCGACCCGAAGAAGAACTGGAAAATATTTTTAAGCAGGCAGCGGTAGAAATAAACGTGGTGCCAAGCACAAAAAAAACCAAGTACTAAAGCTTGGTTTCCTGTTATATTTAATCTGACATTACAAACTGTATCAGGCACAATGTTTTTGAAGAAATTCAATGGTGGAACCCACGGAATATAGCTTGGCTAATTCTGAGTTCTCAATCTCTACCTCAAACTTTGTCTCCAAAAAAAACAAAAAACATGTCAGATCGAGATCATCCTTTAAAAGTTCTTCTTGCAGGGCGGCATCCTCAATAATCAAATCCCGTGGCACACCTGTTTTGCGTAAAACCTTATATAAATTCCTTCTAATTCTTTCCTGTTTCATGACCTTAAAATTTCTGCTGTTAATTTCATTTGTATATAGGACAACCCATCAGGAGATCACACGTATATAAAAAGTGAATTTTCTCATAAAAAATTCGATTGAATACATAGTGTTCGATCTAATGTTCTCATTAAGTGTTTCTTGTGAAATAATGTGAAGAATGATTTCGGAAATAATTTATTGTTTGAACAACACTGCTATCTTTGCCCAAACAGTAATTAGAGTTTTTTAAAATACGAACTAAGCATTAAAAAAAAGCAATAAAAATGAATACATGGTTTGAGTGTAAAGTAAAGTACGAAAAAATAGATGAACAAACGGGCAAACAAAAAAAAGTAAACCTGCCTTATCTTATTGATGCCGTTTCGTATACCGAAGCTGAGAGCAGGATACATGCCGAAATGGAGCAGTATGTAAGTGGTGAGTTTTCTGTTCCGTCGATTAAAAAAGCCAATTATACCGATCTGTTTTTTTACGACGACGGCGACAAGTGGTACAAATGCAAAATAATGTTTGTAAGCATTGATGAAGAGGCGGGTAAAGAGAAGAAAGTAGCCAACCAAATGCTGGTGCTGGCATCCGATTTAAAAGAAGCTTACGACAGAATAAACCAATCGATGAGTGGTATGACCGTGGATTACGACATAGTAGCCATTATCGAGAGCAACATCGCCGATGTGTTCCCTTATTTTAAGGATGAAGTAAACGAGCCTATCCCCGATAAGCTGCGTCCCCTCACCGATGAGGAAAGACAACAAAAAAATCAATCAGATCATCAAAAGGAAGATTACCAAGCAGAAGAGGACGAAACAGAAGTGAAAGACAAAGTTGAAGATACCATTGCATAACAATATAGGGGAACGGTTTTTTTATTGGTACAATTTATAAGAGAACCGTTCCCTTATAGCACGCGTGGGTTTAAACAAATATTATACATTCCTAATCAGCAAAAAATGGGGCCGCTGACATATTAAAGCTAAAATTAAGAGGAGTGTAAACTGAACGCTGTCCGATGTTTATTTTACGTTTCAAATTAACTCATATTTTTTCTTTAACGCTTTACTCCCTGTGCGTTTTGCGCAGCACGACGTTCCGACATCAGTTTATTCAAATCTCTTCTTTTGGCTTTTCGTAAAGTCATAATTTTACCGTACTTTTACTGTTACCCTTTGATGTTATCAAGCATGTGTCGGCATAAAATTGTAGTTAAGTAAACCATTAAAAGCGAAACCAATACTTCAATTCGATTTACAAATCAAAAAGAGAAATTCCCCGTTTTCATGTTTAATGGTTTTGAATAATGGGATTAATGTTTCAATTTATAATGAATTCACCTTGTTTATTAATCAAATTATAAGCAATTAAGGATTATTAAATATTTAAATGAAGAAAAATATCTTTAATTGATTATTTTTGACACTTGCAATTACGAAGACTAATAAAATTTAGATAATAATGAAAGACGAAGTATTTAAATCGATACCTACTAAAAGGGATCGTAAGGATATGATTCAATACATCAACCTTCAATTAGCAGCCTTGGGGCAGCCACTGTTTTATGACGAAACAGATGCTCAAAAGAAGCTTTCTAATGCCAAGTTTCTGAATCTGACCGAAGGGCTTATCAGTAGTTTCAGGGAAAAATCAAGGTTGCTCAGCGACCATTTATCGCCGGCAGATACCAGGATACAAAACTTTATTGATGATTACTTGAAGGATGTAAAAATTGATAAATCATTACGCATCCCCAACGATACCCTGGTGCTGAACCAAAAAGGGCTGGCGCGTGAAATAAGCCTGCCTCCCAACGGCGATACTTTTAAAAGCGAGTTAATAACCTCTTACAGGGTTAAGCAAGGCGTGTTACATAATCCGGTCAGTGATAAAAGAACAACCAAGGGAACCTTTCATATTGTGGAAGGAGGACTGCCTGTGCCCCTGGACAAAAAAGAAGTGCCGAAACAAGCTTTTGCGCACCTGCTGAACTCGGCCTTTAACCCTTCCGACGAATACAAAACGCTGCCCTTCACCTCGGGCCAAAAGCAGCAGGCTAAAGTAATGTTATCGTTATTGCTGCGCCCTATTGTATGTCCTAAGGTAGAAGGATTTATTGATGAAAAAAGTCTGGAGGTACGTTTTTTTGCCCCGGGATCGTTGGCCAGTAACCTCGATTTTGTGGAAAATATTTTCGGTAATGCTGGGGATCATAATTTAGCCCAAAACGATGCGGCACTTGATATTGAGCACTGGACCGGACATACCGGGTGTATAGTGCTGGCCCCCCAACTAACACAACTCAAGAAAAAAGATATTGGATTACCTCACGTTTCTGAAGCCACCGAACGCCAGAAAAAAGATGGCATGTGTTGGGAAAAAGAAGATGAGCTGTACAACGATGGTGGAGCATTTAAAATAACCTGCCGCGACGAAAGAGGTGTGGTGATAACCTTAATTGCCGATAATTACTTTGGGTATTCCAAAAAGGAAATTAAAACGCAAATCAGCTATTCGGCCAACCTATACGGCCTGGTGGAAGAGGAGCATGCGGGTGGAGCCATAGCCTATCCTCGTGGTGTTATGGGTGAGAATGTATTTGGTCAAAATTTTTCTAAAAATTTTAATAACAAATACAGTTTTGCCGAGGCCATGAAGCTTTTAGGCGATAAGGCTACGGTGAAACCGGAAGGATATGCCATCGATAAAAAGTATACTAACATTGTATATATTCCGGAGTTTGCGAATATCGATATTCAAAAAAGTACGATAAGTTGGGATAACAAAGGTAATGCGTTTGCCCTGAAACTTTCGCCCGACAAAACCTATGTGATGCCTTCGGGCGATAAATTCCAGTTGGTTAAACATCCAACCCAAAAGTTATGGCGGATTATACATACCAATGCCGAAGGCATGTTTTGCCACAAGCCTTGTACTGTTTCGGGGGGTGGGAAGTCCGAAATTTCAAAGTCCCTCCAAAATGCCATCAAATATGGTATTTTTAACATCCAGAACCTGGAGGAGGATTTTAAACTGGCCGATGAAATCATTAATAAAGATTACTCTAACCGATGGAAAAATGTTCGTCCGGATGCAGATGAGTCGCGTCCTTTCCTAAGTACCAAGCGTACTCTGGGGTCGGCGGTGAAACTTCTTACTCCTTCGGATCAATATAGCGACGAGTACAACAAGTTTTTAGAAGAAATGCCGGAGCATATACGCACCCTGGTGCTGTTTATTAAGCGCCTGTACCGTCACGATACCGAAAAAGGCAACTGGAAAGAGTATATGACTACGGAAATAATTAACGGACGGGCCGGCACCACCTTGATGTATAAAAATCATCCGGTGATAGGCAGCTACGTGCGCATAGGTTTTAGCAAGGATCAAAACTGGTTGGTACATAAATTACGTTCCGATTTTGTGCCGAGTCATAAAATACAAATGGAAGACGACATTACTGCTTCCATAACCTTGCCGGCCACAAAAATTGAGTACCTGAACCCGGAGTACGATAATAAAAGTGTTAAGGTGGCCATGAACTGCGAAAGCTACTTATTCCAGCGTCCGGATGAGGCGATAATAAGAGGTTACGACATTGAGGCGGAAGCAGATATCGTTGAAAGTGGTACATTTCTTACCAACTACGAGCCCATGCGTAAAGCCGATGCCATTGAATTGATAGAAGATGCCATCCACTTTGACGAGTACACCCAACCGGTAAAGGATTTGATTACTAAGGTGGCCGAGTCCGGTCACGATCATTATTTTGTAACGCCATCGCACACACGCCTTGTGGATGGTGTACCAACAAAGAATCCGCGTTATCTGGAAAAGAACATCTACGCCAACGAAACGAAAGATAGTTACCTGGCCGAGGTAGGGGTTCGTTTACGCCGGAAGGTAAAGGCAGAAGATCCGGTAATAAATACGGTTAATGCGGTACTGCCGGGTCGAAGGAATAATCCTGCCGACAAAGCCAACGGTATTCGGGCACTAAGTGTGTATAATCCAATTCATTATCAGGAGCTGCCCGAGCTATTCATGGATTTTATTTGTAGTTTAACAGGTAAGTCGCCTTCTACAACCGGTGCCGGTTCGGAGGGAGCCTTAACCAAAGGGCCATTTAATATGTTGGCACCGACTACCGATTTAAACAATGCCCTTCTATCATACATTCTGACAGAATACCAGGGCTTTAGTTCGGCAGCCGGTTATATAGGGCAATCGCGCTTCGACCATGATATTAGTCTTTTGATACCGGAGATTTGGGCACGTTTGGTACCCGAAGATAGAAACGCTAAGTTGCTGATAGAAACCGGATGCCTCGAAAAAATGGAAGACTTTGAGTACCAGGGTAAAAAAGTGTTAGCCAGTAGGTTGGGGTACCGGATAACCAAAAAGTTTGCGTTTAGATGTATGAATCGTTTGTTCGACGAGCCACAGGCTGTATTTAACGAAGAGATGTTGAAACCTGAATTGCAGGGTATGGACGATTTTGCCGACGGTATAAACAATATTGTAGAAGCGCAGCAAAAAGTGGCCCTCGCGTACTTTGAAGACGGAAGTGTTGAGGCTGCCATACCACCATTAAAAATTCTGTTGCACATAATGGCCTACGGAAATTACGAGGGTAAAGACATTAGCGATCCCGAACTGCGTAAATATTTCGATCGTGATAACGTAATTAATAGCGATTGGTACAAGCAGAGGTTGAAGCTAAGGCAGAACAAAGAAATTGAATTGATATCCAATCAGTTGGTTTATCTTGAGGATTTTGCCGCTAAAGAAGAAAACGCCAGTCTTGTAGATAAAATGGACATCACCAAGAAGATGGCCACAGCTAAAAAAAGAATGGCATATGTTAAGTCGGATAAGTACTTGCAGGATTTAGTAGGTACTTTTGGATTGGATCCCTTGTTTAAGAAATAAACAACAGATAGTAGATTAACAGTAAAGGCAGTTTCGTGGAAGCTGCCTTTTTTGTTAAAATAAGTATTAAAAGCCTGAACTTCTTTCGTGTGTTTTTAGTAACTTCCGCCCTTATTGTTCATTCCAAGCTAAGTTTTAAATAATTCATTATGAATAAATTAGTGTTTTTTGTGTGCGCAGCTGTGGCTTTGTGTTCATGTAAGCATACTGCTGTTAATTCAAAGGTATTGATGTATGTAGGTGCTACAAGTAATGATTCCTTAAAAGGCATCGAATATTGTTATTTTGATACGGTAAGCGGACAGATAGGAGAGCTCGCGTTAGCCAGTCAAATGCTCAATCCCAATTTTTTGGAAGTAGATAGGCAAAACAACTTGTTATTCGCGGTAGGTCAATCGCAGGAGCCCCAGGCAAAGAGTTCGTTGCTTCGTTGTTATAAGGTAAATGATTCTAATGGTGCCATAACGCCAATAAGCGAAGCCCTTGTACCGGGACAAGGTTCTTGTTATGTAGCCTTGGATCAATCCCGGGAAAAAGTTATGGTTGCCAATTATAGCTCGGGCGATGTGTGTGTGTTCCATTTCTTAAACAATCAATTAAGCTACTTAAACTCGGTACAGCATTACGGCACCGGACCCGATAAAAGCCGTCAGGAAGCAGCTCACGCCCATTCAATAAATATAGATCCGGGTAGCGACCGGATATATTCTGCAGATTTGGGAGCGGATAAGCTGATGGTGTATACGATTACAGAAAATGGTTTAAAAACCCTGGATTCTGTATTATGCCGTCCGGGTGCGGGGCCACGCCATTTCGATTTTAGCCCCAATGGTAAAATATTGGCTGTTGTAAATGAGTTGGATTGCACCGTGAGTACCTTTGCAATAGATGATACGGGAGTGTATAAAGAAGCAATGCAAACCCTAAGCATGTTGCCAGACACATTTAGTGGCGTAGCCTACTGCGCCGATATACATTTTTCGCCCGATGGAAAATTTTTATACGCGTCAAACCGCGGTTTCGATTGTATAGCTGTTTTTGAAGTTAGTGGCACTCATCTGCAACGCGTGGAATTAATGACCGATGGAATAAAGTGGCCACGTAACTTTGCTATCGACCCTAGCGGCAACTTTGTGCTTGTAGCCAATCGCGATGCAAACAATATAACGGTTTATAAAAGGAACAAGAAAAACGGTAAGCTCACTAGGTTGCCACATACGGTCGAGACAGAACGACCGATTTGTATAAAATTTTTCAGTTAAATTACCCTTATAGAAAATTGACAGCATGGAGCAAAGTGTAGTTTTAAATGGACTTTTTTTATTTTTCGGATTAATTATTCTTATTGCCGCACTGTTTAATTGGCATTACTTTTTTAATCAGCGTAAAGCGCAATTTCTGGTAAAAGCATTAGGTATAAATGGAGCCCGCATTGTGTATGCCATACTGGGATTGTTTTTTGCGTTGTTGGGTGCCAATGAACTATTCAATTTAAACTTATTCCTTTTTAATTAATCGGATTTCGTTGATCGCACTTAAACTAATATGCAAGTAACAGGTAAGGGTATTTATTCGTTACCCATTATTTAAAGAGACATCAAGCAAAATGCAAGCTTTTGGAGAAACGAATAGGTGTATTAACTTTATAATTACATATTCAGCATAAGTCTATGAAACTACCAATAATACAAATAGGTAATTCAAAAGGTTTTAGGTAGATTGTCGCAACCTGAAATTGAAGAATTAAAATCAGTGATTAGGGAAACATTTGTTGAATGAACAAAAAAAACAAGGGGTAACAAAAGCTATACATAATGCGGGGTCGGTTGATAATATGAATGTTAAAACAGGCAATGAAGTTTAGTAATAAATTGAATGTGGGGGTATTCCTTAGGCTCGCACTACCCATAGCCCAACCGTTTCCACTATTTTTCCAGTCCAATTCGTGAATGTTTTCACGGGTCAATTAAAACAATGTATTTTTTACTTATTTTTACCGGCTAATTCAGGAGCATATAATGAGCGTTCAAATAGTAGAGGTTAAAAACACAAATCAAAGGAAAAAGTTTGTTGATTTTCCGTATAAATTGTATAAAAACAATACCTGTTGGGTGCCAGCCATGCGGGCGGATGAGTTGGGAGCCATATCGCCCGATAAAAATCCGGCTTATGATTTTTCAAAAGCAAAATTTTGGTTGGCGTATCAGGACGGACAAGTTGTAGGTAGGATAGGTGCCATAGTTAACGACTTATGGATAAGTAAGATAGGTAAAAAGATAGGCCGCATAACCCGCATGGAGTTTATAAACAACTTTGAGGTGGTAAAGCGGCTGTTTGAAACTGCTGAGTGCTGGCTAAAGGAGCAAGGCATGGTGGGTGCGATGGGACCCTTAGGTTTCTCTAATCTGGATCACTCCGGCCTGCTTATCGAAGGACACGAATACATTGCCGTAATGGCCAGCGACTATCATCATGCCTACTATCAAAGCCACATCGAAAAGCTGGGCTATACCAAGGAAACGGATTGGCTGGAATTTAGGATTACCTTCCCGGAGGCGCTGCCCGAAAAATCCCTGAAAATTTCGGAGATGATTAAGAAACGATACGGCCTTAAAATACTTAATTTTAACTCCAGGAACGAGTTAGAGCCTTATCGCGAACAGATATTTAAAGTGTTTAACGATGCCTTTGTGGGTTTATTTGGCACCTTTAGATTGCCCGATAGATTGGTGAAGTTTTATATCAACAAGTTTTTTCCGGCCTTAAACCCACGCTACGTTAAGGTAATGCTCGATAAGGAAGATGAGCTGGCGGGTTTTGTGGTAGCGCTGCCCTCTTTGTCCGTAGCATTGCAAAAAGCTAAAGGCAGATTACTGCCCTTTGGTTGGTGGCACTTAAAAAATGCTTTGGAAAAACCCAAGGAAATGGATTTGATGCTCACGGGTGTTAAGCCCGAACTACAAAAGATGGGTGGCGTATCGCTTTTGATGAATGAGTTATGGAAAACAGCCAATGACGAAGGAATCCGTTTTGTAGAAACCACTGGGATGCTCGAAGACAACAAGGTGGCCATACAGCTATGGAAATCATTCGATCATATTCAGCACAAACGCAAGCGATGTTATAAAAAGATGTTTTAAAAGATTGAAGGATAAAAATTAGAGGTTTGAAGATGAAAGCCAAAGATTTGTTGCCCAAGTGTTTGCTTTAAAAGTACGCGCCATTAAAAGCTATTCCGTCCGTACGGCAGTTGTCGGAGAGCTTGTAGTACAAACCAAGGATTCCTTCAACGCCATACAGTTACTATCGTTGTAAAAAATTACCACCTATACTTTGGCCGAGAAGTTTTTGAGCTTTCTAATCGCTTCAATGGGATCCGGGGCATTGAACACAGCACTTCCGGCAACTAATACATCGGCTCCCGCATTAACCAGTTGTTCTGCATTATGTGTATCAACGCCGCCATCCACCTGAATTAAAGCCGTACTACCCGATTTAGCTATCAGATTTTTCAGGTCGCTAATTTTTTTAAAGGTGTTGGGAATAAATTGCTGACCCCCAAAGCCCGGATTCACCGACATAAGTAATACCAAATCAAGCTCCGCAATAATTTCTTGCAATAAAAAAACGGGCGTGTGCGGATTTAACGTAACGCCTGCTTTCATACCTTCATTTTTGATTGCTTGTATAGTTCGGTGTAAATGATTACACGCTTCGTAGTGCACGTTAAGTAAATCGGCTCCTGCCTTTTTAAAATCAGAAATATATCTGTCCGGATCCACAATCATCAAGTGCACGTCAAATGGCTTTTTAACATGTGGTCGTAGGGATTTTAAAACTGGTAGTCCAAATGAAATATTGGGCACAAACATACCATCCATGATGTCCAAATGGAGCCAGTCGGCTTCACTTTGGTTAATAATTTTTATTTGCGATTCCATTTTACTAAAATCTGCGGCCAACAAGGAGGGTGCTAACAAGTGTTTCATGGTGATTTTTTATGGCAGTAAGTAATATTTTTTACACGTTGAATAGTGCGAAATTTTAAATTCAAAAACAAAAGTAACAAGGAATTAGTGAATAAAAAAGGGTTTTGATATTTGTCAAAACCCTAAAAGTAATATTTCTGCCGGTTGGTTTATCCTAAATACGAACGCAGTATTTTGCTGCGGTAGGCGTGCTTTAATCTTTTGATGGCTTTTTCTTTTATCTGCCTCACCCTTTCGCGGGTAAGATTAAAAAGATTACCTATTTCTTCGAGCGAATAAGGCGGTTCATCATTCAAACCATAATAAAGACGTATTATATCCGCTTCTCTGGCTGATAAAGTAGATAGAGAACGGTCTATTTCGCGTCGTAGCGAATCGGTGAGCAGTTTATTATCCGGACTTACGGTATCCGTGGGCAAAAGGGTATCATACATATTATTGTCCTCGTCCTTCCGCAAAGGGGCATCCATCGAAACGTGCTTGTTCATGGCTTTTAAAGATTCCTTAACCTCTTTAGGCGCCAAATTTAGTGTTTCTGCAATTTCATCTGCAGTAGGTTCACGTTGGTACTCTTGTTCGAGTATGGCAAAGGTGTTGTTTACCTTATTCATAGAGCCTATCTTATTCAAGGGTAGTCGTACTATCCTGGCTTGCTCGGCCAATGCCTGAAGTATAGATTGACGAATCCACCAAACGGCATACGAGATAAACTTAAATCCTCGTGTTTCGTCAAAGCGTTGTGCCGCTTTTATCAGTCCTAAATTACCCTCATTTATCAAATCGGGTAGGCTCAGACCTTGGTTTTGGTATTGTTTGGATACAGAAACAACAAAACGCAAATTAGCATTTATTAATCTTTCCAGTGCTACCTGGTCGCCTTCTTTTATTTTTTTGGCAAGCCTTACCTCCTCTTCTGAAGTAATCAGCTTTACTTTGCCTATTTCGTGCAGGTATTTGTCTAACGAAGGAGTTTCGCGATTGGTAACTTGCTTTGTAATTTTAAGTTGTCGCATGCTTAGCGGAAATTTGTATGTGTGTTGTATTGTAGTTATGTCTCGTAAATATAACAAAAAAAGTATGTGGGTGTTTATTACTTCTCATAAATATTTATTATACACTACTAAATTGTAACTACTAAAGCCTGTTTTTGTAGTATATAGTAGGGCTAATGAACAAAAAAGATTAGTAATTATAATATTATGATGGGCTATGCAGACATAAAATTATAAGCTTTTATTGAAGGGTGGGGGTAGGCAGAACTGAAGCCGGCACCAGAAAGGTTGGGGCTTACGAGAAAAGCTTCTCTCAAAAGGAGGGATTATTTTCTGGTGAGTTCAATATGGCAATTGAAAGAAAATATAAACATGAAAATAAAAAAATAATTTTGCGTTTTCGTTCATATTACGTAAGTTTGCGTCAAATCTTCTGGGCACAGTTCTTTTCTTTAGAATTTTAGCCTTTCAGAATACTAAAATCCAGTAACACATTATATAGTAATACCGAACGGAAGATCATTTCATTTAAAAATTTCCCCCTAAGAGAATTTATTGATAAAAATTATGTACGATATTCTTGAATTGAGTAAAAAGCTCTTGCCCGAATTGAAAGAGGTAGCTAAAGAGTTGAATATTAAACGCTTAGATTCCTACAAAAAGCAAGAGTTAATTTATAGGATTCTGGATGAGCAAGCCATTATGGCTTCGGAAAAGCAAAAAGTAACAAAGGCAGATAGACCGAATGTAAGGAAATTGGCAGATAAAAAGCCGGTGGACAAAAAGCCCGTAAAAAAGGCGGCAAGTACTAAGGACAAGGCTGCGGATACGCCGGCAAAGGAGGCAGGCAAAAGCAAGGCAGAAAATCCCAAGGTAGCAGATGATAAACCCGATGTTAAATCGGTAAAAGCATCGTCGGCAGCCGCAAAAGCAGGAAGCGATAAAAAAGTGGAAGGCAAAGCAGCCGACAATCGTGATCAGGCAAAAGATGATGGAGCCAAACAGGAGAGTAGCACTCCTGTTAAAGCTAAAAAAAGCGGAGAAGCAAAAGAAAAATCTAAAGATAAAGAGCGTAGTAACGAAGCAAGACGCCCCGTTCGTCAGAACGACGATACATCACGTCGCCGCCCGCACGATACACGTGAATCCAGAAGCCCGAAAGAGGGCAATGGGCACCGCCGTACCGATAAGCACGACAAAGCTTTTGATTTTGATGGCATTATATCGGCATCCGGCGTGTTGGAAATTATGCAGGATGGATATGGATTTTTAAGGTCATCGGATTATAATTATCTAAATTCGCCCGACGATATCTATGTGTCGCAATCGCAAATAAAACTATTTGGTTTAAAAACAGGCGATACTGTTTTGGGTACCATACGTCCGCCGAAAGAAGGTGAGAAGTACTTTCCGCTGATAAAAGTGGAAGAAATAAACGGAAGGTCGCCACAGGTTGTTCGCGACAGGGTTCCCTTTGACCACCTGACACCTATTTTTCCTAACGAAAAATTTAAATTAACCGGTACTGGCCGGGATAGCCTATCGAGCCGTGTGGTAGATATGTTTTCGCCTATTGGTAAGGGACAGCGCGGTTTAATTGTGGCCCAACCAAAAACCGGTAAAACGGTACTGCTAAAAGAGGTGGCTAACGCTATAGCTTCTAACCACCCTGAGGTGTATATGATTATCCTACTGGTGGACGAGCGTCCGGAAGAGGTTACCGATATGGCGCGCAGTGTGAATGCCGAGGTTATTTCTTCTACGTTTGACGAACCGGCAGAACGCCATGTAAAGGTAGCCAACATTGTATTAGAAAAGGCCAAAAGGATGGTGGAATGCGGCCACGATGTGGTTGTGTTGTTGGATTCTATTACCCGTTTGGCCAGAGCTTATAACACCGTTTCCCCTGCTTCGGGTAAAGTGCTCTCGGGGGGTGTGGATGCTAATGCGCTACATAAGCCAAAACGCTTTTTTGGTGCGGCACGTAACATTGAAGATGGTGGTTCCTTAACTATTTTGGCAACGGCACTTACTGAAACCGGATCCAAAATGGATGAGGTGATATTTGAAGAGTTTAAAGGCACCGGCAACATGGAGCTTCAGTTAGACCGTAAGCTGTCGAACAAGCGCATATACCCTGCAGTTGACGTAACCTTGAGCAGTACACGTCGTGAGGATTTATTGATTGAGAAGGATAGCATGAACCGTATCTGGGTGCTTCGCAATTATCTGGCCGATATGAATCCTATAGAAGCAATGGAATTTTTGCGCGACAGGATGAATACCACCAGGAATAACGAAGAGTTTTTGATTTCGATGAACGACTGATAATTTTTTTGAATTAGAATATATTTTAAAGGCCTTTCTGTGTAAACAGAAGGCCTTTTTTATTTGGTGTAATGGCCTGCCGATAAAAAGCTGGAGCCAAAATAATCCAGACTTTTAAAATGCTAGTGAGGCAAATGTTTGTTCGCCTTAATCGCATAATGTGCTGGTCTTCTTTACGCATGGTTTTTATGAAAAAAGGTGCCAAAGATCAACTCGGTATTGGCATAATGGTGGAAATAAATAGCCGAAAAAAGTTTACTTCTTGAAAAACAAACACGTAACGCTTAACGATTTGCTTTAAACAGATATGTAAATACTACACTTACCACCTCACAGCGTTAAGTGCACATTATACAATTCCCTTATTTTTAATAAGTATAAATTACAGCTTTTAAGCGAAAATGCAATGTGGAGATTGCAATTGTTTCAAAGTGAATGTTACATTTGTGAAGCAAAATACAACATTATTATTGTGCAATCTTTTTTTGAAACTCATAAGTATCTGATAGATAATTTAAAGGTGCCCATGCGACGAAAGTTAATGGGGCAAATTGATTGGAGCCACCGACTCATAGGTATTAAAGGTACCCGAGGTATTGGTAAAACAGATTTTTTGCTCGATTTTGCCAAAAGCACTTACGGCAGCAATAAGGCCTGTTTGTACGTTAATTTAAATCACCTTTATTTTACGCAAAACACCATTGTGTCTTTTGCAGATGAGTTTAGAAAGACAGGAGGCAAGACCTTGATTTTGGATCAGGTATATAAATATCCGGGTTGGTCCGAAGAAATGAAGTATTGTTACGACCATTTCACCGACTTGCAAATAGTTTTTTCCGGATCAACGGTCATGCGATTACGCGAAGAAAATCCACATTTACGCGATATTGTGCACTCCTACAAGCTGGAAGGGTTTTCGTTTCGTGAATTTCTGGAATTAAAAACGGGTATTTTGTTCGATTCTTACACATTGGACGATATATTGGCAAATCACAAAAATATTGCAGCCGATATTGTGAGCAAAGTGCGTCCTTTGGCTTATTTCGATGATTATTTACGCTATGGTTATTATCCTTTCTTTTTAGATAAAGCACATTATGCCGAAAACTTAATGAAAAGTTTAAATCTGATATTAGAAATAGATATTAGTTTTTTGCGGCAGATAGAACTCAAATACTTACCCAGATTACGCAAATTACTTTATCAGGTGGGTGGTGAAGCTCCGTTTCAACCCAATGTGAGTAAGTTGAGTGCACAAATAAAAACCTCGCGGGCAACGGTAATGAATTATTTATACTATTTGCGTCAGGCGCGATTGGTAAAGTTGCTTTACGACGGTGAGGAAGATATGCAAAAAAAACCTTCGTTGATATATCTGCACAATCCAAACCTGGTTTATTCAATACGTGGCGAGGAACCCCAAAAAGAGATATTGCACAAAACATTTTTTTACAATCAACTGGGGTGTTGTCACGAATTAACAGTTTCCGGCAAATCCGATTTTAAGGTAGATGATATACATCATTTTTTAATTTGTGGCAACGGAAGTGGTACGCCTAAAAATGAAGACGGGGTGCTTCAAGCAAAAGATATGATTGAGGTAGGGAAAAAAGGCGTTATTCCCTTGTGGCTTTTCGGGTTTTTATATTAAGCCCGGCTATTTATAAGATTTGAGCTGAAATATTTAAACAAATCGACATATTATCGTAAATTTATCAATTGACATTCAATAAGTTAGATTGATTCTAAATAACAGTGGTTAAAAATTAAATAATAATCAAAATGGCTAAAGACAAGAAGTTTATTACCTGTGACGGTAATTATGCCGCTGCACACCTGGCTTATATGTTTAGCGAGGTAGCTGCAATTTATCCCATCACACCTTCCTCAACAATGGCAGAGTACATTGATGAGTGGGCTGCCGGTGGAAGAAAGAATATTTTTGGTGAAACTGTTAATGTACAAGAGATGCAATCGGAAGCCGGTGCGGCTGGTGCTATGCACGGTTCGTTGCAAGCGGGTGCATTGACTTCCACTTTTACGGCATCCCAGGGCTTGCTTTTGATGATTCCCAACATGTATAAAATGTCGGGCGAACTGTTGCCAGCAGTATTCCATGTAAGTGCACGTTCGTTGGCTGCCCAGGCCTTATCTATTTTTGGCGACCATAGCGACGTGATGTCGGCACGCCAAACGGGGTTTGCCATGCTGGCCACCGGAAGCGTGCAAGAGGTAATGGACTTAGCCGGCATTGCTCACCTGGCCTCCATTGAATCGCGTGTTCCATTTATGCACTTTTTCGATGGTTTCCGTACTTCGCACGAAATACAAAAAGTGGAGCTGATGGAACAGGATAAGTTAAAGGGTTTGTTGGATATGAAAGCGGTACAGGCTTTTCGCGATAATGCGCTGAACCCTGCAAATCCGGTTACCCGTGGAACCGCCCAAAACCCGGATATTTATTTCCAATCGCGCGAGGCTTCTAATTCTTTTTACGATAAGTTACCCGATATGGTAGCGGGGTACATGGACAAGATAAGTGAGATTACCGGACGTAAATATGCGCCATTTACTTTTTATGGTGCCAAGGATGCCGAAAACGTACTTGTAGCTATGGGGTCAATTACCGATACCATTAAGGAAACGGTGGATTATTTGAATGCTCAGGGGCAAAAAACAGGTGTTATATCTGTACATCTCTATCGCCCTTTCTCGGCCAAATATTTTATGCAGGCCTTCCCCAAAACTTGTAAGCGTATTTGTGTGCTCGATCGAACTAAAGAGCCTGGTGCCAATGGCGATCCATTGTACCTTGACGTACGCGAAATGTTTTACGGAAAAGAAAATGCCCCTATCATCGTGGGGGGTCGTTACGGACTTTCATCCAAAGATACTACACCTACTCATATTATCTCTATTTTTGAAAACCTGGCCGCCAAAGAGCCTAAAAACCAATTTACCGTTGGTATTGTAGATGATGTAACTTTTAAATCTCTTCCGCTAAAAGAGGAAATTTCCTTTGCAGATAAAGGAACCTTTGAGGGTAAGTTTTATGGTTTAGGTTCGGATGGTACGGTGGGTGCCAATAAAAACTCTATTAAAATTATTGGCGACAACACCGATAAATATGCGCAGGCTTATTTTGCCTACGACTCTAAAAAATCGGGTGGCATCACTATCTCACACCTTCGCTTTGGCGATACACCTATCAGAGCTCCCTACCTGGTTAATACTCCGGATTTTGTGGCCTGTCATGTTCCGGCCTACCTTAATCAGTATGATATGCTCAAAGGCTTAAAAAAAGGAGGTACTTTCTTGTTAAATTCAACCTGGGACGCAGAGGAAACGAAAAGGCGTTTACCCGATGAGGTAAAAAAATATCTTGCCGAAAATAAGATTAATTTTTACATCATCAACGCAACAAACATTGCCGAAAAAATTGGATTGGGAAATCGTACCAACACTATTATGCAGTCTGCATTTTTTAAGATTGCCGAGGTGATACCTTACGATTTTGCAGTGGAAAAAATGAAGAAGGCCATTGTTAAGTCTTTTGGCAATAAAGGCGAAGATGTGGTTAACATGAATTTTATGGCGGTTGAAAAAGGTGCAGCGGTAACGCAAATTCCAGTACCGGCCGAGTGGGCCAAACTATCCACCGAAACCGACTCCAACGACAGCAATGTGCCCGATTTTATCAAGGATATTGTATTCCCTATTAACGCACAAAAAGGCGACGACCTGCCGGTAAGTGCATTTATCGGCCGCGAGGACGGTACTTTCCCGGCCGGAACAGCAGCTTACGAAAAACGTGGTATTGCCGTTAACGTTCCCGAATGGCAAGTGGATCATTGTATACAGTGTAACCAGTGTGCTTATGTATGTCCTCATGCTGCTATTCGTCCCTTCTTGTTAGATGAAGAGGAATTGGCCGGAGCACCGGAAGGTACAACTACCAGAAAACCAAATGGCAAAGGTTTCGACGGGCTTCAATTCCGAATCCAGGTTTCGGTACTCGACTGCACGGGTTGTGGTAACTGTGCCGATGTGTGTCCTTCAAAAGTAAAATCACTTATTATGAAACCAATAGATACTCAACGCGAAGAGGAAGAGCGCTGGGATTATATGGCCAACAAGGTGACTATTAAGGATACTATCACTAAAAAGGACTTGAATATTAAGGCCTCCCAGTTTGCCAAACCCCTGTTTGAGTTTTCAGGTGCTTGTGCAGGTTGTGGCGAAACCCCTTACATTAAATTGATTACACAGCTATACGGCGATAGGATGATGATAGCAAATGCTACCGGATGTTCTTCAATTTATGGAGGTTCCGCCCCATCTACACCTTATTGCAAAAACGCCGAAGGACAAGGACCTGCCTGGGCCAACTCATTGTTTGAAGATAATGCCGAATATGGGTTGGGAATGGCCTCAGGTGTTGATAAAATGCGCGAGCGTATTGAACGTTTGATGAAAGAAAATTTGGATGCCGTAAATGCCAATACCAAGGCTGCTTTTGAGGCCTGGTTAGTTAACAAAGAAAATGGTGCCGAAACTACTGCTGTTTCTAAAGCCGTGGTAGCTGCGTTACAAAACGAAAAGGCAGCCGTTGCCAGGGAAATACTTGCCCTAAAAGATTATTTGAAAAAACGATCGGTATGGATTTTTGGCGGCGACGGATGGGCCTACGATATAGGTTATGGTGGCCTGGACCATGTAATCGCTACTGGGCAGGATATAAATATTTTGGTGATGGACACCGAGGTGTATTCCAATACGGGTGGTCAGGCGTCAAAAGCTACACCAATAGGTGCGGTAGCCAAATTTGCTGCTTCGGGCATGAAGATTCGTAAAAAAGATCTGGGACTAATGGCTACCACTTACGGTTACGTTTATGTGGCACAAGTGGCTATGGGAGCAAACCAGGCCCAGTACTTTAAGGCACTGAAAGAGGCAGAAGCCTATCCCGGCCCATCGTTGATTATTGCCTATTCTCCATGTATAAACCACGGATTAAAAGCCGGTATGGGAGCTTCTCAGGCCGAGAGTAAAAAAGCAGTGGAATGCGGATACTGGCACTTGTATCGTTATAACCCCTTGCTGGAAGAGGAAGGTAAAAACCCATTTATTTATGACTCTAAGGAGCCACAATGGGATATGTTCCAAAAATTCCTGAAAGGCGAAGTGCGATATACAGCCTTGCTAAAAGCGTTCCCGGAGGAAGCGGCAGTATTGTTTAAAGCAGCCGAGGAAAATGCAAAATGGCGTTATAACACTTATAAGCGTCTGGCCAATGTAGATTATGAAGTCGTTTATTAAGCGAAAAGCATAAACCATACATATTATAAGGCGTCTCATGTTTTGGGGCGCCTTTTTTTATTTGTGGTTCGCCACTGCCCAAAAATAAATTTCAAGCGGCCGAATGGTGCTTTGCTGCAGGAGGCCAATAGTTAGTTGCCAATAATGTGGCCAAGTAGGCAACAGTATACTAATCCTATCGAAAATAAAAAGTGTTATAGTTGGAATGTTTTGTACAAAAAGTGTTATATTTGAATAAGTAAAAATACGTAAATAATACGCATGTCTGCGAAACCTTCCATAGTATTAAAGCGTGCAATGTACCAACGTCAGAAAGTGGTACTGTTTAGTTTTGAATATGATACAGAGTTAATAGAAGGCCTTAAACAGCTTCCGGGTTCAAGGTGGAGCGATGCGATGGGTTGTTGGTATCAACCCGAAAATTATTTCGATCTTTCTAAAACATTTGATATTTTTAAATCCAAAGCTTGGTTAGATTATAGCAAACTAAAAAAAGAAAATAATACACAATATGAGCATAATAAACCAAAGGATGTACCAAAGATAAAAGTTGATTTGCCCGATGGCTATATGGAAAAACTTTTCCAAAAAAGGTATAGTGAGAATACCCAACGCGTATATGCTAACTTTTTTAGGAAATTTGCCACTTATTTTAGGGGTGAAAACTTAGATGAACTCAGCGCAGAACAAATTAACGAGTATATTCTCTTATTAATTCAATATGAAAATATTTCGTCATCTAAGCAAAACCAAATAATTAATGCAGTCAAATTTTATTACGAGCATGTTTTGGGCAGAGACAAACAGTATTTTGCGATTGATCGTCCACGGAAAGATAAAAAATTACCGGATGTATTGAGCAAAGCTGAAGTTGAAAAGATGCTATTACTTACCCAAAACATTAAGCATAAGAGTTTGATGGCACTAATTTATTCATGTGGACTTCGTCGAAGTGAGGTTATTAATTTGAAATGTGAGGATATTGATTCGAAGAGAATGCTTATAAAAATTAGGGGCGCAAAAGGGAAAAAGGATAGGTACATACCTTTGAGCGGTGGTGTTTTAGATTTGTTAAGACGTCATTATAAGGAGGAGCGACCTAGTGTTTGGCTTTTTCAGGGGCAAAAAGGTGGGCAATACAGTCCTACTAGTATCGTGAATGCAATAAAAAATGCCGCAGCTAGAGCTAAAGTAAAAAAGCGAGTATATCCTCACATTCTAAGGCATAGCTTTGCTACACATCATTTAGAGCAGGGTACTGATTTAAGGTTTATACAGGTTTGGTTAGGACACGAAAGTTCAAAAACTACGGAAATATATACACATGTATCCCAGAATATTTTTGGTAACTTTAAAAATCCTATTGATGATATGGATTTGGGCGATAAATAGAATTACCGGTTGATAGCCCGCTAATTTGGAGTCGTATCAACACAAATACAATTCGATAAAACGGATATAACAGCACAGCGGTTGATAGCCAAACGTTACAGGGCATTTAAGAAAAAGGACATTCTAAGACTTGAAATATATTGTGTGAAATAAAAACTATTTATAAATTTGTAACGCTTTGAAAACTTTATAGTACATATCTGAATCCCTCTTCAGGGAAAATACGCAAAGTCATTGATATAGTGATGACATTCCTTGTTATGCGTATTCTTTAAATAATTATTTTTTTACAATATTCTCACAAAGAGAGAATTAAAATTGATTCAAATGAAAATTACAGATATTATAACAAAGTCTGAAAAGCCCACGATTTATGAAAAAGGAAACTCCTTTATGTGGACAGACTCATATATTTCAAAGCAAATCTTAAATATCCATCTTAATCCAGAAATAGACCTTGGAAGTCGTAAAATGTCAACTATACAAAAGACGGCAAATTGGATATTAGATTCACAAGCAAAAAAAAGCAATCTAAAAATCCTTGATTTAGGTTGTGGTCCAGGTCTATATTCAGAAATTTTCGCAAAAAATGGGCATCAGGTTACAGGAATAGATATTTCGAAAAACTCTATTGATTATGCTCAAAAAACTGCGAAAGAAAAAAATCTTGATATTGAATATTTCAATGCAAGTTATTTAGACTATGACTTAGGGCAAGAAAAATATGATTTGATAATTATAATTTATACGGATTTAGGAGTTTTATCTCCAGACGATAGAAATATTCTATTAAGAAAGATATACCGAGCCCTAAAAAAAGAAGGAGTGTTTATTTTTGATGTTCTAAATGACAATAAACTTGAACATAAAGTAACTCCCAAAAACTGGGAAGTTGCTAAAAGCGGTTTTTGGAAAAATTGTCCTTATATGGCATTATCTGAGTCGTTTTTATACAAAGAGGAGAAAGTTATACTTTACCAACACCTTGTTATTGATTCTGAAGACAATATTAAAGTATATCGTTTTTGGACTCATTTCTTTAACGAAAAAGATTTAAAACAAATACTTGAAAAGCATGGATTTGCTGATGTAAAGCATAGGGATGATATTATACCGAAAGGAGATATTTGGAATGGGGGAAATGTTGTTTTTACAATAGCATCAAAAAAATAAGGAGGTGTTATGTCATATTTCAATTTCGATAATAGAAAAGTATATTACAAAATAAAGGGGCGAGGCACGCCCCTTTTATTACTACATGGCAATACGGTGTCCTCTAAGATGTTTAGTCAAATTATTAGAAAATATGCTAAAGAGTTTCAAGTAATACTTTTAGATTTTCCCGGGCACGGCAAATCTGATAGATTAACTGAATTTGAAATCGATTTTTGGTTTTATAATTCTAAAGTTGCCTACGCATTGATAAATGAATTGAAACTTGAGAATACCTGTGTAATAGGAACAAGTGGTGGTGCTTTGGTTGCAATTAATTTAGCTTTAGAGCATCCTGAAAAAGTTAAATACCTTATTGCTGATAGTTTTGAAGGAGAATATCCTTTACCCTCTTACATTAGCTCAATTGAAAATGATAGAGAAAGAGATAAGAAAAAGATATTGGCAAAGCTAATTTGGTATTTTTGCCATGGAACCGACTGGAAAAAAATAATTGATTTGGATACTAAAGTGAATATTGAATTTTCAAAAACGGGAAAATCATTTTTTCATAAATCAATTAGTGATTTGAATGTTCCAACATTGTTAACAGGAAGTATGGAGGACGAGTATTGTGATTACCTTGATAAAATATATGGTTCACTACAAGAGCAAAACAAAGACTTGAAGATTCATTTATTTGAGAAAGGAAGTCATCCAGCAATTATTTCAAATAAAGAGAAATTTCTATATTTGATTATGGCGGAAATAAAAAACGCCCTGTAACATTTTGTATAAGTAATGGCAGGAATTGTGTTAAATATCAAAGTTTGTAGCCCGCTCAAACTGCGTAGCGGTTTGAGCGGAAATTACCACGCAAGCTGCCACTACTCATACAATTTACCGTTGGGCTTAATTGAAAAAAACGCATTACTATGCCGAAATACGAATCAGAATTAGAGTTTATAAATCCTACCATTACAGAATACTGGGTGATTGAGGATGAAAATCCTGAAACTAAAAGATTAGCATTTAGGGTTGATAAGCAACACCATAACGTTCAATTCTTTCCGCGAGAAGATGATTTTTTTCTAAATGAAATCCTAATTGAGGGATTTGATAGAATACCTGATGATTTTTCAGACAACGGCTATATTAAGCAAGGTGTTCAGTATTATCTTAACAAGAAATTAGAGAATAAATCAATTACAAGTTTAACAATATCAAAGGAATCTGATAGTGCAATTCGAAAAGTTCGTAATGAAGATAGTTACCGTCTTACTCTTAAATATGATGATTTTAAAACATTAAGAGAAAAATTTATTGTTGTAAATAATCAATCAACTCAGAGTAAAAACGATATATTGGATGGATTTTTCTATAATCTGTTTCCTGATAAATTTGATGAAAGTACAAGTACGGCACAACAACAATATCGAAATGTAATAAAGAATCTTAATACAGATATTATTGAACACCTTACACCTGATGATTTAATGAAATTTGAAGGATTTATTACGGAGTTATTAGATAAAAGATATCAAAGTAATTCACACAAGTTTTTACAATTAGCCAGAACTAAGATTAGAGTTGACACGATTGCAATTGATAGGATTTTAGATGAATTTAAACAAAATGTTAGAAATAGTATAAGTGAAAATCTTTGGGGAAAATATCTTAAAAAGAATCTTTTCCTTTTAGATAGTAAATATGTTAAAATATTGCCTGAATTAAATGTCATACTTAGAGGTTCCAGAAATGTTGATTTCGGTATGATTGACACAAAAGGTTATCTTGACATTTTTGAAATTAAAAAACCTGACACCCCTCTACTTTCAAATGATACTGACAGAGGCAACTATTATTTGCACACAACTACGGTTAAAGCCATAGTTCAAGCTGAGAAATATTTGTTTAATGCCGAGAGAAAAGCTTCGATTTTGGCAGATGATATAAGAAGAGAAGAAAAAATCAATGTGAAAGTAGTTAAGCCAAGAGCAATTTTAATAACAGGTCATTCAGAGCAACTTGACACAGAAGAAAAAAGAGATGATTTTAAAGTATTGAGACAGTCGCTAAAAAATATTGACATAATTCTATATGATGAATTATTAGAGGGGTTGGAGAATCAAAAGAATAAATATTACGACCAGATAATAGAAAGTGAATAACAACTAAGCCCAACATTATATAAAAAACATGGTCGCACAAGCTGACGCACAGCCAAAACCACGATTTTTTATATTTATCGTTATGCGCAACAATAGGAGCGTCCGTGCTTCAAACTAAATTTTGTACCTTTGTGAAATGAAAGAATTGATAAAAAATATTGAAGCATTAGCTGATACATACTCTTCCAATCTAAAAGCGAAGATTGAGGAAAGAAAAAAAGAAATGGAAGAAGATGATAATTCTCATTACTTGATTTATCGAGTTCTAGGAATTACAAATAAAGAAGGAAAACTAATAGATTCCTATCAAAACACAGGACGATTTTTGTATAAATATGCTGGTTCATTTTTAGAGGAAGCAGCTACTTATTGTTTTAAGTTTAAATATCCTGATGGAGAAAAGACTAAGATTCCAAATACTGAAGGAGTTAGACCAAAAACATTTGAAATTGATTTTCTAAACAATACTGATGCTATTGAAATAAAATGGAGAGATGCTACAACTGATGGCGACCATATAACCAAAGAACATTCAAGGGTTAAGACAATAAAGGCTAAAGGTCTTAAGCCTATTAGAGTTATGTTTTATTATCCTCAAAGAACTCAAGCAATTAAAATTCAGGATACTCTTAAAACTTTATACGCAGGTGTTGATGGTGAATACTATGCGGGTGATGACGCATGGAATTTTGTGAAAGATTATACAGGAATTGACTTGAAGGATATTCTAACGAAAATTGCTGATAAAAAAACAAAATCTGAATAATGGAACCAAATAAAATATATGAAGGAGACTGCCGTTATGTCCTGAAAAAAATTGAATCAGAGTCAATCGATATGGTCTATCTTGACCCTCCTTTTTTTACACAAAAAGAGCATTCTCTAAAAACGAGGGATAATAGCAAAGAATACAAATTTGCCGATAAATGGGATTCTATTGAGGAATATATTGAATTAATATCTGACTCAATTACAGAATGTAAAAGAATACTAAAAAAAACTGGTTCTATATTCTTACATTGTGATAAAACAGCATCACATTATATTCGAGTTGCATTAGACAAGGTTTTTGGAATGAATAATTTTCAAAGTGAAATTATTTGGAATTATAAACGATGGTCAAATGCAAAAAAAGGATTGCTTAATTCTCATCAAGTAATCTATTTTTACTCAAAATCTTCCGACTTTAAATTTAATCAGATTTATACTGAGTATTCACCAACAACAAATATCGACCAAATCTTACAAGAGCGAGAACGGGATGAAAATGGTAAATCTGTTTACAAAAAAGATGAGAACGGAAATATTGTATTAGCAAAAGAAAAAAAAGGCGTTCCCCTCTCTGACGTTTGGGATATTCCATATTTAAACCCAAAAGCAAAAGAGCGAGTTGGTTATCCAACTCAAAAACCGGTTTCTCTTTTGCAACAAATAATCAAACTTTGCTCTGATGAAAATGATATAGTTTTAGACCCTTTTTGTGGGAGTGGAACGACTTGTGTTGCATCCAAATTACTTAATAGAAGATATATTGGGATTGATTTATCTTTAGATGCAATTGAATTAGCAAATAAGAGATTAGAAGATTTGATTGTTAGTGATTCAAATTTGCTAAAAAATGGTATAGACAGCTATGTTGGAAAATCTGAGAAAGAACTTGGATTATTAAAGTCAATAGGTGCAGTCCCTGTTCAACGAAACAGTGGAATTGACGGTTTCCTTCAACAGCAAATTAACGGCAAACCGATACCAGTAAGAATTCAAAAAGATTACGAAACCCTTGATGATACAATAAGAGCATTGGATAATTCTACCCAAGCTAAAAATACAGATGTCAGAATTATTATTCAAACAAATGATTCTCGCGGATTATTCCAACTTGATACGAACGCAGTTGTTTTACCTTCAAACGAATTGATAATTAAAGAAAAATTGCAGCGCATAACAATGTATATAGGTAATGGTGGAGATTTGCAGAAAATTGGACAGTTGTAGCTCGCAGGTTGCATCGTGGTAATTTGAAAATTCTTTCTACGCAATCCACCACTACCCATATACTCAACGTTGTATGCAAGCGAAAAAAAGCGACACCGCAACCATCAACACTCGGAATTTAAAAGTAAACGGACTGGATTGTACCTCGCGGAAAAGTTCGTGCAAACTTGAAGGGCATTTATTTTGTTTTTCCCCTCGCACCGATTTTAAGAAGCGATAGTGCAAAATTGCAACCCCACCCACAAACAGCACATTTGCAAATCACACCAGCCAACACTCGACCAAAATTTGCAAAAGAGCTGTTTCTTGCCGACCCACCACCTGCATGTTGATAACTTATTAATAAATACAAAAACACAGTTTCTGATTTCTTTTTATTAAAGCCTAAATTTGACATTTATTGTCAAGATAATTTAAAACAATTTGGAAACAACAGGACAAATAGTTAGACAAACAAGAGAGAAGAAAGGAATGCTCCTCCGTGAATTAGCAGCCGAATTAGAGATTGATTCAGCGATACTTAGCAAAATTGAACGGGGTGACCGCAGACCACCAAAGGAATTGATTGTTAAAATTGCTCTGATTCTCAACTTGAATGAAAAAGAATTGATAATGTCGTGGCTGAGTGATAAAATAGTGTATGAAATATCCGAAGAAGAATTTGGATTGGAAGCTTTAAAACTGGCTGAAAAAAAAGTAAAATATTTCGCAAAGAAGCAATAAATGGAATTACAATTAGAGGATTTAAAATATCAGGACGAAGCCATTGAATCGGTTATTAAAGTATTCGACGGAACAGAAAAGAATACTTTTGATAATTCATGCATTGATGGAATCCGTTCTAATATCTGTAAACTAAACAATGAGGAAATTCTCAAAAACATAGAGAATATTGCCGAAGAAAATGGAATACATGCAGATATAGCTAATATCAGCGAAGAAAACGACTTGTGTGTTGAAATGGAAACAGGAACAGGAAAAACACTTGTATACCTGAAAACCATTTACGAATTATACAAGCACTATGGATTTACAAAGTTTATTATTCTTGTTCCCTCAGTTGCTATTCGACAAGGTGTTTTAAATACATTTAACGGATTTAGCCGACAGTTGGAAGAATTGTACGGTTTTAAACCAAATGCTTTTGAATACGACAGCAAAAAACTGAGCAAGGTTACTAATTACATTGAAGACCAGCATCCGCAAATAATGATAATGACCCTTGCTTCATTTAATTCTGAAGATAAAATCTTGAATCAGGCACAGCGAGAAGATTTATTTTCAAACATGCCATTCATTGAAGCAATAGGAAAAACCAATCCGATTATTTTCATGGATGAACCGCAAGAGGGAATGGACACCGATAATTCACATGAACGTATCGGAAAATTAAATCCTCTTTTTAAAATTAGATTTTCCGCTACTCACAAAGTAGTATGCAATTTACTTTATCGTTTGACTCCATACGATAGTTACAAACAAGGACTTGTGAAGAAAATTGAAGTTCTTACGGTAACCGAAAAAAACGATGAAGCATCACTAAAAATAGAATTTTCTGAAGTTCAGAACGGGAAAAGTGACCCGAAAGCAAAATTAAAAGCATGGCATCAGACTAAATCTGGGAAAATTGAATTTAAAGATACAAAATGGTTAAAAGTAGGTGATAACTTAGGGGATGTTACTAGCAATCCAAGCTATCTTAACTACAAAATAAACCGAATAAATAAAAGTCTGAAAACACAAAAATGGAGCGTTACATTTAGTAATGGTGTTGAGTTGTTTGAAAAAACTACAACAGGAAATTTACAGCCTATTTGGACTTTACAGTTAGAATGGTTAATCCATCGCCATTTTACAAAAACAGAACGACTTGCCGAAAAAGGAATCAAGTGTTTATCCTTAATTTTTATCGACAAAGTGTCTAATTACATGGGTGAAGAGCCTATTATTAAAAACCTTTTTGCCGAAAAATACCGTGAAATTTACCCCGAATACAATGGAGGAAAAGAGCCAAGCGAGGAATATATAAAATCAATTCAAGGATATTATTTCGCTCAAAAAGCTTCGGGCGAATTTGCCGATAATGAAGGAGGTGTTAACGAACAAAAACGCATTTACGAACTTATTTTAAAAGGTCGTGAAGAATTGTTAAATAAGGACAACCCCGTTCAGTTTGTTTTTTCTCATTCAGCTTTAGGAGTTGGTTGGGATAATCCAAATGTTTTCAATATTGCAACTCTGAATACTGCATTTTCCGAAATCCGAAAACGTCAAGAAATAGGACGAGGTTTGCGGATTTGCGTAAATCAGGATGGACAGCGTGTTTATGATAGCCTTGCGGTTGAAGATTCAGAAAGGATTAATCAGCTAACTGTAATCCCAAATGAAACTTATGAAACGTTTGTAACTCAATATCAGGAAGAAATTAAATCGGTTTATGGTTCAGCTTCTGCAGGTGCTGGAATGACACATACACACAAAGGAGAAAAACAAAACCTTGTGAAATTCAAAAGAAACCAATCTGAAACTATTGATGAAGCTTTTAAACGTTTTTGGAAAGCTATGTCAAAGAAAACCGATTACATTATGTCTTTTAGCGAGGACAATTTGATAAGCACATCTGTTGAAAGATTAAATCAAATAGAAATTCCTGATTATGTTATTGAGGCAAGTAGTCATATGATTCAGGAAATTTCCGAAGATGGAAAACAAGATGAGTTTGGCGGTAAAGAATCGCGTCAAATGAAAGCGAGTTTTACAGCACTTGACTTAATCGAAGAATTAAGTGAAAATACTGGCATTAGCTATCAAACGACAATCGAAATTATTAATAAAATAAATCTTGACCATTTTATAAAAAATCCACCTCGCTTTATTCATGAAGCTGCTTCAATTATTCGCAATGTAGAATTAGAAGAAATGGTACGTGGGCTTGATTATCATATAACAGGCGATGAGTACACTTTTAATTTCGAAGAATTTGAGCGTCAAATCGATGATAAGAAAATCAGGGAAACTCCAAATAAAGGGGTTTACGATAAATTTGTTTTTGATAGTGATATTGAATCTCGATTTGGTTTACATGCTGAAAATGACCCTGAAGTAGTTTGTTTTCTCAAATTGCCACTTTGGTATAAAATCAAGACACCTGTTGGTGAATACAATCCTGATTTTGGTGTAGTAATGAAGCGTAAACAGTTAAAAACTGGCAATGAAAGTCAGTATTATTTTGTAGTCGAAACGAAAGGAACAGACGACATAAATGATAAAAAAGCGTTAACTGAAAGTGAAATTTATAAAATAAGATGCGCCATAAAACACTTTACTGCTTTGGGCGTGGAAGTTCAATACAATGCTCCAATAAAGGAATACAACACTTTCAAAACAAAAGCAACACAAACAATTAATGAATTAGAAGAAGCATAGCAATGGAAAATATACAAGACTTAATGCCTAACAGTCACGATTGGAACAAAGAGCGTTTAGAAACTTTAAAGCAAATGTTTCCTGACCTGTTTACAAACGAAGGGCAATTAAATATAAATGAACTAAAAAAAGTTGTAGACCCTAGCAGTGTTGCCGAAACAGAACGTTATGAGTTTCGTTGGTTTGGCAAAAGCAATGCTAAACGTAATGCCTTTACTCCAAGCAATGCAACCCTAATTTATGATGAGCAACGAAGCGTAAATCCAACCGAGAGCGAAAACCTGATAATTGAAGGTGAAAACCTTGAAGTGCTAAAGCTTTTAAGCGGAAGCTATCGTGAAAAAATAAAATGCATATATATAGACCCTCCATATAACAAGGATAAAGATTTCGTTTACAAAGACACATGGAAACTAGACATAAAGGCTTATTGGGAATTAAATGGAGTTTTCAGAGATGGTGTTAAAGTTGATACAAATTCAGATACAGATGGTCGTTATCATAGTAATTGGCTAAATATGATGTATAGTCGTCTTTTGATATCAAGACAGCTCCTTAAAGAAGATGGTGTTATTTTTATATCAATTGATGATACTGAAATCCATCATCTTCGAAAAATGTGTGATGAAGTTTTTGGAGAACGAAATTTTCTTACTCAATTTTCATGGAGAACAGATGGGAATTTTGATAACCAAGCGAAATTCAAAAAATGCCATGAATATATTGTTGTTTATGCAAAAAATGAAGAATTATTTCCTGCACCACCAGTTGTAGACCCAGGCACAAATGATGATAGTAAGTTATTCTTGGAAGAAATTAGAAATACGATTGTCAAAAATGGACCAAAAAATCCAGTTAGCGAAGTTAAATTACCAATAGGTTTTCCATCTGATATCAAGAATGGAACTATTGATAAAAGAGAAAAATCTTGGCCAAATTATTTAAATGATGCTATAATAACAGATGGAAAACTTCAGTCAGAAACAATTGTAAAAAGTGGATGGAGTTCAAAGGATTTATTAATTGAATTTATTGAAAATAATTGCCAACCTATAACTGATTCCAAAGGGCAAGAAACCAAGTTTGTTATATCTAATTCTGGTGCTATTGAAGTTGTCAAAATACGTTCAGATAAGCAAAGCCACGTAATAACGGTACTTAATGGTTTAGGTGGCCCACAAAAGGCTTCAGCTGAATTAGAAAAAATTGAAGTTGTTTTTGACGGTTATCCAAAACCAATAGAGTTAATTCAATATTTTATTAAAATGAATGAGTATGAAGAAGACCAAATCTTTTTAGATTTTTTTGCAGGTTCTGGAACTTTAGGTCATGCTATGTTTAAATTGAATGAGGAAGAAGGAACTAACAGACGTTTTATTTTAGTCCAACTTCCTGAAGCAACTGAAGCCAACAGTAAAGCCAAATCATCAGGTTTTGAAAAAATAAGCGACATTACAATAGAACGAAATAAGCGTGTTGTTGAAAAAATCATTGAAGAAAAGAAAAATAAACAACCCGATTTGTTCAACAATGGCGATGCAGAAGAAGCAACAAAAGGATTAGGTTTTAAAGTATTCAAACTGACAAAATCAAACTTCCCACGAGTTGAATTTGCACCAGACCCAAACAAAACAGATGAAGAAAATATAGAGCTTTTTAAAAAATACATTTCAGACAAAGAAGCACAACTGGTTACCGCTTTTAACCGTGATGAATTATTAACAGAGATATTACTTAAAAATAATTTTACGCTCAATTACAGAACCGAGAAACAAGAGCAATTCAAAAAGAATGAAATTCTTCATGTTACCGATGGAGAAAAGGAAACCCTTATTTGCCTTGATATAATAATAGATATGGAAACGGTAGAACATTTCAAAACCAATACCGAACAGAAATTTATCTGTCTTGAAAGAGCTTTAGATACAACAAAGAAATACAACCTAAAACACTACATGGGCGATAAATTTATTGCGTTTTAATAAAAAATCTGACAGTTATGAAAAATGAATGGATTAATAAAAAAAGAGAACGGTCTGTTAACAGTTTAAAGCTTTGGAGTGATAATCCTCGCTTAAACCCAAGCAATGAGTATGTCAGGCTGTCAGATTATATTAATGAAATAATTTCAAATGATTTTGATAAAAATGAATTTATCAGACTTGTAAAATCAATTGTTGATAGAGATTTTCTTTCTTTTGACCCTGTTGTCGTTTGGCAAAAAGAAAAGGATGGACCTTATACTGTCATTGAAGGTAATCGAAGAGTAATTGCCTTAAAACTTTTACGTGAACCCCATAAAGCTCCAAAAGCTATAAAACAAACGATAGCTAAACTTGCTCAAGGAGCTAAGAATAAAGATTTTCTTGAAAAAATACCAGTCCTGATAGCTCCATCATTTGAAGATATAGAATGGTACTTGCATGAAAGGCATAATCAATCTGGTCTTATGCGTAAATGGAGTAGAGAACAACAGCTCAATGCAATTTATGATTTGTATGAAAAATACAATGGTGATATAGCTAGCCTTATCCGTATTTCAGGTTTAAGTCAAGGTGATATTGAAGGGCATATAAGAGTTATTAAACTTAAAAACTACATTCACAATCTAAAAGATTTGTTAAGCGACGAGGAATATTCCACGGCTGTATCACATCGTTTCCCAATTTCAACATTGGAAAGATGGTTTTCTAATACAGAAGTTCGAAAGAGATGGAATATTAACTATGATGGTGTAAATGTTAATGTAGAAACAGAAGAAGATGATTTTAAGAAAGCGTATTCTCAGCTGGTGAAATGGATGTTAGCAGATGAAAAGGCAGAGAATAAAATTAACTCTCGAACAATTCGCAATGCTGAACAAATAGTCCATTTCTTGGATAAATTTGAAAAAGTTAATAAGTCAGATGTTCCTATTTCTTTTACAGAAAGAAAAAACAATGGTACTGTTGCAAAAGATGTAGTAAAACCACAAACGGCTTCTCCTATTACCAAGAATAATAAACGAACCAAACTAATTGATAATAAATACTCATTAACAACTACTGATTTACGTTTGTTGGATATCTTTGAAGAGCTTAAGAATATTCCTTTAAGATGGAAAAATGCAATATCAGCATCCATTCGTGTTATACTTGATATTTCTGTAAGAAATTATATTATCAATAACAATCTTGAAGCAGATATTTGTAAAAAATACAAAACAGCTTTAGTCAATATAACTCTACAGCAGAGACTTGACTTTTTAAAGGACAAACTACCTAAGAAACAAAATGATATACTAGCAAAACTATTGAATTATGAAAATGAATTTAGCCTTTCTGTTTTAAATGGTTTTGTTCATGGTTCTGACACACATCATTTAGATGCAGGTTTCTTAAATCGTTTTTGGGACTTTTTGTTTCCTCTGTTCAAGGAGATTTTAGATATTAGCGAAGTTGAAAATAAGTAGAGTATAAAAATATGGTAAATACTCCTTTAAGATACCCAGGTGGAAAATCCGTAATGACAAATTTTTTCAAAGAGTTTATTAAACTCAATGACATGAAAAATGTCATATATGCAGAACCTTACGCAGGCGGTGCAGGGGCTGGAATCAATTTATTATTGGAGGGTGTCGTTAAGCGAATTTATATCAATGATGCAAGTAAACCGATATTTGCTTTTTGGTATAGTTTAATTGAGTGTAGTGAAGCTTTTATGGAGCTATTTGAAAATGTGGAAATAACTTTAGAAGAATGGTTTAGATGTAAAAATATTTTTCAGAATTCAGATTCTATTTCAACTGATAATAAAAATGATATGTTGGCTTTAGGGTTTGCAACATTTTTCATGAACAGATGTAATCGTTCAGGTGTTTTAAATGCAGGTCCGATTGGAGGGAATAGCTTGGAGGCCCAGTTACAAGCCAATTATAAAATTGACGCACGTTTCAAGAAGGATTTTTTGCGAGAAAAGCTTTATAATATTATTGCCAATAAGAAAAATATAAAAATATTTAATGATGATGCTTTGTATTTTCTAAAATATAGGATAAAAGCACCAATCCCAACCGAAAGGCAAAAAGATGTTTTAATTTATTTAGACCCTCCTTATTATGTGCAAGGTTCAAGTTTATATATGAATTATTATAAACATGATGACCATTTTAAGCTTTCTAAATATTTGAAAAGAGAAAGTTTCTTTAAGTGGATTCTTTCTTATGATGATGTTGAAGAGGTGAGTGAAATGTATCGTTCATATAATCAGTACACTTTTGCTTTATCATATACTGTTCAGCAAAAGAAAAAAGGTAGTGAATTGTTAATTCATTCTAGAAATTCAATAATTCCACATTTAATACAGTCGAAAAAAAGTAAACGAAAAGAAATTAGTTTAATTCAGAAAATTATTTTAAAAGAATAAATCAAATCTCGAAGCAAGATTATTGTAACAGTAAATTATTAAAATGTGAATAAAAGCAATTGGTAAACATATTGAAGCAGAAAAAATGTAGGAGAAAGCAAAGTAGATGTGACGAGAAGCAGGGGGAATGTAAGCCGAAGCAATGCAATTGATAGTGGAAGCAATAGAGATGTAAGTTGAAGCAACTAAATTGTAAATATTATAAACCCGTTTGCCCAAACAGGCAGACCTTAAAAATTAATTAAATGGCAACAAGACCCAAATCTTCAGAAGCAGAAATTTTAGAGCAGTATCGCATTGCATTAGAAAATGCTGAAACCCAAACAGAAATTGCAACAGTCATGGCTGAATTAGGTTACGATTCAGCAGTAATCGGTGAAGGAAAAGCACTTTTAACTGAAACTCGTTCTGCTTATGACCTAAACAAAACCGAAGACGATGAAACATCTGCAGCCTATGCCGATTTTTCCAGTAAAAAAGAACAATTAGAAGATACTTTCACGCTTCATCGTAAAAAAGCAAAAGTAGTATTCCGTAATGATGCACTTACAGCAGATAAGCTGGCAATATCAGGAGCAATGCCTCGGACTTATATTAAATGGTTAGAAGCGACAAAGAAATTTTATAGCGTTGCAACCACCGATACAGATATTCAAAGCAAATTAGCAAGATTAAAAATATCAACAAATGATTTGACATCGGCTAATACCGCAATTGCTGAGTTAGAAACAGCAAGAGCAGAGTATTTGAAAGAAAAAGGAGAATCACAAGATGCAACAAAAGCCAAAGATTCTGCTTTTGCAAAGATGGATGATTGGATGAGCGAGTTCTACGCAGTAGCAAAAATTGGATTAGAAGATAATCCACAGCTTTTAGAGGCATTGGGTAAAACGGTGCGAGGATAGTGGAATTGCCCACCCTATTTGTAAGCACATTGGCAAGTCACACGAGCAACGCTCAAACCAAAACTTGCCAAAGAGCTTACAAAGCCAGCCCAAGTAACCGCCTTTAAGGGCGGTTTTAGGGTTTGCCCTCCCTCAAAAAACAAAATAAATTCGTACCCCGTTGAAACGTCAGTGCAGATTGATGAAAACTAGGACTAATTGATTGAGAACTAATACGAAAAAACTGAACGCCAGCATACAACAATTTGTATAAAACATAGCCGGGATAGTGCAAATTTGAAGGTCTTTAGCTCGTGTATAAATTATCTCGGTTTGATAAGTAATCCCTCGTTATCGGCTACGTTTCATACAAGTGGCCGTTATAGCTCATTGTAAAAAAAAGTTCTTTGATTTAAAGCATTCGATTAGCAATTTGGGGAGCATTTGTATTTGCAGTTTTTTTAAACGTTTTT